>JBMOQZ010000341.1:0-7040 GCA_049322475.1 Myxococcota bacterium | reverse complement strand
CCCCCCGGCGTGCAGGCGGCGGTCGACCTCGCCTTCCGATCCCGGGCTCGCCGCGCCGAAGATCCGCGCTGACGCTCCGCGGCCTGAGACTACAATGCGGAGCCCCGGAGCCCCCCATGCGCGCGCTCGCGCTGCTTTCGATCGCCTGCGTCGAGAACGAGCTCGAGAAGGTCGTGCCCCCCGAGGAGGAGGGCCTGCGCGAGCTGGTCTCCGACACCGACGCCGTCGACTTCGGCGTGCTCGCCGACCTCGCGCCGATCACGCGGACGATCCGCTTCGACTCCGTCGGCGACGAGCCCGTCGCGATCGAGGACGTCTACCTCAGCGGGAGCGGCGCCTACACGATCGCGTGGACCCGCCCGCGCGATCCCGTCGCGCCCGGCGACTCGCTCGACGTCGCCGTCACCTACACGCCCACGACGTGGGAGGACGCGGCCGACCTCGTCGTCGAGAACGACGGCGTGGAGCCCTCCCTCCTCGTGCCGCTCACCGGCGCCGGCACCTTCCCCGCGATCGCGGTCGACCCCGGCTCGCTCTCGTTCCAGTCGGAGTGGGGCGAGCCCGTCGACGGGACGGTGACGGTCACGAGCGTCGGCACCGCCGACCTCGTGCTCTCGAGCCTCTACGTCGACGGCGAGCAATTCTCGGCGACGAGCGACGTCCCCGTCACGCTCGCGCCGGGCGAGGCCACCACGATCGACGTCACCTACACCCCGGAGGTCGCCGGCGAGTCGGTGACGGGCAAGCTCTGGATCACGACGAACACGACGCAGGGCTTCGCCATCGTGCCGCTGGAGGCCTCGCTCGGGCCCGAGTGCATCGGGCTCGGCGAGGCGTGGGACCGCGGGCTCGTGGATGCGCGCACGTCCCGCTGGGGCAGCGAGCTGCGCGTCGAGAACCTCGGCGCCGACGAGATCTGCGTCGACTACTGGTACGTGTGGCGCGCCGTGGACTCCCAGGACCTCGGCGCCGGCGACATGCAGACCGACTTCGGCGACGACTACCCGCTCGGCTCCATCAGCCTCGGCGTGGGCGACGCCGTCGACTTCCCGTACGGGGAGGAGGACGAGGCCTGGTGGTGCATGGAGCAGAGCCAGCAGACCCAGCCCAACAAGGTCTACACCTTCACCGGTGGGTACGTCCCCGAGCCGCTGATGTCCTACATGAACGCGATGGACCAGGACGGCTCGTGGGCCTGGCAGCTCGCCAACCCGGTCATCATCGCCGCCCGCGGCACCAACTACGTCGAGGTGGCCGAGAGCGGCGGCACCGCCACCGTCACGCTGCGGCCCTACAACATGGGCGGGCTCGCGGGCGACGCCGTCGTGGTGGAGACCGTCCCCGCGGGCTTCGCGGTGAGCGACGTGACCGGCGCCGACTACGTCGCGCAGGCCGGCGACGACGGCTCGACCTCGCTCACGTTCTCGCTCTGGTTCGACGAGCGGCAGGAGCGGAGCACGACCGAGGACACGATCTACGACCAGAAGGAGATCTCCTACACGCTGCACGTCCCCGCGTGCTCGGGCCGGCAGGTGCTCGAGCCGATGACGGCGGTGTGGGAGGACGGCGAGGGCGAGGTCCGGCGCGCGTACGCCAACCCGCTCGTGGTGAACTGCCTGTAGGATGGCCGTCGCATGGACGTCGTCTTCCTCTCGCCGGCCTACCCTCCGGAGATGCAGCAGTTCACCCGCGGCCTCGTCGAGGTCGGCGCCCGCGTGCACGCGGTGGGCGACCAGGCCCCCGACGCGCTGCCCCGCGGCGTGCGCGACCGGCTGACGAGCTACCTGCAGGTCCCCCGCATCCTCGACGAGGACGACGTCCACGCGCGGATCCTCCAGTGGCTGGGCGGCCGTCGCCCGGACCGGATCGAGTCCAACTGGGAGCCGCTCACGCTGCTCGCCGCGCGCCTGCGCGAGACGCTCGGCATCGCCGGCATGACGGTGGACACGGTCCGCGGGTTCCGCGACAAGCCGCTCATGCGCGAGCGCGTCGCCGCCGCCGGGCTGCGCATCCCCCGCACGGTGCGGGTGCGCACGCGCGCGGAGGCGTGGGCCGCCGCCGAGCAGGTGGGCTTCCCGCTGATCGTGAAGCCGGTGGCCGGCGCGGGCAGCGCGGACACGCACCGCGTCGAGGGTCCGGGCGCGCTCGACGGCGTGCTCGACCGCATGGGCAACGTCGCGGAGGCCAGCCTCGAGGAGTTCGTCGAGGGCGACGAGTTCACCTACGAGACCCTCTGCGTGGACGGCATCCCCGTCTACGAGAGCGTCTGCCACTACATCCCGAACGTGCTCGACGCCCGGCGCAACGAGTGGATCAGCCCGATCATCATCAGCGTCCGCGACATGCAGCACCCCGCCATCCGCGCCGGCATCGAGCTCGGCCGCGGCGTGCTCCGGGCCCTCGGCATGGGCACCGGCTTCACGCACATGGAGTGGTTCCGCCGGCCCGACGGCGAGGCCGTGTTCGGCGAGATCGCCTGCCGCCCGCCGGGCGCGAACATGGTGGACCTCATGAACTACACGGGCGACCTCGACCTGTTCCGCGAGTGGGCCCGCGTCGTGTGCTGGAAGTCGTTCGAGGCGCCCCGCCGGCGACCCTGGAACGCGGCGATCGTGTTCAAGCGCGCGGAGGGTCGCGGCCACATCCGCCACGTCTCCGGGCTCGAGGAGTTCCGACGTCGCTACGGCCGGTGGATCGCCCGCGAGGAGCTCCTGCCCATCGGCGCGCCCCGGCGGGACTGGCAGCAGACCTTCCTCGCCGACGGCAACATCGTCGTGCGGCACCCCGACTGGGACGAGGCGCGGCGCATGGCGATGGAGGCGGCGACGTCGATCCGGATGTTCGCGGGGTAGCGCGACGCGCCCGCGCGGCGTCAACGCGTGCCGGTCGGCCGCGAGACGGCGCTCCCCGCGAACGTGTAGACGATCGGCTTCTGCCCGGCCTTGGTCCACGTCATCAGGCCGATCACGCGGTCGCCGTCCACGGTGCCGACCCAGTGGGCGAGCCCCTCCTTCGGGCTCTTCGCGTCCACCACGAAGCTGTAGGCGTCGCCCCCCTCGATCGGCGCCACGGTGTAGGCGGTGGCCGTGAAGCCGTACGGGTCGCAGGCGGTCGAGCGGAACGTCCCGTCCGCGAAGATCAGCGTGTCCTTCTCGGGTTTCTTGCCGGGCTCGACGAAGCTCACCTCGAAGGTGCGGCCGTCGAGCGGGAGCGGCCCCGCGAGGGCGGCCGCGACGAAGAACCAGGTCATGCCTCGAAGGTTGCCACCGCGGGGCTACCCGCCGAGCGCAGCCCGCACGAGCTCCTGCACCCGCTTGGGGTTCGCCTTCCCGCCGCTCTTCTTCATGACCTCGCCGACGAAGAAGCCGAGGAGCCCCTGCCGCCCGCCGCGGAACGCCTCGACCTTGTCCGGGTTGCCGGCGACGACCTCGGCGACGATCGGCGCGATCGCCCCGTCGTCGCTGACCTGCACGAGGCCCTTCCTCGCGATGATGGAGTCGGGCTCGCCGCCGCCGGCGATCATCTCGGCGAGCACGTCCTTCGCGAGCCGCGAGGAGAGCGTGCCGTCGTCGATGCGCGCGACGAGCTGCCCGAGGGCCGCGCCGCTCACGTCGGCGTCGCGCGGGAGCTCGTTCACGATCCAGCTCGCGGCCGCCTTCGGATTGCGACACGTGTTGCACGTGTCGGCGAAGAGCGCGGCCAGCTTCGGATCGGCGTCCAGCACCGCCGCCTCCTCCGCGCCCACGCCCGGGAAGCGGGCGAGCACCTCGGCCGACACCTCGCGCCGCGCCGTGGGGGCCTGCGCCGCCGGCTTCTCCACGCGCGCCGGCGCCGGGGCCGCCTTCCCGAAGGACTCCTTGAGCCCGACGACGCGGTTCCAGCCCTCGCCCTCCTTCCAGAAGTACCCGACGCGCTCGAGCTGCACGTGCCCGGTCGCGCCGGCGAGCGCGGGCTCGCCCATCGCCTCGACGACCTCGAGCGAGCGCGGGTTGAGGTGCACGAGGAAGTCCTCGTCGCCGGCATCCGGGCGCTCGTGGGAGAAGAGCCGGTCGTACAGCCGGACGGTGACACGTGTTGCGTGTGTCGCGCTCACCCAGTGGAGCGTGCCGGGCACCTTGCGGCCGTCCGGCGTGTTGCCGCCGCGCGTGGCCGGATCGTGGGTGCACCGCACCGCCACGACGTTCCCGGCGGCGTCCTTCTCGACGCCGACACACCTCACCACGTAGCCGTATCGCAGGCGCACCTCGCGGCCGGGCGCGAGCCGGTGCCACCCCTTCGGGGGCTCCTCGGCGAAGTCGTCGCGCTCGATCCAGAGCTCGCGCGAGAACGCGACCTTGCGGGTGCCCTCCTTCGGGACGTCGTGGGGCCAGAGCGGCGCGTCGAGCCACTCGTCCTCGCCCGACCAGGACTCGACGATCACCTTCAGGGGCCGCAGCACCGCCATCATGCGGGGCGCGCGCGTGTTGAGGTCGTCGCGGATCGCGGCCTCGAACGCGGCGTACTCGACCACGCTGTTCGCGCGGGCGACCCCCACGCGGTCGCAGAAGTCGCGGATCGCCTCGGGCGTGACGCCCCGGCGGCGCAGGCCCGCGATCGTCGGCATGCGCGGGTCGTCCCAGCCGTCGACGCGGCCTTCGTCCACGAGCCGCAGGAGCTTCCGCTTGCTCATGACCGTGTAGGTCATCGCGAGGCGCGCCATCTCGTACTGGCGCGGCCGCGGCGACACGCCGGTCTCCCGGATCACCCAGTCGTAGAGCTCGCGGTTGTTCTCGAACTCGAGCGTGCAGATCGAGTGGGTGACGCCCTCGATGGCGTCGGACAGCGGGTGGGCCCAGTCGTACATCGGGTAGATGCACCACGCGTCGCCCACGTGGTAGTGCCGGACGTGGCGGATGCGGTACAGCAGGGGGTCCCGCATCTTCATGTTCGGCGAGGCCATGTCGATGCGCGCGCGCAGGGTGTACGCGCCGTCGGGGAACTCGCCGGCACGCATGCGCGCGAACAGGTCGAGGTTCTCCTCCACGGAGCGCTCGCGGCCCGGGCTCGGGCGACCCGGCTCGCTCACGGTGCCGCGATACACGCGGATCTCCTCGTCGGAGAGCCCGCAGACGTAGGCCTTCCCCTTCCGGATCAGCGCCACCGCGTGGTCGTGGAGCTGCTGGAAGTAGTCCGAGCAGTAGTACAGGCCGGCCCAGGAGAAACCGAGCCAGGACACGTCGCGCTGGAACGCGGTGACGTACTCCTCGGACTCCTTCGTCGGGTCGGTGTCGTCCATGCGGAGGTTGCAGGCGCCGCCGAACTCGGCCGCGAGCCCGAAGTTCACGCAGATCGACTTCGCGTGGCCGATGTGCGGGTAGCCGTTCGGCTCCGGCGGGAAACGCGTGACCACCCGCGCGTGCCGCCCGGCCGCGAGGTCGTCGGCGACGATCGTGCGGAGAAAGTTCGCTCCAACCTTTGCTTCGTCGTGATCCACGGCAGCGTTCCCCGGAACGCACGGCTATGGCGGCGCCACGCGCGGCGCAAGCGCGTAGACCGCGTCGATGGTGCTCGCGACCGTGGCCCTCGCCGCGCTCCCGCTGGACACGTACCCGTCGTGCGGCGAGCCCGATCGCCCGGACCTCTGCCCGGCACGTCCACGCGATGCGACACACGGGCGACACATTCGACGAAGCCACGCGGGCGTGGCGGGGCTCGTCGTGCCGGCGGCGCGGGACCGTCCAGGCGAGGTCCGGGGGAGTGATACACGTGATACACGGCGACGGCTCGCCCGTGTCCGGCTGGCCCGTGTCGGTGGACGTGTTGCCCGAGGTGCTCGGCCTCTACGCGGCGGCGTGGGCGCCGTGGGCGGAGCTCCCCCGCGAGCCCATCCGCGCGACACCCGCCGTCGGCGACCTCGACGGCGACGGCGCGGTCGAGGTGGTCGCCGCCACGCTGCGCGGCGCGTTGTGGGTGTTCGGGGCCGACGGGCGCGTGCGCGAGGGCTTTCCGGTGCGGATGGATCCCGGGGCGCGACGAGCCCGGAGCAGGTGTGGGCGGAGGGTTTCTCCTCGTCGCCGCGCTGGGGACCGACACCCGGCCGGCTCACCGGTCTTCGCCCTCGTCGCCGTCGGTAATCGTGCCGATGGGGCGCGGCGTGTGCAGATTCTGGCGTGGGTCTGGCATGCTGACGCTGCTCCTGGCGCCGGCCGTCGCCGCGGGCATCACGCTCGAGGGGACGTGGCGCGTGCACATGGCGGTCGCGACCCGGGCGAAGGTCCCGGTCGTGGGCGACGCGTACACGGTCACCGAGAGCGTGGTCCAGCTCGACGTGCGCGAGGACGGGACGGCCCGCTGGACCGTGTGCGACGCGCGGATCGACGACAGCGGCTCGGCGGTGCGGACGGTGTTGCCGCCCGCGTTCGTCGCGGCGTTGCCGGATCGAGAGGCGACGGTGGCGTGGGAGGACGGTCGCCTGGTGATCGACCCCGGGGTCGAGCGGCTGGGGCTGCGCGAGGGGGGCGCGGTCTTCGACGCCGACGGTGACGGGCGCCCCGGCCTGACCGTGCAGGTGGACGCGCCGCTCCTCGGCGAGGGCGAGGTGTGGATGGTGCAGCGCGGGCACGTCGTGCTCGAGGCGCTGAACGTGGGACAGGACCGGATCACCGGCCGGGTGCGCGTCTACGCGCTCGAGCAGCGGGTGCTCGGCGCCGAGCCCCGCGTGCTCGGGTACGCCCCGCGCATCGTGCCGCTCGACCGTGGCAGCGCGTTCGTCATGGTGCGCGGGGGCTGCTGAGCCTCACTTCTTCCCGGGCGGTTTCCAGGCCTCGCGGATGCCGGCGCGCGGCTCCTCGGCGGGCTTGCGGGAGATGATCACGGTGGCGTCGCCGCTCCCGGGGGGCGAGGTGTCGGCGTCCTCGTCGTCCTCCTCCTCGAGCAGGCGACGGGCGAGCTCCTCGCGGGAGTAGATGACCGTCGCGGCCTCGTGGTCGTCCTGCGCGGGGGGGCGTGGCGGCGGGGTGGCCGCGGGGATGGCGGGCGGCGGCGGCGGCGGCGGCTCCTCG
>JBMOQZ010000340.1:0-7199 GCA_049322475.1 Myxococcota bacterium | reverse complement strand
ACCGGCACCACCGTCGACACCGGGGGCGACCCGGGCGACGACATCGACGACGATCGCGACGGCTACACCGAGAACGACGGCGACTGCAACGACGACCCCCGCGCGGGCGGGCGCCGGATCTTCCCCGGCGCGGTCGAGGTCTGCACCGACGGCCTCGACAACGACTGCGACGGCCTCGAGGACTACGACGACGGCGACGACTGCACGGAGCCCGGCGTCGGGTACGCCTACTGGGTCGGCGACGCCTACGTGTGCGACCCCGAGACCTTCGGCGGCGGCCACTTCGGCCTCGAGATGCTCAACGAGGACGGCAACAGCACCTGCGTGGTGATGGGGGACTGGTACGACGACGGCGGGCGCACCCCCCGCAGCGCCTGCCCGGGCTGCGACTGGATGTTCAGCCTCTCGCTCAGGGACTCCGTGGCGGCCGGCCCCTACTGCGACGACTACGGCTTCACCGACGGGATGTTCGACGGCTACTTCCAGTACGTCTGGGCGTTCGCCGAGACCTACTACAGCTACGAGAACGTGCTGTTCATCTACTACGGCGGCTCGTGGTACCCCATCTGGGAGACCGACGGCGACGCCACGCACTTCACGCTGTCGGCGTCCAGCGGCTCCTATTACTACTACTACCCCTAGCCGGTCCGCCCGGTTAGCCGACGGCCCGCGTTCCGGGAGGTCCCGTGCTTCTTCTCGCCCTCTTCGCCTGCACCGGCGACGAACCCCCGGCTGGCGCCGACGGCGTCGAGGAGCGTCCGTTCTCGGACTGCGACCCGATCTCGTACGACTACTGCGCGCTGCCGTACCCGAGCAGCTTCTACCTCCGCGAGGACGCCACCACCGAGACGGGCTGGCGCGTGCACCTCGGCGCGTCGACCATCCCGCGCACCGAGAACCTCGACGTCCAGCCCGACCCCTGGCCGTGGAACGAGCTGGACGGCTTCTCGCCGCTCAACCCGCTGCTCGCGCGTTTCCCCGACCTCTCGGTCGAGAACCTCCCGGGCCACGACGACATCGAGGCCTCGCTCGCGGACGACAGTCCCATCGTCCTGTTCGACTGGGACACCGGCGAGCGCCACCCCTTCTTCGCGGAGCTCGACGTGAGCGGCGAGCACATTCCGGGCCGCGAGTTCCTCTTCGTGCGCCCGGCGAAGCCGATGCTCAACGGCCACCGCTACGTGGTCGCCATGCGCGATCTCGTCGACACGAGCGGCGCCGTCATCCCCGCCTCGGAGGGCTACGCCGCGCTGCGCGACGGGACCGAGACGACCGACTGGGACATCGAGGGCCGCCGCGAGCTGTACGCCGACCTCTTCTCGCGCCTCGAGGAGCAGGGCTGGGATCCGTCCGAGACGCAGCTCGCGTGGGACTTCGTCGTGGGCAGCAAGGAGAAGATCACGGGCCGCGCGCGCTTCATGATCGACGACGCGCTCGCCACCGTCGGGCAGGACGGCCCGGACTACGTCATCGACGAGGTCGTGCAGATCGGCGACGGCAACACCGCCTACCGGGTGTACGGCTCGATGACGGTCCCGCTCTACACGGAGGAGGACCGCACCGGCACCTGGCTCACGCGCGACGACGAGGGGATGCCCTACCAGAACGGCACCACGACGGTCCCGTTCACGATCGTCGTGCCCCAGACGGCGGTGGACGATCCCCGTCCGCTCAAGCTCCTCCAGTACGGGCACGGGTTGCTCGGCGAGCAGGACGAGGTCCACTCCGGCTACCTCGGCGAGATGGCCAACCGCTACGGCCTCATCCTGTTCGCGGTCGACTGGACGGGCATGAAGTCCGAGGACGACCAGGAGATCGCCGCGATGATCGTCCAGAACGTGGGCGAGTTCGGCAAGATCCCCGAGCGCAGCCACCAGGGCTTCGTGGAGTTCGCCTGCGCGGCCGCGATGATGCAGGGCGCGATGGCGAGCGACGCGGTGTTCGCCTACACCGACGACACGGGCGCCACGGGCTCGCTGATCGACCCCTCGACGGTCTGGTACTACGGCAACTCCCAGGGCGCGATCCTCGGCGGCGCCTACCTCGCGCTCGCGCCGCAGATCGATCGCGGCGTCCTCGGCGTCGGCGGCATGCCGTACAGCCTTCTGCTGTCGCGCTCCGCGGACTTCACGCCCTTCTTCGCGCTCTTCCAGGCCGTGTACCACGAGCAGGAGGACATCTCGTTCTGGATGGCGCTGATGCAGAACCTCTGGGACGGCGGCGAGGCCGGCGGCTACGGCCTGCAGATGAGCGCCGACCCCCTCGAGGGCCGGTCCGCGAAGGCGGTGCTGGTCCAGGACGCCATCGGCGACGCCCAGGTCACCACGCTCGGCGCCCACGTCATGGGCCGCGCGTACGACGGCGTGCTGATCGATCCGCCCGTGCGCGACGTCTGGGGGCTCGAGACCGTGTCCGGCGGCTGGGAGGGCAGCGCGCTCGTCGAGTTCGAGCACGGCGCGCCCGAGGTGCCCTACGAGAACCTCCCGCCCGACTCGCAGTACGACACCCACGAAGACACGCGGCGCACGCTCGCGGCGCAGGAGCAGCTCTGGACCTTCCTCTCGGAGGGGCGCGTGGAGCAGTACTGCGACGGCGCCTGCGACCCCGAGTAGGGCCGGTGCTTACCCTCCCGTGAGGGGGGAGGGATGGAAAACCCGGGGAACGTCCTCTGGATGGCGTCCGCGGCGCCGATGCTCGGCGAGGAGCTGACGGAGGACGCGCGGTGCGACGTCTGCGTCGTGGGCGCCGGCGTCGCCGGCATGACCACCGCGTACCTGCTCGCCCGCGAGGGCCGGAAGGTCGTGGTCCTCGACCACGGGCCCGTCGGCGGCGGCGAGTCGGGGCGCACGACCGCTCACCTCGCGTCCGCGATGGACGACGGCTTCGCGCGGCTCGTCCGCATGCACGGCGAGGAGCGCACCCGCCAGATCTGGCGCAGCCACGCGGCCGCCGTCGACCGGATCGAGGCGATCGTCGACGAGGAGGACATCCCCTGCGACTTCGCCCGCGTGGACGGCTTCCTGTTCGACCCGCCGCGCGGGCGCCGCCGCGTCCCCGACGAGCTCGAGGCCGCGCGCCGCGTGGGCATCGAGGTCGACCACGTCGACCGCGCCCCGCTCGCGCACTTCGACACGGGCCCCGCGCTGCGCTTCCCGCACCAGGGGCAGCTCCACCCGCTGAAGTACCTCCACGGGCTCGCCCACGCGTTCGCGCGCGACGGCGGGCGCCTCTACACCGGCGCCCACGTCACCGGCGTCGACGCGGGAAAGCCGTCCCGCGTGCGCGTCGCCACGGGGGTAGAGGTGGTCGCCGACCACGTCGTCATCGCGACGAACGCGCCGATCCACGCGCGCATCGGCGTCCTTCCGCTGCAGGCCCCGTACCGCACGTACGCGATCGCGGCGCGGGTGCCCCGGGGGTCGGTCCACGTCGCGTTGTACTGGGACACGGTCGATCCCTACCACTACGTGCGGCTGCAGACCGAGGCCACGCCCGTCGCCGGCGAGTCCGGGGCCTTCGACGTGCTGATCGTGGGCGGCGAAGACCACAAGGCCGGCGAGCACGTGGACGTCGAGGTGCGCTTCCGGCGCCTCGAGCTGTGGGCGCGCGCGCGGTTCCCCCAGATCGAGCGGGTCGAGTTCCGCTGGTCGGGGCAGGTGTTCGAGCCGCACGACGGGATCGCGTTCATCGGGCGCGACCCCCAGCCCGGGATCTACTTCTGCACCGGCGACTCGGGGCAGGGGATGACCCACGGCACGATCGCGGGGATGTTGTTCGCCGACCTGATCGCCGGGCGCGAGAACCCGTGGGCGGAGGTGTACGACCCCGGCCGGTTCCGCGTGTCGATCCCGCAGCTCGGGGACCTCGTCCGCGAGACCGCGTCGATGGTGGGCCACTACGCGGAGCACCTGCGCGGCGGCGACGTCGCCGACGAGTCGCGCGTCGCGCCGGGCACGGGCGCGGTGATCCAGCGCGGGCTCCAGAAGATCGCGTGTTACCGCGACGAGCACGGGGCGCTGCACGAGCGCTCCGCGGTGTGCACGCACCTCGGGTGCGTGGTGGGCTGGAACCAGAGCGAGCGCCGGTGGGAGTGCCCCTGTCACGGATCGCGGTTCGACGCGTACGGGAAGGTGCTCAACGGGCCGGCGATCTCGGACCTCGCGCCGGTGAAGGTGCCGGAGAAGGTGTAGCATCGGGGCGGAATGTTGCTGCCCGACGCCCAGACCCTGTGGCTGTCCGTCGCGTTGCTCCTCTGCCTGTGGCTGCTCACGCGCGTGCGTGACGACCCGCGCGGGCGCCGGCCCGCGCGCCGAACGCCGCTCTCCGAGGACGAGCTCGGGCGCGTCGTGTTCGAGGTCGCGCGCGCCGCCGACATCGACCAGTACCGGGGCCTCTTCCTCATGGGCGCGGAGGTGCCCGCGGCGCTCGGGAAGGAGGCGGAGGCCTACCTCGCCACGCGCTCGCCGCGCGCGCTGGAGGAGAGCCTCGTGGAGATCGGGGCGAGCATCCCCGACGACGCGCACTACGTCGCGACGCACGTGATGGGCGACAAGGCCGTCATCGAGGTGCTGCTTCGCGACAAGCAGGCGCGCCTCGTCGAGATCGGCACGGCCGTGCGCGTGGGGAAGGCCTGGCGGCTGAAGGACCCCGCGTGCCCGGAGCTACCGGCGAACGCCGTACAGGGCGCCCTGCCGGCTCCATAGGTGGTCGACGAGGTCCCGGACCGGGTCGCGGTCGCCGACGGCGTCGCGGAAGAGCTCGGGGGCGTCCTTCAAATGCCCGCGGCGGTGCACGTGCTCCCGCAGCCAGCCGAGCACCGCGCCGAACTCGCCGCGCTCGACCTGCGCCCACAGGTCGGGGACGTCCTCCCGGACGCGCGCGCCCATGCTCGCGGCGTAGAGGTTGCCGATGGTGTAGCTGGGGAAGTAGCCGAAGAGACCGCTCGACCAGTGGACGTCCTGCAGGACGCCGTCGTGCGCGCTCTTCGCGACGACGCCCACGTTCCTGCGGTAGGCGTCGTCCCAGGCCTCGGGCAGATCCTTCGCCTGCAGCTTGCCCTCGACGATCCCGAGCTCGAGCTCGAAGCGGGCGACGATGTGCAGGTTGTAGGTCGCCTCGTCCGCGAAGATGCGGATCAGCGAGCGCTCCACGCGGTTCATCGCCGCGTACAGCTCGTCGACGGTGACGCGAAGCCCCGGCCAGATCCCCTGCATGCGCGGCAGCAGGTAGGCGCAGAAGGGGCGGGACCGCCCGACGAAGTTCTCCCAGAAGCGCGACTGCGACTCGTGCAGGCCCATGCTCGCCGCGCGGTTGAGCGCCGTGCCCGCCCACGCCGTCGGCAGCCCCTGCTCGTAGAGGCCGTGCCCGCACTCGTGGATGGTGCCGCCGAGGGAGGCGAGGAAGTTGTCCTCGTGGAAGTGCGTCGTGATGCGCACGTCCTCCGGGGCGAGCCCGATGGTGAACGGGTGCGCGGAGACGTCGAGGCGGCCGTGCTGGCGGTCGAACCCGAGGTCGGCGAGCACGCGCTCGGAGAGGCGGCGCTGCCCGTCGACGTCGAGCCGGCCCGAGAAGCCCGCCGGGTGCGGGCGTCCGTCGACCGCGTCGAGGAGGCGGTTCAGCTCGGTGGACAGCCGCGCGAACATCGGGCGCAGCTGCGCGACGGTGGAGCCCGGGTCGTAGTCCTCGAGCAGCGCGTCGTAGGGGTGGTCCTTCCAGCCGTAGCGGTGGGCGGTCTCGCGCGTGAGGTCGAGGAGCTTCTGCAGCGGCGCCTCGAAGAGCCGGAAGTCGTCGGCCTCGCGGGCCTTGCACCACGCGAGGAAGCCCTCGTTGCGGGCGCGGGTGAGGGCCTCGACGAGCTCGGTGGGGAGGCAGGTGGCGCGGCGCCAGCGCCGGAGCAGGTTGCGCACCGAGGCGCGGCGCACCTCGTCGAGCTCCCGCGCGTCGAGCGCGTGCAGCCACTCGCCCACCCGCGGGTCGGTGAAGCGCTCGTGCTGGATGCGGCCGAGCACCGCGGACTGATGGCCGCGCACCGCGCCCGCGCCGGGCGGGAGGTAGCACTGCTGATCCCACTCGAGCATCGCCGCGGCGCCGCCGAGCGCGTCGAGCTCCTCGTTGCGGGCCTTGAGTTCGTCCCACGCGTCCATCACGGTCTCCGAAGGCGGCCGGCTATAACGGGCCCGTGCGCACCGTGACGCTGGACGCGGCCGCCTCGCCCGAGGCGCGCGCGCTGCTGAACTCGATGCTGGCGCGCTCGCAGGACGCCCTGCGGGCGGCGCTCGCCGGCGACCGCGTCGCGACCGATCGGGCGCTCGACACGGCGATGGAGGCGTACGACGCCTACCGGGCGCACGTCGTGACGGCGCACCCGATGGCGTGCCGAGAGGGGTGCACCGCCTGCTGCCACGACAACCCGCGGGGGGTCACGGGCATCGAGATCGCGCGCCTCCGCGAGGTCGCCACGGTCGAGGAGATCGCGCGGTTCCGCGCGCTGGCGGCCCGGGGCGAGGCGCAGGAGACGTGGCGTGCGCGTCGCGAGCCCTGCCCCTTCCTCGTGGAGGGCCGCTGCCGCGTGTACGCCCGCCGCCCGATCGCCTGCCGGGCCTTCTACGCGCTCACGCCCCCCAACCAGTGCGACCCGGGCGACCCCCGCTACGAGGAGCGGGTGAACCCCCACCTCGATCCGCCGCAGATCGTCGTCCAGATCCTCAGGGCCATCTCCCGGACGCTGGCGTTGGGGGAAGATGCCGATCTTCACGCTGGAATCGGAAGATGAACCGCCAAGACGCCAAGATCTCGCTGAGTACGCCAAGGTGGTCGAGGGGGCGGAGCCCATTCCAGCTCTTGGCGTTCTTGGCGCCTCCTTGGCGTCTTGGCGGTTTCCTTTGGCTTTGAGGTGGCACGACGACCAGCGGACCCTCGACCTGTCGGTCCACGATCTCCTCGACGCCGAGGCCCCGTCGGTGGATCGGGCGCTCGCGATGTCGGACCGCGCGCGCATGGCCGCGGGGGTCGCGCTGCACCAGGAGGTGCAGGCCGCGCAGGCCTACCGCGCGGAGGTCGCGCTGAAGCACCGCGTCGTCGTGCGCGGCTGGACGTGTACGGTCCACGCGCGCGTCGACGGTCTCGGCGAGGAGGACGGCCGCACCGTCGTCGAGGAGATCAAGTCGAGCGCGCTCGGCGCCGACGCGCTCGACGCCGTC
>JBMOQZ010000339.1:0-7220 GCA_049322475.1 Myxococcota bacterium | reverse complement strand
GGCGTCGCCGAGCTCGGCGGCGCTGTAGACCGGCGTGTAGCCCTCGATCCAGCTCAGGTAGGCGTCCACGCGCGTGAAGCCGCTGGAGTAGTCGTCGCAGTACTGGCCGTCGCGATCGACGTCGGCGCCGTACGAGAGCACGCCCGACACCTCGTACACGTCGCTGCCCGACAGCTCGAACGCGGGGCCGCCGGAGTCGCCGGAGCAGGTGCCCTGCCCGTCGGACGTGTCCCAGAAGTAGAGCATCTGGCTGTCGTAGTCGTAGAGCGGCAGGTCCGCGGTGCGCTTCTTCGTGCTGTCGTACCGGCCGTCCATCGTGATGCCCCAGCCGACCGCGCGGTAGTCGTCGCCGACGTCGCCCGAGCGCACGCTGTCCTTGTTGACGGGGAAGAAGTCGACGCTGCGGAAGCTCGACGCCAGCTCGACGAGGCCGACGTCGTTGGTGAGCGCGGTGGAGCTGTAGCTGGGGTGGGCGATCCAGTCGGTGGCCTGCTCGTAGTCCTGCCACCCCGCCGACGTCTCGAGGTCGTAGCCCACGATCACGTAGAGCTCGTCGAGGCCCTGGCGGATGTTGTCGTCCATCGCCTCGACGCAGTGCGCGGCCGTCAGCACCCAGGTCGGGGCGATCAGCGTGCCGCTGCAGAAGTTGTAGCCGTAGCCGGTCCCGTCGTCGGCCCAGAGCGTGACGACGTACGGGTAGTCCGTGGTCGTCGAGCCGTTGACGATGGGGGGCGCCTCCTGGGCGAGGGCGAGCGCGGCGACGACGAGCATCCGGGGCTCCGGGGCGAGGCCGCCAGCATAGCCCGTGTCATGATGGCCCGGATGCATGCCCTTCCGCTGATGCTGGGCGCGCTCTGCGCCCTGGCGATCGCCTACCGCTTCTACAGCGCTGTGCTCGCGGCGAAGGTGCTCGCGCTCGACCCCACCCGGCCCACGCCGGCGACGCTCCGCGCCGACGGCAAGGACTACCACCCCACCAACCGCTGGGTCCTGTTCGGCCACCACTTCGCCGCGATCACCGGCGCGGGCCCGCTCATCGGGCCGGTGCTCGCGATGCAGTTCGGCTACCTGCCCGGCTACCTCTGGATCCTCGTGGGGGTGTGCCTCGGCGGCGCCGTCCACGACCTCGTGATCCTCACCGCGTCGATCCGCCGCGACGGCAAGTCGCTCGCGGAGATCGCCCGGCAGGAGATCTCGCCGCTCTCCGGCATGGTCGCGTCGGTCGCCATCCTGTTCATCGTCGTCATCGCGCTCGCCGGCCTCGGGCTCGCCGTCGTCAACGCGCTGCACCACAGCGCGTGGGGCACGTTCACCATCGGCGCGTCGATCCCGCTCGCCCTGTTCATGGGCGTGTACCTCTACAAGATCCGCCCCGCGCGCGTCGCCGAGGCCACGACGATCGGGGTCGTCGGCCTGCTCGCCGCGGTGGTGCTCGGCGAGCCCGTCGCCCGCAGCGCGTACGCGGGGTGGTTCACGTTGTCGAAGGAGGGCATCACGCTCTCCATCGCGGCGTACGGCTTCGTCGCCAGCGTGCTGCCGGTGTGGCTCCTGCTCTGCCCGCGCGACTACCTGTCGAGCTTCATGAAGCTCGGGACCATCGGCGCGCTCGTGCTCGGCGTGCTCTACGTGAACCCGGAGCTCCGCGCGCCCGCGCTCTCCGTCTGGGCCGACGGCGGCGGGCCGATCGTGCCCGGCAAGCTCTACCCCTTCGTGTTCATCACCATCGCGTGCGGGGCGATCTCCGGCTTCCACAGCCTCGTCGCGAGCGGCACCACGCCGAAGATGATCACCAACGAGGCCGACGCCCGCATGATCGGGTACGGCGCGATGCTGCTCGAGGGGCTCGTCGGCATCACCGCGCTGGTCGCCGCCGCGTGCCTCGAGCCCGGCGACTACTACGCGATCAACGTCGCGACCGAGAAGTTCTCGAAGCTCGGGCTCTCGATGGTGAACCTGCGCACCTTCGAGGCGGAGATCGGCGAGGCGATCGCCGGGCGGCCGGGCGGCGCGGTCTCGCTCGCGGTGGGCATGGCGCAGATCTTCTCGGCGTTGCCCGGGATGAAGGGCCTCCTCGGCTACTGGTACCACTTCGCCATCATGTTCGAGGCGCTCTTCATCCTCACGACGATCGACACGGGCACGCGCGTCGCCCGCTTCCTCGTCCAGGAGCTCGTCGGGCGCTTCTCCCCCGCGCTCGGCCGCACCGACTGGATGCCGGGCACCGTGATCTCCACGGGCCTCGTGGTCGCGGGCTGGAGCTACTTCATCCTGACCGGCAGCATCGACACGGTCTGGCCGATGTTCGGGATCGCCAACCAGCTGCTTGCCGCGGTCGCGCTCTGCGTCGGCACGACCGTGATCGTGAACGCGGGGCGGGCGCGGTGGGCGTGGGTGACGGTCGTGCCGCTCGGGTTCGTGGCGACCACCACGCTGACCGCGGGCTGGATGTCCGCCGTCGACCGGTTCCTGCCGATGAAGACGTTCCAGGGCTGGCTCAACGCGTTCCTCGTCTTCGCGATGATGGGCTGCGTCCTCGTCGTGCTGGTCGAGTCGGCGCTACGGTGGCGACGGGTCGCGCGGGGCGAGGTCGCGACGGCCGCGTAGGTCGCCGACCGTGTAGACCGCCAGCGTCACGACGGCGAGGGCGAGCAGCAGCAGGTTCACGGCCTGGTGGCGGCTGTCCGGCGTGGTGCCCTCGATGAGGAACTGGCCCTCGTGCAGCGCGAGGATCGCCAGCATGCCGAGCGCGACGGGGAGCCGCGGCTCGCGGTCGCCGTCGCGCGTGCCGAGCAGCAGGAGCACGCTCCACGCGGCGTAGTAGTACCGGGAGAGCACCATCGTCGCGAACGCCGGGATCATCCCGAGCAGCGCGGCGTCGAGGCGAGCTCGGCGCCACGCCACCCACGCCGTCCACGCGATCAGCACGCCCTGGACGACGTGGTAGGCCCACGCCTGCGAGCGGTAGATCTCCCGCCGAGCGTCGAGGTCGGCGGTGTGGCCCGGCGTGCTCCAGTCCTCGCCGAAGAGGACCTTGAGCCCGAGGTGTCGCCCCCCGGTCGAGATCCGCCACGAGTGGAACTCGATCTTGTCGAGCCAGTCGGGCCACGCGTCGAGCCCGCGCCCCGCGGTCAGGCTGAGCGCGCCGAGCCCCAGCATCGTGATCGCGAGCGACACGAGGAACCGCGTCGCCCACGCGTCGAGCCGCCGCTCGCGCAGCAGCGTCGCGGCCCACTGCACGGCCGGCCCCGTCGCGAGCAGGCCCCCGAACCCGCGCATGAGCCCGCCGATCGCGACGGGCACCGCGGCGAGCGCGGGCCGGCCCTTCGCGACGAGCGCCGCCGCGACCACGACGAGCGCGAGCCAGTCGTAGGACCAGTAGCCGCCGTACAGCCGCCCCCGGCTCCCGAAGAAGAGCACGTTCCAGAGGACGAGCCAGAGCGTGGCCCGCGCGCCGAACGCCCACGCGGAGGCGGCGAGCATCGCGGCGTACATCGGGATCTGCAGCGCGGCGAGGCCCTGCAGCGCCGCCTTCGAGAGCGGCACGACCTTCAGGATGGGCTGGTGGATCGCCACCCACACCGGCGAGGGGTTGAACCCGAGGTCCGTCAGCACGCTCGGCCAGGTGGCGGCGCCCATCAACGGCCAGAAGACGTCGAGGTCGTGCTTGAAGTCCGCCCAGCGCGCGTCGGTGAAGCGCTCGCGCAGGCCCTCGGCCCGGGCCTTCGCCAGCGCCTCGGCCCGCGGGACGTAGTCGTAGGTCCGCATGTCCCGCACGCGCCGGACCTTCGCGAAGTGCCCGGCGCCGTCCTCGTCGGCGAGGAGCGTCGCGACGTAGAGGTCCTGGTAGCCGACCTCCGCGTAGTACTTGGTCCCGAGCACGTAGTGGTACTGGTTCCAGGTGTGCAGGCCCGGCAGGACGCGGCCGGGCGACTGCGTCGCCGCGACGGCGAGCCCCACCACGCCGACGGCCACGGCGACCCGCGCGCCGAGCCGGTGGGCGAGGCCCGCGAGCACGGCGAGCCCGGCGGCGATCCCCCCGAACAGCGCCGGCCAGCTCCCCTCGCGGTCGATCGCCGCCAGCGCGATCCCGGCGACGAGCGCGCCGTCGGTGGCCTCGTCGCTCCACCTGCGCCCGCGGGTGAGCGCCCGCCCGACGGCGACGGCGACGGCGCCGCCGCACAACCCGAAGACGCGGACGTGGTCGTCCAGCCCGTCGATTGCCCCGGCGACGGCCGCGGCCACGGCGAGCCCGATCGCGGCGACGAGCAGGAGACGGGCGAGCACGCCGCCCGTTAGCGCGCCCGCCGCCCCGGGGCACGGGTCAGGTCGCGACGGCCTCGGCGGTGTCCTCGGTGACGGGATCCCGGTCCCGCGCCCCGATCTCGCCGGACCGGGCCAGCGCCATCCGGAACAGCACGGGCCCCGCGAGCTCGTTGACCACGATGACGCCGAACACGAGCGGGGCGAGCCCCCGGGCCCAGGGCTGCGGGCTCTGGGCGAGCAGGTTGGCGAGGGCGAGGGCGATGCCCGCCTGCGGGAGCATCCCGAACGGCACGAGCCGGGCGAGCGCGGGGTCGACGCCGGCGGCCCGCGCGCCGAGCCGCGCGCCCACGGTCATCCCCGCCGCGCGTACGCCGGCGACGAGCAACGCGAACCCGGCGAAGGCCACGAACGCGTCGACGTGGATCTCCGCGCCCACCACCCCGAAGAACACCGCGAACACCGGCACGGTCGCGGGCTCCGTGTCACGCACCACCTCCGACCCCGACACCGGGCTCCAGTTCTCGAGGAAGAGCCCGGCGACGAGCCCGAGCAGCAGCGGATCGAGGTGGAGGGGCCCCCCCGCCTCGGCGGCGACGAACAGGGCGGCGAACACGAAGAGCGCCATGCGCCGCCCGACGTGCCGGTGGTACACCGCCAGCACCGCGCCGAGCACGACCCCGGCGAGCACCGAGCCGCCGATGTGCAGCGCCAGCGCCCAGAAGGCCGCGCCGGCGCCCGCCCCGCCCGCGAACGCCGCCTCCGCGAGCGCGGACGAGCCCGTGAACGTCACGACGATCGCGAGGTCCGCGAGCACCACCATCGCGAGCGCGGTCTCGCTCAGCGGGCCGCTCGAGCGCGTCTCGGTCAGGAGCGCGATCACCACCGCCGGCGAGAGCGCGCACGCGACGTTGGTGAGCACGAGCGCGACGACGCCGCGTTGCCAGCCGGCGAGCCCGGCCGTCGGCGGCAACAGCGGGAGGATCGCCCAGAACACGCCGAACAGCAGCACCGCGGCGAGCCCCATCCCCCCGAAGGTCTGCGCGCCGATCACCCGCGCGCGCGGCGCGATCGCCCGCAGGTTGAGCTCGCACCCCGCGACGAGCGCGATGAGGCCGACCGCGACGCGCTTGACCAGCGTGAGATCGCCGAGCATCGCGGGCGTCAGCACGCCGGCCACCTCCGGGCCGAGCGCCGCCCCGCACAGGAGGAACCCGGTCAGGTGCGGCAGGCGGAGGCGGTGGAACACCCGGCCCACGAACAGCGCCGCGAGCAGGACGATGCCGAGCGCGAGCGTGGCGCCGGACCCCGTCACCGTCGCGTCCGCGGGGAGGTACGAGCGCGCGCCGTTGGCCAGCGCGACGATCGCCGCGAGCAGCAGCAGGTCGCGGATCATGCGGCGAGCCTCGTCGGCGGGTGCGGCCGCAGCGCGCGGGCGAGCACGTCGGTGGCGAGCGCCCCCACGATCGCGGCGTGGACGGCCCAGCCGACGGCGCGCGGCGCGGTCTCGCCGTAGAGCGTCGCCGCGGCGGCCATGACGAGGATCGCCACCGGCCCCTGCGGCACGAGCGCGCGGGCGAGCGAGACGGGGTGAGGCAGCGACGGCTCGAGCCGCGTGGCCACGCGCGTCGCGAGCCACTTGCCGCCGACGCGCCCGACCACGTACGCCGCGGCGAGCAGCCAGCCGGCGACCTCGAACGGCCGCCAGGTCGCCCCCACGATCACGAGGAACACGAGGTAGAGCGGCCGCTCCACCTCGTGCAGGAGCTTCAGGAAGTTCCGGCGGTCGGGGAGCGGGAGGTTGGCGAGCACCGCGCCGGCGAGCGCGCACACGACCGCCCCCGAGAGCGCGAGGTAGGCCGCGAGCCCGGCCGAGAGCGCGACGAGGCCGATGAGCAGCGCGGCCTCCTCGGTCTCGTCGCGCGCGGCGCGAAGCACCAGCCAGGCGAGCACGCCGAGCATCGCCCCGAGCCCGAGCATGAGCACCAGCAGCGCGCTCCCGGGCAGCGCCCAGTTCGTCTGCAGCGCGTCCGGACGGAGGAAGATGGAGACCGCGCCCAGCGAGGCGAGGGCGGCGACGGCGTCGACGGCGGCGACCTCGTCGAGCGCCGCGCTGCTCTCGCCCGACAGGCGCACCGCCACGGGCGCCGTCGCCACGGCGCACCCAGCGAGCAGGAGCACGTCGCGGACGAGGCCGTCGCCGGGGCCGGCGCCGAGCAGGAGCAGGAGCGGCGCGCACACGCCGGCGGTGAGGGCGGCGGGGAAGAAGGTCTGGGCGCCGAGGAGCGTGCTCGCCGGGGCGGGGAGACGGTCCAGCCGCCGGACGTCGAGCTGCGTGCCCACCACGAAACCCATCCACCCGAGCCCGAACTCCAGCGCGGGCTTCAGGTCGCCGAGGATCGCCGGCGACAACACGCCCACCGGCCCCGCGGCGAGGAAGGCGCCGAGCAGGAGGAACGGCAGCCCCGACGTGAACATCACGGTGATGCCGAGCCGCTCCTCCCACGCCCGCACGCGCGGGTGCGCCGCGACGACGGCGAGGAGCAGCGCCGCCGCGAGGCCGAGCGTGACGCGGGCGACCACCGGGCTGTCGAGCATCCGGCGATTCTACGAGCTCCAATGGTCCGTGGGAAGGTTCCGTCTCATCGGTCACAATCCGTGACGCGGGGCCTCGTCACTCCCGCCCGAACCAGAACACCTCGCCCACGCCCGCCGGGGCGCCGAGCCAGAGGTCGGTGTCGCCGTCGGCGTCGCTGTCCTCGAGGACGGCAGCGGCGCCGAGCAGGCTGTCGCGGTTGTCGCTGTAGACCGAGAACCCGGCGGTGTCCGGGGCGTGGTCGCCGCCGGCGGCGAGGTCGGCGACGGAGACGGGGGCGCACACGCTGTCGATGCCGGACGCGCCGTCGCCGACGGCGCAGAAGAGGAGATCGGGCGCGCCGTCCCCGTCGAGGTCGCCGGTG
>JBMOQZ010000338.1:0-68268 GCA_049322475.1 Myxococcota bacterium | reverse complement strand
CGCGCCTGGGCGGCGCCCGCGGCGAGGGCCTCGAACACGGCGATCTCGCCGGTGACGTCGACGTAGTGGACCTTCGCGCGGAGGCACGCGTCGACCAGCGGCCCGGCCGTCCGCGAAAAAGGGCCCGCGCAGTTGAGCAACACGGCGGCGCCGGTGAGATCGGGGGCGTCGACCGTGAAGCGCCGGTCCCCCGCCGAGCGACTCGCGGTGACGACGTCGAGGCCGCGGCGCCGAGCCTCCGCGACGCACAGCTGGCCGGTGTATCCGCTGGCTCCGTAGATCAGGATCATCGTTCCGGGTTAGCTAACGGCCCGTGCCCAGGTACGTGCGAGAGGACGGCCGCGTCGACGTGAAGAGCCTGACGCTCGTCGAGCTCGAGGCGGAGATGCAGGGGTTGGGCTCGGAGAAGTTCCGGGCGCGCCAGGTCTACAAGTGGCTCTGGCAGAAGGGCGCGCGCTCCTTCGACGAGATGACGAACATCTCGAAGTCGGTGCGGGTCGCGCTCGCCGAGCGCTTCTTCGTCCCCTGGCTCGAGTGCGTGGGCGTGCTCGAGAGCCGCGACGGCACGCGGAAGTTCCTCTGGAAGACCGAGGACGGCCAGCAGATCGAGTCCGTCCTCATCCCCGACGACGGCCGCCTCACGTTGTGCGTGAGCTCGCAGGTGGGCTGCGCGATGGCGTGCACCTTCTGCGTCACCGGCGACCTCGGGCTGAAGCGCCACCTCCGCCCCAGCGAGATCGCCAACCAGCCGCTCCAGATCCGGCAGGCCGGGCTGCCCGACCGCATCACCAACGTCGTGATGATGGGCATGGGCGAGCCCCTCCACAACTACGACAACCTCGTCGCCGCGCTGCGGACCTACCTCGACGAGGACGCGCTGGGCTTCTCCCACCGCAAGATCACGGTCTCCACGGTGGGCCTCGTCCCCGCGATGCAGAAGCTGACGGAGGAATTGCCGGTCAACCTCGCGGTGAGCCTCAACGCCTCCACCGAAGAGCAGCGCCGCCTCGTGATGCCGATCACGAAGAAGTACTCGATGCACGCGCTGCTCGACGCGTGCCGGGCGCTCCCCATCCCGCACCACAAGCGGATCACCTTCGAGTACGTCATGATGGGCGGGTTCAACGACTCGCTGGAGGACGCCGCGCGGCTCGTGAAGCTGCTCCACGGCATCAAGTCGAAGGTGAACCTGATCCCCTACAACGAGAACCCCGACCGCGACATCCGGCGCCCCCCCGACGCCGTCGTGAAGGCGTTCCAGCACCACCTCGTGACGCGCGGGGTGCAGTGCTCGGTCCGCTCCACCCGCGGCATCGACATCAGCGCCGCGTGCGGGCAGCTCGGCAAGGCCGATCCCGCCTCGGTCGCGCGCTTCTTCGGAGCGGCGAATGCGTAGCCTCCTCGTCCTCGCGCTCGTGGCCTGCAACAAGGACAAGGTGCCGCTGGGCGACGACACGGGCGAGGCCCCCTTCGAGCCGCCGCCGGCGGTGCCCTACGTGGCGTTCGTCGCCGCGATCGATCAGTCCGCGGGCGCGCTCAAGTCCACCTGCGAGTTCGGCGTCGAGGTCTACGAGGGCGAGACGCTCATCGGGTCGTCCGAGGGCGGCGGGAGCGGGCGCCAGTGGACGGGCGTGGCGGTCGAGGAGACCGTGCTCCTCACCGCGAACGCGCTCTGGCAGGACTGCACCAACTACGACGAGGGCGACGGCATGCTGGAGAGCAACGCGTTCTCCGCGGCCGCCGGCAACGTCTTCGCCTTCCACTACGACGGCCTCGAGACCCAGTTCTCCACGCTCGTGCAGGGCGAGGACTTCGAGGGCGGCGCGGTCGAGGCGGAGTTCGAGGAGGGCTACGACCCCACCGCGCTCGTCGCGAGCCTGCCGGTGACGGTCGAGAGCGTCGACGCGACGCACTGGCGTTTCGCCTGGGAGGACACCACCTCGCCCGTCGCGGTGCTCGCGCTCCTGTCCGAGCCGCGCGAGTACCTCTCGGGCGCGCCGCCGTGGATCTCCGAGCCGGAGTGGTGGTAGGCCGGCCGTTCGTGATACCACCGGGGCCGCAGCGGGAGAGCGAATGCGGATCGGCGTCATCGGCGGCAGCGGCGTGTACCAGATGGAAGGCCTCGCGGACGTGCGCGAAGAGCGCGTCACGACCCCCTTCGGCGACCCCTCCGACGCCCTGATCCACGGCCGCCTCGGCGACGCCGAGCTCGTCTTCCTGCCGCGCCACGGCCGGGGCCACCGCTTCAACCCGAGCGAGGTGAACTACCGCGCCAACATCTTCGCGATGAAGCTCGCCGGCGTGGAGTGGATCCTCTCGGTGAGCGCGGTGGGCTCGCTCAAGGAGGAGATCCCCCCCGGCGACGTCGTGGTCATCGACCAGTTCATCGATCGCACCATGCACCGCAAGGCGACCTTCTTCGAGAACGGCCTCGTCGCCCACGTCGCGTTCGCCGATCCCGTGTGCCCCGTCCTGCGCAAGTACATGCTGCAGGCGGCGAAGAGCTGCACCGACCGCGTCCACGACGGCGGCACCTACGTGTGCATGGAGGGGCCGGCCTTCTCCACGCGCGCCGAGTCCCACCTCTACCGGTCCTGGGGCGCGAGCGTGATCGGCATGACCAACCTCACGGAGGCGAAGCTCGCCCGCGAGGCCGAGATCTCCTACGCGTCGCTCGCGATGGCGACCGACTACGACTGCTGGCACCCGCACCACGACGCCGTCACGGTCGATCAGGTGGTCGCCGTGCTCACCGCC
The DNA here is from genome assembly GCA_049322475.1 of Myxococcota bacterium. Classification (GTDB taxonomy): domain Bacteria; phylum Myxococcota_A; class UBA796; order UBA796; family SXON01; genus JBMOQZ01. Next base: position 65,511 of record JBMOQZ010000338.1, on the reverse strand, counting down.
AACTCCTCGCTGGCGAAGCGCATCGTCGCCGCCGCCGTCCCGCTCGTGATGGCGCACGGTGGCCCCGCGCCGATGTCGAACGCGCTCGCCACCAGCATCCTCACCCCCGCCTCCGCCGTCTCCGCGGAGACCCGCCGCGCCCTCGCCCCGCTCATCGGGAAGTACATGCCCGCCTGAGGTCCCCCATGCGCCTCGCCCTCGCCGCCCTCCTCCTCGTCAGCTGTGTCGGTCCCAAACGCGCCGAGCGGGCGGCCAGCCGCGTCGATCTCGGCGCGGCCTACTACCGCGAGGGCAACCCCGAGGCGGCGATCACCACCCTGCGCGAGGCCGTGAAGATGGATCCGCGCAACTGGCGCGCCCGCAACACGCTCGCCGTCGCGTACATCGCGAAGCAGGAGCCCGAGCTGGCCGAGGAGGCCTTCGAGGGCGCGCTGCGCCTGAACCCCGACGAGGCCGAGATTCTGGTCAACTACGGGGCGTTCCAGCTCAAGGCCGGCCGGGTCGACGAGGCGATCGCCACGTTCGAGAAGGCGCTGAAGGACCTCGATTACCGCAACCCGCCGCTGATTCAGAGCAACCTCGCGCTGGCGATGCTCCAGGCGAATCGGCTCGACGAGGCGCTCGCGTACGCGCGGGAGGCCGTCCGCCGCCAGCCGCTGCTCTGCGAGGGGTGGTTCCACGTGGGCCTCGTCCAGGAGCGCCGCAAGGACCAGCCCGCCGCGCTCGAGGCCTACCGCAAGCTCGTCGAGACCTGCCCGAACGAGGGGGTCGGCGCGCGCCTGCGCACCGGCTGCATCCAGGTCGAGGTGGGCATGGCCGAGGAGGGGGTCGCCGAGCTGCGCCGGGTCATCAGCGAGGCCCCGAACACGCCGCTCGCGGACGAGGCGCGGGTGTGCCTCCGCTCGCTGGAGCAGTGATGCTCGGCATCGGGGCCGAGCTGCGCGACGCGCGCGCGAAGGCCGGGCTCTCGCTCGAGGAGGCGGCCAGGCGGACGAAGATCCCCGCGCGTTACCTCGACGCCCTCGAGAAGGGCGACACGAGCGTGTTCCCCGCGGGCCCCTTCCTCTCCGGGTACACGAAGCAGTACCGCAGTTTCCTCGGCCTCGGCGAGCCGGTCGCCCCGCCGCCGTCCGCCCGCCCGGCGGCGCCCGAGAAGACGGAGACCACCTCCACGACCGGGGCGATCTTCCGCGCCAGCCGCTGGCGCAAGGGGGCCTTCGGCCTCGGGGTCTTCGCCGCGCTGGTCCTGGTGTGGCGCGTGGGGGCCGAGGCGATGAAGCGGGGCGACGGCGGCGTGGGCGAGGCCCCCGACCAGACCGTGCTCGTCAATGTGGTCGAGCCCGTCCGCGCCACGGTGGTCGCCGACGGCCGCATCGTGCACGAGGGCGTGCTCCAGCCGGGGCCGCAGCGCAGGTTCGAGGCCCACGACCGGCTCGAGGTCGACCTCGCGAGCCTCGGCTCGGTCACCATCGTCTACAACGGGCGCACGCTCAAGCCGTTGGGCGCCCAGTCGCGCCCGCGCCGCCTCGTCTTCGTCGACGACGCCGCGGAGTGACGATGGCCGAGTCCCTCCTCAACCGGCGCTCGGACGCCATCCGGCGCCTCGCCCGCAAGGGCGCCACCGCCGCCATCGCGAAGGTGGTCGCCAACACGCGCGCGGAGGACCTCGCCGCCGCGATCACCCACCTCGGGCCCGCCGAGCAACGCGTGGTGTTCCAGCACGTCCGCGACGACCACGTCGCCGCCGACGTCCTCGTCCGCCTCGGCCCCGAGGAGCTGAACCGCCTCCTCGTCGACCTCCCGATCGACCGCGTCGCGCGCCTCGTCCGCGAGATGGACGCCGACGACCAGGCCGACCTGCTCGAGCACCTCCCGGAGGACCGGCGCGAGGCCGTGCTCGCGCGCCTGCACGGCGAGGAGCGCGAGGAGATCGAGGAGCTCATGGGGTACCCGCCCGACTCGGCGGGCGGCATCATGAGCCCCGTCGCGTTCCGGCTCCGCGAGGACGCCACCTGTCGCGACGCGATCGCGTCGGTGCAGGAGGCGAGCGACCACGAGCTCGTCTACTACGCCTACGTCGAGAACGAGGCGGGGCAGCTCGTCGGCGTCACCTCGCTGCGCAACCTGCTGACGCACCCGCCGTCCACGAAGCTCGCCGACATCATGACCACCGACGTGATCGCGGTGGAGGCGACGACCGATCAGGAGGAGGTCGCGCGGATCGCCGGCCGCTACGACCTGCTCGCGGTGCCCGTCGTGGACGACCATCGCAAGCTGCTCGGCATCGTCACGGTCGACGACGTGATCGACGTCATCCGCGAGGAGGCGGCCGAGGACATGTTGCTCATGGCCGGCGTGGGCGAGGAGAAGCAGGAGGCGGTCACGCGCATGGGCACGGTGCGGCGGCGCCTGCCCTGGCTCGCGGTGACGCTCGTGCTCGGCCTCGTCATCTCCGAGATCGTGGGGCGGTTCAGCGCGACGTTGCGCGCCGATCTCGCGCTCGCGGGCTTCATCCCGATGCTCACCGGCATGTCCGGCAACGTCGGCATCCAGAGCGCGACGGTGACCGTGCGCAACATCGCGCTGGGGCGCATGGACGACGGCATCGGCGGGCGCATCGGCACCGAGGTGTTCACCGGCTTCGTGATGGGGTGCCTCTTCGCCTCGGCCGTCGGCGTCTACTCGTTCGTCCGCTACGCCGACGTCCACGTCGCGGCGTCGGTGAGCATCGCGGGCATGTGCAACGTGACCGCCGCGGCGCTCATGGGCGCCTTCGTGCCGCTGACCCTGCGCCGCGTGGGCGTCGACCCCGCGATCGCCACCGGGCCGTTCGTCACCACGGTGATGGACGCGGTGGGCGTGACCATCTACCTGAGCATCGCGACGGGGCTCGGGGGTCTTTGAGGCGCGCGCCCCCGGCGATCGAACGCGAAGGCATCGTCGTCGGCAAGCTCGACTACGGCGAGCAGGACCGCATCCTGCGGATCCTCACGCCCGACGCCGGGCGGGTCGCCGTGCTCGCCCGCAACGCGCGCGCGGCGCGCAGCAGGCTCGCGGCGGTCGACCTCGCGGCGCGGGTGCGGTTCCAGGCGAGGGAAGGGGAGCTCGCGACGCTCGTGAGCGCGGAGGTGCTCGACGGGCGGCTGAACCTGCGCCGGGGGCTCGGCCGGCTCGCCGTCGCCGCCTACGCGTGCGAGCTCTGCGGCGCGCTCGCCCGCGAGCACCACGGCGAGCCGCGGCTCTACGGGCTCCTCGAGACGGCGCTGCTCCTGCTCGACGCCGCCGGCGCCGACCCCGGCGCGGCGTTCGTCGCGGGCCTCGAGGCGAAGGCGCTCACGTTCGCGGGGGTCGCGCCCGCGCTCGACCACTGCGTTCGCTGCGGCGGTCCCCCCGAGGCCTGGATGCGTTTCGCGCCGGCCGGGCTCGTTCACGCCCACTGCGACGACGGCGAGGAGCGGACGATCGCGATGTCGGCGGACTTCGCCGCGGCGCTCGAGGGCGCGCGGCGCCTGCCGCTGCGCGAGGCGCTCGACGCCCCGCTCCCGGAGGGCCCCACGGACGCGCTCCACCGCGCGGCCTGCGCCCACGTCGGCCGCGCGCTCCCGTCCCGCGCGGTCCTCGACGCGCTGCTACATTGACGCCCATGTTGTGGCTCGTCGGGTGCGGAGTCGACTGGGTGGATCGCGGCCCGCGCGAGGCGCCCGACGAGGTCACGTGGCGCGGGTGGGTCTACACCTACCCGCCGTCGAGCGAGGACACGCCCACGCACACCGGGGGCACGCTCGTCCTCGCGCCCGACGGGAGCGATCCGATCGAGGCCGAGGAGCCTTACGTGCCCGACTACCCGGGCTACTGGCAGGCCGTCGTCCCCGCCGGCGTGCCGGTCACGCTGCGCATCGAGGGGGAGGGGCTCTACCCGGCCGTCTGGGCCGGCGACACCCCCACCGGCGACGCGATCTGGCTGAACGGCTACCTCTTCGGCGCCGACGCCGCCTACATGGAGTCCATCTGGGCCGCGCTGCCGCTCCCCGCCGGCGTCGCGGTGCCGCCCGGGCGCCAGACGGTCGCCGTGTGGGGCACCGTGCCCGACGGCGAGGCCTGGAGCTGCGAGACGATGGTCGTCGGCGACGACCGCCCGTACTGCGTCGCGGTCGGCGACGACGGCACGCTCACCCGCGTGGACGCCGGCCCCTTCGACTACTTCTTCGCCTTCGGCCTGCCGGAGGGCGACGTGCTCGTCGACAGCGGCACCGGCGCGGCCGAGACCTACCCCGCGGAAGGAGGCGACGTGGTGATGGCGTTCTGGCTGCGGGAGGGCGCGTGATCGCGATCCTGCTCGCCTGCTCCGGCCTCCCCGACACCATCCTCGTCACCGGCACCGTCACCGACGCGCCGAAGGGGCAGGGGAGCGCCGTCGAGGGCGCCACCGTCACGTCGCTCGACGAGGACGGGCTCGTCGCGCGGGACCCGACGCCCCGGGACGAGGCGACCACCTACGAGGACGGCAGCTTCGTGGTGGAGGCCGTCGCGGGCGAGGACTTCTTCCTGACGGTGTCGAAGGACGGGTACGTCCCCACGTCGTGGTCGGGCAGCGCCGGCTTCGTCGACCTCTACACCGGCGACGGCGTCCCGTGGATCGCCGAGGAGGCCTGGGTAGAGGCGCTCCGCGACGAGCTGCCCGACTGTGTCGCCGAGGGCGCCGTCGTCACGGGCGAGGTCCGTCAGCTCATCGACGGGCTCGACTACGACGAATTGCCCATCGTCGCGCTCGGGGCCGTCACGGTGACCGACGCCGACGGCGCGCGGCACGAGGCCTGCTACTTCGACGACGAAGGCGTGGCCGATCCCGACGCCACCCACGTCGGCGAGACCGGCCGTTTCGCGGTGTTCGGCCTCCCGGAGGGGCCGCTGGTGGTCGAGGTCACCATCGACGATCCGGCGTACACGAGCGTGTTCGCCCAGTACCGCTACCGCGCGGTCGAGGGGGGGCTGGTGCCCATGTTCCCCGCCCTGCTGCGGGGCCTGTAGCGTTCGAGCGGTTGCTTTCCGGCGCGTTTTGCACTACGGTCGCGCCGACGCCGGCAGGGGCCCCACCCCCTTGCACGCTGCGCTGCATCGAAGGATTCCGTCACCGGAGGACGCCTCTATGGGTCAGATGATCACCAAGCCCGACGCCAACCCGATTCTCTTCGCCGTCTGCAACTGGTTCGGCCTCGGGGGCCTCGGCTACTTCCTCATGGGCCAGAAGAAGAAGGCGATCCTCGCCTGGGTCATCACCATCGTCCTCGGCACCATCACCTGCGGCTTCGGCTACATGATCATCTTCGCGTTCGTCTACGACGCCTACCTGCTCGGCCAGAAGCTCCAGAGCGGCCAGGCCATCGGCGAGAACGAGAACGGCCTCGAGTTCCTCAACATGATCTTCAAGGACTGATTGCCGGCGGCGATCAGCTCCTTCGACGACGTCCACGCCTGGCTGATCCGCGGCTTCGTGGAGGCCGGCCTGCCCGACCACACCGGCGGCGGTGTGGCTTGGCGCGAGGACGGCGCGTTGAACATCGAGAACCTCTTCGCCGACCAGGGCGCCGGCGGGCTCCTCCTCGAGCTCGCGGGCGCCGACGGCGAGGAGAACGCGTACACCGTCAAGGTGGTGCGCGACGCCGGCGGCGCGCGTGTGGTCGCGCGCTGCGCCGACACGTTGTTCCGCCAGGAGTGGGCCGTGGAAGACCCGGCCACGCTCGCCGCGGAGGTGCTCGCCCGCGTGCGGCACCACCACGCCGCGTTCGTGAAGTGGCGCGCCGAAGGGGGCGAGACCACATTCGGCGAGCGCGCGGCGATCGCCGACGATCGCGGCGCCGCCTGCGACCGCGGCCTCGTGTTGTTCCTCGACGGGCTGCGCAAGCAGGGGAAGGCGCTCGCCGGCGGGCCGAAGGCCGGCTGGTGGGTCACCTCGAAGGCAGCCGCGGGCGGGCAGATCGCCGCCGGCCTCGGACAGGACCCGCAGTACCGCCTGCGCCCGGAGCAGCGCACGGTCGACCTGCCCGAGTACCGCGAGCACGTCGAGCGGCTCGGCACCGTGGGGCTCGTGATGATCGCCAACGGCGGCGTCGGCGCGCTCCTGACCTGCCTCGGCTTGTCCTTCAACTTCTACGCCCTCTACGAGCTCGGCTTCTCCGGCATGCTCGGGAACTTCGGCTACGCCGCGCTCGCCGTGGTGGGCAGCGGCGTGTTCGCCGTGCTGCAGATCGCCGGGGGCGTCGCCATGCGCCGGACGCGCTGGTTGTGGCTGGCGAAGCTCGGCGCCTGGAGCGGGATCTTCCCGTGTTGCGTGGGCGCCTGCTTCCTCACCGGGCTCCCGGTCGGGATCTGGGCGCTCCTCACCCTGCGCGACGAGCGCACCGACCTCGTCTTCTCGTAGTGGTTCGCGGCCGGGCTCCGGGGTAGAAGGTCGGCCCCTCGGAGTCCGCGTCCGTGCCCGCGAAGGAAGCCCTCACCTTCCAGGATCTCATCCTCAAGCTCCAGGCGTACTGGGGCGCGCAGGGCTGCGCGATCCTGCAGCCGTACGACATGGAGATGGGCGCGGGCACGTTCCACTGGGCCACGTTCTTGCGCGCCCTCGGGAAGGACCCCTGGCGCTGCGCCTACGTGCAGCCGTGCCGCCGCCCGGCCGACGCCCGCTACGGCGAGAACCCCAACCGGCTCGGGCACTACTACCAATTCCAGGTCCTGATCAAACCCAACCCGCCCGACGTCCAGCGGCTCTACCTCGGCAGCCTCGAGGCCATCGGGCTCGACCTGCGCCAGCACGACGTCCGCTTCGTCGAGGACGACTGGGAGTCTCCCACGCTCGGCGCGTGGGGGCTGGGGTGGGAGGTCTGGCTGGATGGCATGGAGGTCACCCAGTACACCTACTTCCAGCAGGTGGCCGGGCTCGACCTCGATCTCGTGCCGGTCGAGCTCACGTACGGGCTCGAGCGGCTCGCGATGTACCTCCAGAAGGTCGACCACGTGATGGACCTCGTCTGGGTGCCCGGCATCACCTACCGCGACGTGTACCTGCGCAACGAGCAGGAGCAGTCCCGCCACAACTTCGAGGCCGCCGACGTCCCCACGCTGTTCGCCGGCTTCGAGGCCTCCCAGCGCGAGTGCCGGCGGCTCGCCGAGCTGGGCCTCCCGCTGCCGGCCTACGACCACGCGATGAAGTGCTCGCACCTCTTCAACCTGCTGCAGGCGCGCGGCGCCATCAGCGTCGCCGAGCGCGCGCAGTACCTGAAGCGCGTCCGCGACCTCGCCATCCTCTGCATGCGGACGTACGCGGGGGTCGCCGGTGCCTGAGCTCTTCGTGGAAGTGGGCTGCGAGGAGCTCCCGGCGCGCTTCGTCGCGCCGGCGATCGAGGGGCTGGCCGCCGCGATCGGCAAGCTCGCCGGCGCCCCCGTCACGCGCGCGTGGGCCACGCCGCGGCGGCTCGCGGTCGCGGTGGAGGTCGCGGCGGCGCGGCCCACCACCGAGAAGCTCCTGACGGGCCCGCCGGTGACCGCCGATCCCGCGCCGTTCGCGCGGGCGAAGGGCGTCGACGTCGGCGCGCTCGAGCAGATCGAGACGCCGAAGGGCAAGGTCTGGGGCGCGCGCCAGACGACGGGCGGCGAGCCCACCGCGGAGGTCGTCGGCAAGGGCCTCGAGGAGGCCGTCCTCTCCGTGCCCTTCAAGAAGTCCATGAAGTGGGGGGCCCGCGCCGAGCGCTGGGGGCGCCCCATCCGCTACGTCTGCGCGGTGATCGACGGCGAGCGCGTCGCCGCCACGGTCGCCGGGCTGCGTACGGTGGACACGAGCGAGGGCCACTGGCTCTGGTCGCCGGAGCCGTTCCGTGTCGAGCGGGCCGCGCAGTGGGAGGAGGAGCTCCTCGGGCGCCTCGTGATCGCCGACGCCGCGCGCCGCCGCGCCGAGGTCGAGCGCATGGTGGGCGAGCTCGGCGGCGAGCTCGACGCCGCGCTGCTCGACGAGGTCGCCAACCTCGTGGAGGCCCCCTCCGCGCTCGTGGGGCGGTTCGACGAGGGCCTGCTCGAGCTCCCGCCCCGGCTCCTCGTCGAGTCGATGAAGAAGAACCAGCGCTACTTCCCGATCTTCGAGGACGGGAAGCTCACCGCGCGCTTCGTCGTGGTCACGAACAACCCGCGCTGCGACCCCGCGCTCGTCGCGGAGGGCAACGCGCGCGTGCTCGCCGCGCGCTTCTACGACGCGAAGTTCTTCTACGCCGAGGACCGGAAGAAGCCGCTCGCCGCCCACGCCGAGAAGCTCGCCGGGATGACGTGGATCCGCGGCCTCGGGACGATGGCCGAGCGGCAGGAGGAGGTCGCGCGCGCGGGCGAGAGGCTCGCGCCGCTCGTCGGCGCCGACGTCGTCGCCACCGGCGCAGCCGGCCGCCTCTGCAAGGCCGATCTCACCACGCTCATGGTGGGCGAGTTCCCCGAGCTCCAGGGCCACGTCGGGCGGCTCCTCGCCGAGCTCGACGGCCGGCCCCGCGACGTCGCGCTCGCGGTGGAGGAGCACTACCTGCCGCGCTTCGCCGGCGACGCCCTCCCCACGACGGGGACGGGCCTCGCCCTCGCGCTGGCCGACCGCGTGACGCTGCTCCAGCGCACGTTCGCCGCGGGCATGGCGCCGAAGGGCAGCGCCGACCCGCTCGGGCTCCGGCGCGCCGCCAACGGCGTCGTCGCCCTCGTGCTCGCCGCGGGCTGGCGCGGGGACGTGCGCGAGCTGTTCGTCGAGGCCCGCGCCGGCGAGGACCTCGTCGAGTTCGTGATCGCGCGCCTGCGCGCCACGCTGCAGGCCGAGGGGCACGCCACCGACCTCGTCGACGCGGTGCTCGCCGCCGGCGCGTACGACCTCGCGCACGCCGCGGCGCGCGTCCGCGCCATGTCCGCGCTCGCCCGCACGGGCGCGTTCGCCCCCATCCGCGCGACGTTCCGGCGCGCGGGCGGGCTCGTGAAGGAGCACGCCTCGACCGCCTACGACCCCGCGCTCTTCGAGCACGACGCCGAGCGAGCCCTGCACGAGGCCTTCCTCCGCGTCCCGCACGACACCGACGTCGACGCCGCGCTCGCCTCGCTCGCCGCGCTGCGCCCCTCGGTCGATCGCCTCTTCGACGCCGTCCTCGTCATGTGCGACGACGCGCGCGTCCGCGACAACCGGCTCGGGCTCCTGCGCGCCATCGTCGCGCGGTTCTCGTCGCTGGCCGACTTCTCCCGCCTCTCCACGGATTGAACATGCACAAGTGGGTCTACTTCTTCGGCGACGGCAAGGCCGACGGCGACGGCAAGATGAAGAGCCTGCTCGGCGGCAAGGGCGCCGGCCTCGCGGAGATGACCCGGCTCGGCCTGCCGGTCCCCCCGGGGTTCACCATCACCACCGAGGTGTGCAACCACTGGTTCCAGAACGGCGAGGCCTACCCGGACGGCATGTGGGACCAGGTCGCCGACGCCCTGCGCGCCGTCGAGGCCAGCACGGGCAAGCGCTTCGGCGATCTCCACAATCCGCTGCTCTTCTCCGTTCGCTCGGGTGCCCCCCAGTCGATGCCCGGCATGATGGACACGGTCCTGAACCTCGGCCTGAACGATCAGACGGTCTTCGCGCTCGCCGAGCGCACGGGCAGGCCCACGTTCGCGTGGGACAGCTACCGTCGCTTCGTCACCATGTTCGGCGACGTGGTGCTCGGCATCCACTACACGCGCTTCGCGCGCGTGACCGACGAGGTGCGCGGCAAGCGCGAGGTCTCCGAGCTCTCGCTCGAGGAGCTGCAGGGCCTCGTGGAGCGGCTCAAGAGCGTGGTCGCCGAGCACAACGGCGAGTTCCCCCAGGACCCGCAGAAGCAGCTCCGCCTCGCGGTCGAGGCGGTGTTCCGCAGCTTCAACGGCCAGCGCGCCCGCTACTACCGCAAGACCCACGGGATCCCCGACGACTGCGGCACCGCGGTCAACGTCCAGACGATGGTGTTCGGCAACATGGGCGACACCAGCGCCACCGGCGTCGCCTTCACGCGCAACCCGAAGTCGGGCGCGAAGGTGTTCTTCGGCGAGTGGCTCCCGAACGCGCAGGGCGAGGACGTCGTCGCCGGCACGCACACGCCCAACCCGATCAACCACCTCGCGGGCCAGAGCGAGGGGCAGACGCTCGCCGAGTACCTGCCGACGGTCTACGAGGAGCTCGACCTCGTGCAGCGGAAGCTCGAGACGCACTTCCGCGACATGCAGGACATCGAGTTCACCATCGAGGAGGGCCGCCTCTACCTGTTGCAGACGCGCAACGGGAAGCGCACGCCCGCCGCCGCGGTGCAGATCGTGGTCGATCTCGTGGAGGAGGGCCTCATCAGCGAGGACGAGGCGCTAAAGCGCATCAAGCCCTCGGACCTCGAGCTCGTGCTCCGCCCGGTGCTCGACCCCGACGCCAAGCGCAAGGTCATCGCGAAGGGCCTCGACGCGTCGCCGGGCGCGGCCAGCGGCAAGGTCGTCTTCCACAGCGAGGAGGCGCAGGAGCTCCACGAGAAGGGCGAGGCCGTCGTGCTCGTCCGGCTCGAGACCTCACCCGAGGACATCCAGGGCATGACGGTCGCGCGCGGCATCCTCACGTCGCGCGGCGGCCAGACCTCGCACGCGGCGGTCGTCGCCCGCGGCATGGGCAAGCCCTGCGTCGTCGGCTGCACCGACATCCTCGTCGACTACGGGCGCCAGCTCTTCTACGCGGGCGACACCGTGGTCAAGCGCGGCGACTGGATCACGATCGACGGCGGCACCGGCGAGGTCTACGAGGGCGAGATCCCCACGCTCGCGCCCCCCACCGACGCCGGCGCGATGGGCAAGCTGCTCAAGTGGGCCGACGCCCGCGCGAAGATCAAGGTGCGCGCCAACGCGGACACCGGTCCCGACGCCGCCAACGCGCGCAACCTCGGCGCCGTCGGCATCGGCCTGTGCCGCACCGAGCACATGTTCTTCGAGCCCACCGCGCTCCGCGCCATGCGCCAGATGATCCTCGCGGAGGACGAGAAGTCGCGCCAGCGCGCGCTCAACCTCGTGCTCCCCATCCAGCGCGCCGACTTCGTCGAGATCTTCCGCGCGATGGACGGCCTGCCGGTCACCATCCGCCTGCTCGACCCGCCCCTGCACGAGTTCTTGCCCAACCGGCCCGAGGAGATCAGCTCCGTCGCGAAGGACCTCGGCGTTCGCGTCGACGTCCTCACCGAGCGGCTCAAGCAGCTCCACGAGTCGAACCCGATGATGGGCCACCGCGGCTGTCGCATCGGCATCACGACGCCGGAGGTCTACAACACGCAGGTGCGGGCCATGTTCGAGGCGGCCTGCCAGGTCTCGCGCGAGGGCGTCGTCGTGATGCCCGAGGTGATGATCCCGCTCGTGAGCATGCCGGCCGAGCTCGAGCGCTGCCGTCGCCAGTGCGAGGAGGCGGCCGAGCAGGTGCTCGTCGAGAACAACTGCCGCATCGACTACAAGATCGGGACGATGATCGAGCTGCCGCGCGCCGCGGTGCTCGCCGACAAGATCGCCGCCCACGCGGACTTCTTCAGCTTCGGCACCAACGACCTCACCCAGATGACCTACGGCTTCAGCCGCGACGACATGGGCAAGTTCTTCAGCGAGTACCTGCAGCGCGGGGTGCTCAAGGACAGCCCGCTCGCGGTCTTCGACGTCGAGGGCGTCGGCGAGCTCGTGAAGATGGCCTCCGAGAAGGGCCGCGCCGCCAAGCCGCGCATCAAGCTCGGCGTCTGCGGCGAGCACGGGGGCGATCCCACCGGGGTCGCCTTCTTCCACCGCATCGGCCTCGACTACGTGAGCTGCTCGCCCTTCCGCGTGCCGGTTGCCCGTTTGGCCGCCGCCCACGCCGCCCTCGGGGTGCTCTGAAGAGAATGAACCGCCAAGACGCCAGGACGAACTTCGGAGAGCGCCAAGGTGAGGAAGCGGGCGCCTTCGGCGCCGAGCGGCGAAGCCCCTTTTCCCCATCTTGGCGTCCTTGGCGCCTCCTTGGCGTCTTGGCGGTTGCCTCTCTCTCCGCCTGCGTGAAGGACACGCCCCTGCCCGACCTCGGCCCCTGCGCCGACTACCCCGAGGGGGTCTACGAGTACGGCGAGATCGGCATCGGCACCTGCCTCGCCGGGCCCGCGGACCTCGCGCTGCTCGGCGACGACGGCGTGCTCGCGGTGTCGAACGCCAACCCCTGGCTCGACTTCACGGGCGGGAGCGTCACGTTCCTCGACCTCTCGAAGCTGGACGAGGGATCGGGTCGTAACCTCGTGTCGGACCTCGCGATCGAGGCCCTCCCGATGCCCAGCTTCTCGGGCTCGATGGCGGTCGCCGCCCCGCACGACCTGCTGCTCGTCGCCAACCGCTTCTCCGAGGGCGCCCGCACCCGCGAGAGCAAGGACGACGTCTGGCTCGTGGACGTGTCCGACCCCGGCGATCCCGTGCTCGCCGGCGTGGGCCCCGACGGCGACGGCACCCGCGTCGAGGTCGGCTGGGACCCGAACGCGCTCCTGTACGACCCCACCTCCGACCTCGCCTACGTCGTCAACCGCACCGGCCACGACGTCATGGCGCTCGACCTCGGCGACGACCCCGTCTCGCTGCGCGGCCCCGGCGGCGACGGCTCCGTCGAGGGCCGGGACTTCGACGACGCCGACGCCACCGGCTCCCGCGCCGGGTTCGTCACGCTGGACGTCGTGGACGAGGGGATCTACGCCCACGACTGGGACCTGCGCTGGAGCGTCGGCACGCTGCGCGCCTGGGTGCCCACCGACGGCGGCGCCCGCCGGATGATGGGCAACGGCGAGTCCCTCTGGGAGGCGAGCGCGGTCCCGCTCGACCTCGACGTCGAGGAGACCGACGGCGAGATCGCCGCGGTCGTCGACCCCTCGTTCCTGCTGGAGGGCGACCTCGCCCGCCTCTTCTTCGTCGACGACGCCGGCAACGTCCGCGACGCCGCGACGAACGACGCGATCGAGGTGTGGTCCATCAACACGGACGACACGCTGCTCGAGCCCCGCGAGGCCGAGTGGGACGCCGTCCTCGGCGGGCCCTCCGTCGTCTACGACGACGGCACCTGGTACCTGTTCTACGACGGCGGCGACGGCGCCACGCAGAAGATCGGCCTCGCCACCAGCGTGGACGGCCTGCGCTTCTCGCGCGTGGGCGACGAGCCGATCTTCTCGGTCGACGGCGTCTCGATGACCGACCCGTTCGTCTTCCGCGACGGCGAGGCCGCGATCTGGCGCATGTTCTACGCCCGCGACGACGGCGGGATCGGCCAGGCCGAGAGCGTGGACCTCACCACCTGGACGGCGCGCGACGAGGTGTTCGCGCCCGAAGGCGGCGCGTACGCCCCCGCGGTCGCCTGGTACAACGGCCGCTTCCACCTCTTCACCACGCGTCCCGACGGCGACGGCTGGGCGCTCCACGAGTCGGTGAGCATCGACGGCTACGACTGGGAAGACGTGGGCGTCGCCTTCGCGCTCGACGCGTTCGCCACGCCCCCCCGCGTCGCGCTGCAGGTGACGCGCGAGGAGGCCTTCCGCCTCGAGGACGAGACGGGCGCGGTCTTCCCGCTCACGCTCGCCCCGGGCGACTCCATCGAGAACCCCGACGGCGGCTGGGAGATCCGGGTCGCCGCGGGCCACGTGGCGGACGCGCTCCTCGCGGGCGGCGAGAGCGCCGAGCTCGGCTCGATCGCGGGCGACGTCGCCTACGCGACGGTGACCGACGAGGACGGGGTCTCGCGCATCGTCACCGGCACGGTCGCCGGCGACGACCTCACGGTCGACGGCGACGTGGTGATCGACCCCGACGAGCTCGGCGTGGACGGCGTCTCGGCGCCGGTCGTGGTCGCCGACGGCTCCGGCTGGCTCATGTTGTTCGCCCGCGAGGTCGACGGCGTGACGTCGATCGGACGCGCCACGAGCGCGGACGGCCTCGCCTGGGACGTCGACGACGACCCGGTCCTCGCCGCCGCGGCCGACTGGGAGAGCGTCGCGATCGAGCCCGGCAGCGTCCTCGTCGGCGACGACGGCGCCTTCGAGCTCTGGTACGCCGGCTACGACGGGGCGCGCTGGCGCGTCGGCGTTGCCACCTCCGACGACGGCGAGGCGTTCACGCGCGTCGCGGGGCCCACCTACGACTGGACCTTCGACGCCGGCGGCCCGGGCGAGTGGTTCGACTCCGGCGTGCGGCACCCCTGGGTGACGGCCGGCCCCGACGGCGCCACGTACCTCTGGTTCTCCGGCGACTCCGGCGAGGCCTGGCAGATCGGCTTCGCCGAGCGCGCGAGCGGCGACGACGACTTCACCGTCGCGAGCGACGCCGAGGGCGCCGCGCGGCCCGTGATCGCCTCGGCGGCCGGCGGCTTCGGCGCGGGCGGGGTGCAGCACCCCGTCGTGGTCGACGACGGCGACGGCTACACGCTCTGGTACGCCGGCCTCGACGCGGGCCAGGCGCGCGTGGGCCGCGCGATCGCCCGCGATCCGGACCGTGTGCACCGCGATCTGCGGCTCCCCACGCTCGCCGACGACTGGGGCTTCACGGCGATCCCCGCCGGGGACGAGGACTCGATCCCGCTGGACGTGCCCGTCGAGGGCGTCGATCTGATGGGCATGGGCTGCAGCTCGCTGGCCCAGGACGTCGCCCGCGGCTACCTCTTCGTGGGCTGCAAGCTCGCCAACTTCGTGTACGTGCTCGACGTCCGCGACGACTCCGACCCGTACGTGGCCGACCTGAACTACATGGGCATCGAGGCGGTGATCGTGCTCGAGACGAGCACGGCGAGCTGCGCGTACATCGACTCGGGCGACTGCTCGGGCCTGCGCGACGTGCTCTACGACCCCGCGCGCGGCTGGCTCTTCGGCGTCGCCGACGAGCCCGAGGGCATCTACGTGCTCGACGTCACGGCCATCGACGACGACGGCGACGCCGACCTCGTCCGCGAGGAGATCCGCGCCATCCTCCCGCTTCCTCGATCCGGCGAGCGCGACGAGGGCGTCGACACGCAGTCGTACGTGGGGCCGGGGCGGCTCGTGCTGCACCCGGACGGCCAGCACCTCTTCGCCACCAACTTCAACGACAACAGCGTCAGCGTCTACGATCTGGCGCTCGCGGGCGGCACGCTCGTCGCCCAGGCCACGAACGTCGGCGAGAACCCCTACGCGATCCGCATCTCGACCGACGGCACGCGCGCGTACGTCGCCAACTACAGCGGCGAGGTCCACGACGAGGCCGTCGCCAGCACGCTCGTCGTGCTCGACGCCGACCCGACGAGCCCCTCGTTCCTCGCGCCGCTGACCTGGGTGGTGAACAAGTGATCCTCGCGCTGTTCGCCTGCGCCGAGCAGGAGACCGTCCCTCTGCACTTCGACGGCCCCGTCGCCGCCGCCGTGCTCGCCGAGGACGACGGCCCCTTCGGCGAGCCCACCGGCTACGTCGCGTCGAGCCGCAGCGGCACGATCGTGCCGCTCGCGCTCAAACAGGGGCGCCTGCTCACCGACGACGACACCGCCTCGTTCCTGCGCGCCGCCGCGCTCGTCACGGGGCGCGCGCGCCTCCTGTCCGACGTCGCCGTGACCGGCACGGGCGACACCGTCACCGTCTGGGCCGCCGACACGTCCACGCGGCGCCTGCTCGAGGTGCCCTACGTCACGGGCGTCGAGGACGGCGTGCCCGTGGAGGTCACGCCCGAGGCGGGCGACGTCGTGTTCCTCGACGTCGACGGCAGCGGCGACGACCCCACGCTCTCCGACGTCACCGTGCGCGCGGGCTTCACGACGACGGAGGCGTGGACCGTCGCCTACGACGGCACGCGCTGGTGGGCCGAGGGCAGCCGGAGCGGCACGCAGGTCTCCGAGCCGCGGCCGGGCGAGCCCTGGCAGAGCGACAACGGCGAGCTGGCCTTCACGCTCGCGGGGTCGGCCACCGAGGGCGATCGCTTCGAGCTCACGACGGACACCGGGATCGTCGAGCACGACCTCGGCGGGTACGTGCTGGGCGTGGCCGCCCGGGGCGACGTCGTGTACGCCAGCGTGCACGCCACGCCGCCCGCGCTCGTCGCGCTGCAGGGCGGCGCCGAGATCGCCCGCGTCGCGCTCCCCGACGGGGCCCAGCCCACGCGGATCAGCGTCGCGCCCGACGGGCGCGTGTTCGTCGCCGACGGCGCGAACCCCGCGGCGTACGTGATCACCGACCTCGCGGAGGTCCGCGCCATCGCCACCGCGGGGCCGCTCGTCGACCTCGCCTGGCAGGGTGGCGAGGACGTGTGGATGGAGCCCTTCGACCACCTGTTCGTCGCGCCCCACGGCGCGCTGCGGGTGGACGTGTACGACCTCGCCGCGGACGCCTGGGTCGATCCCAACCCCGTGACGCCCGAGGTCGAGGGCGTGTGGCTCGGCTCGCCGGTCACGGGCCTCGCCGCCAGCGTCGACACGGTGCGGCTGCAGAAGGCGACCGACTGGGGCGCGCTCCCGCGCGTGCCGACGGTCGCGGTCGCGACGGCCGACGGCTACCTGTTCCAGCTCGAGGGGCCCACCGGCTGCGCGGTGATGGACGAGCGCGGGCCCCACGCGCCCAACCCGCTCTACGACTCCGGCGCCAGCTACGCCTCGCTCGAGGACCAGGGCGCCACGTCCGACGTCGAGCTCTGGATCGACGGCACGACGGGCGAGCAGATCGTCGCGTCGAGCTGCGGCGGCGTCACGCAGTCGGAGACGTGGACCGTCACCTTCGACAGCGCGACCCTGTCGTGGGAGGTCGAGGGGAGCCGAAGCGGCGTGCAGCAGAACGCGGCCGTCGAGGACGCGCGGTACCTCTCCGACGACGGCGCCGTCAGCTTCCTCGTCTCGCCGGGGGCGCAGCCGGCCACCGACGGCGACCGCTTCACGTTCTCGATGGACAACGGGCTGCTGGTGCTCGCCGGCGTCGACGACGACCAGGACGGCGTCGTGGACGTCGCGTGGGAGCTGCCGGGCCGTCCGGTCGCGTTCCAGTACACCACCGGCCCCACCGGCGGCGGCTGGGACGGGGTCGACCGGCGCGAGTTCGTGCTCCTGCCCGTCACCAACGGCGACATCGTGGCGCGCGTGCGGCTCGACTCCGGGGAGACCGACGTATACTGGGAGTGAGGCCCCGGACGCACGCATGATCGGGTGGCTCTACGGCTGCGCGGTGCACGATCCGGCCGCCGAGCCGGTGCCCTCGCCGCCCGAGGCCGAGGTCGCGCCCGCGGACCTCCGCATCGGAGAGGGCCTGTCCGACGAGGTCGCGCGGGTGATGGACGGCTACCCGCTCGACGGAAGCTACGGCTTCTTCTGGCCGCCCGACGACGGGGTGTGGTGGGGCACGACCCGCGACGTCCGCTACCGGAAGCTCCTGCTCTCTCCCGGCGACCCCGACCGCCGCTCCTACTGCGTTGGCCTGACGTGGGAGATCGCGATGCAGGTGCTCGCCGCCGAGGCGGGCGGCGAGGACGCGGAGATCAACGGCCTCACGCTCAATGACGTCCTCGCGTTCCGCCGCGACTGGTTCGTCCGCGAGCGCTTCGGGGCCGGCGCCGCCGACGCGGTGGTCACCTACGGGCTCGGCGAGCGCGTGCCGTTTCAGGCGATCCGCCGCGGCGACTTCCTCCAGATGTGGACGGCCGGGGGCGCCGGCCACGCCGGCATCTTCGACAGTTGGGTGAAGGACGGCGAGCGCGTGGTGGGCGTGCGCTACTGGTCGACGCACCCGTTGCTGGGCGGCATCGGGTACTGGTCCGACTCGTTCGGGCAGTGGGGGCTCGCCCGGGAGACCTTCTTCGCGGCGAGGCTGGCGAGGAGGGAGGACTGGGTGGCCCGGGGCGGCGCGACCCGTCACCCGCCCGCGGCGAGCGCCTCGTCGAGCAGCGGGGCGCCGAGGCCGTAGCCGAAGGTGTCCGCCTCGGCGCGCAGACGGCGCAGCTCCGCGACCACGTAGGCGTCGCGCGCCCCGCGACCCGCCCGCGCCAGCGCGCGTCCGAGCGCGGCGTGGTGCCCGGACCAGGCCAGCGGCTCCTCGCGCGTGTACGCCTCCAGCGCGTCCGCGTAGCGGTCCACGTCGTCCCACCGGCGGTCATCGAGCCGCGCGCGCATGGCGACGGCGTAGAACCAGAGGTGGGCGTGGCTCACGGCGCCCCGCGCGAGCTCGGCTTCCCCCGCGGCGAGCCACCGCGCGCGCTCCGCCGGGTCGCGCGACGCGCGGGCGAGCGCCGCGTACGCGATCGCGCCCGCGAACTTCCGGGCGCCGATGGCCTCCACGTCTCGGAGCGCCCACTCCGCTCGCGCCCGGGCCCCGTCGAGGTCCCCCCGCACCAGGGCCAGCTCCGAGAGCTGCAGCGCCACGATGATCGCGTAGCGGCGCGCGCCCGCGCCGAGCGCGAGCTCGAGGGCGCGGGTGTTGACGGCCTCCGCCTCGGCGAGCGCGCCGGTCCACAGGAGCGCCACGCCGAGCGACTCCTCGGTCATGACCTCCGCGTTCACGTGGCCCAGCCGGTGGGCCAGCGCGCTGGCGTCGCGCATGGCGAGCACGGCGCCCCGCGCGTCGCCGCACCAGAAGCGCGACCAGGCCGCCATCGCGCGGTTCGTCACGGAGAAGCGCAGGAGCCCGGCGGCGTCGCAGGCGGCGACACAGCGGCGGAAGGCCTCGCCCGAGCTGCGCATGCGCCCCCGGGCGTAGGCGACGTCCCCCATGCCGGACCACGCGCGCGCCTCGCCCGCGGCGTCGCCGGCGGCCCGGGCGAGCTCCAGCGCGTGCTGGTGGCTCGCCGCGCAGGCCTCCACGTCGCCGCGGGCGAAGTGCAGGTTGCCGCGGAGGTAGTGCACGCTCCCGCGGGCGACGTCGCCCAGCCCCTCGGCGAGCGGCTCCGCCTCGGCGAGCGCGGCGAGCCCCTCGTCGGGCTCGGAGAGGAGGCGGTGGGTCGCGGCCACCTCCCAGCGCGCCGCGAAGCGCGCGGGGGGATCGCCGGGCTCCGCGGCGGCCTCGCGGAAGGCGTCGAGCGCCTCGCGGTTTCGGCCCAGCTCGCGCAGGCACTCGCCCCGGGTCATGGCGGCGGCGTGGCGGGCAGCCCCGGAGGTCGCCAGCGCCCGGGCGCGCTCCGCGAGGGGGAGCGCGGCGTCGTAGCGGAAGTCCGCGACGAGCGCCCGGGCCGCGGCCACGTAGGCGTCGTCGGCGCGCGGGTCGCCCGCGCGCTCGAGGTGCTCCGCGTGCAGGCGCGCGTCCCGCTCGCGGTACCACTCGGCGGCGGCCGCGTGGAGCTCGCGCCTGCGGCGGTGCAGGAGCGACGCGTACGCGCCCTCGCGGACGAGCGCGTGCGCGAACAGCCACGCGTCGCCGTCGGGACGGACGAGGTCGTGCGCGACGAGCCCGCGGGGGGAAAAAGCGGCGTCGCCCAGCAGCGCGCGGAGCAGCGCGAGCGGGAAGCGCTGCCCGATCACCGACGCCGCCTGGACGGCGGCCTTGTCCCCGGGGGCGAGGCGGTCGATCCGCGCCTGGACCACCGTGTGGACGGTGGCGGGCAGCTCGCCGCCCTCCCGCGCGCCGCGCAAGAGCTGCACGAGGAACAGCGCGTTCCCGCCCGCGCGGGCGACACACGCCTCGCGGGTCGCGGCGTCGGGGACGTCGAAGGCGTCGGCGAGCGCGTCCGCGTCGGCTTCGCCGAGGGGCGCGAGGTCGACGGCCTCCCAGCGCGCGGGGGCGACGGCGGCGCGCCAGGGCTCGCCCAGGGGGTCGCCGGCGGGGCGGGTGGTTGCGAGGAGCACCGCCGGCGCCTCCGCGGTCGCGCGCGCCACGGCGGCGAGGCAGGCCAGCGTGTCCGCGTCGGCCCAGTGGAGGTCCTCCACGGCGAGGAGCCGCGGGGCGTGGCGACAGCCGGCGCGCAACAGCCTCGCCAGCGCCGCGCCGCGCGCGCGCTCGCGCATCGCGGGGTCCATCGCCTCGAGCACGCGCCGCGCCTCGTCGGGCTGCGGGAGATCGAGGAGGTCGCGCGTGAAGGGGAGGTCCGCGCCCTCCACCCAGCCCTCCCCGATCGCCCGCGCAAGCGCCGCGCTCCTCTCGGCCTCGCCGTCGTCGGCGCGCGCGCCGAGGAGCGACGCCGCGAGCGCCGCCACCGCGCCCGCGCCCCTCGCGACGCCGAAGTCCAGCACGAGCGCGCGGTGGCACGACACGCCGCGCGCCGCCGCCGCGCGGAGGAGCTCGGCGAGGAGCCGCGTCTTGCCGATGCCGGCCTCGCCCCGCACGATCATCACGGCGCCAAGCCCGTCCGCGTCGAGGCCGTCGAGCAGACCGGCGAACCGGGCCCGCTCGGCCTCGCGACCCACCAGCGGCCGCTCGCCCTCGTCCACGTCGCGCACGCCGCGGAGGCGCCACACCTCGACCGGCGCGGCGAGCCCCTTGATCGACACGGGGCCCAGCGCCTCAGCGTCCACGCGGCCGCGGACCGCGCGGAGGAGCTCGTCGGACACGAGCGTCTCGCCGCCCCGCGCCAGCCCGTCGAGGCGCGACGCGAGGTTCACCGCGTCGCCCGTGACGGTGTACTCGCGGTGGGTGGAGCTGCCCGTGTCGGCGGCCACGACCTCGCCGAGCGCCACGCCCACGTGGGCGCGCAGCGGACGGCCCAGCGACTCGGAGATCCGCTCGAGCGCGGCGTGGATCGCGCAGGCGGCGCGGGCCGCGCGCTCGGCGTCGTC
The DNA here is from genome assembly GCA_049322475.1 of Myxococcota bacterium. Classification (GTDB taxonomy): domain Bacteria; phylum Myxococcota_A; class UBA796; order UBA796; family SXON01; genus JBMOQZ01. Next base: position 44,777 of record JBMOQZ010000338.1, on the reverse strand, counting down.
GCCGTGGGCCACGGGTGCGCCGAACACGCCCATGACGGCGTCGCCGATGTGCTTGTCGACGTGCCCGCCGTGGTCGCGCACCACGCCGTCCACCGCTTCGAAGTAGCGCCCGAGGAGCTGGTGCACGTCCTCCGGGTCGAGGCTCGCGGTCATCCGCGTGTAGCCGGCGAGGTCGGCGAAGAGCACCGCCACGCGCCGCCGCTCGCCCGGCCCGGTCGGCCGCGGCGCGGCCGCGACGGGCGCGCCGCACTCCGGGCAGAAACGCGCGCGAGGGGGGAGGGCCTCTCCGCAGGCCGCGCACGGGACGTCGGCGCTCACGCCCCGTCCCCGAGCGACTCCACCACCGCCGCCCGCTGCCCCCGCAGGTTGCGCGCCGCCTCCACGTCGCCCGCCGCCTCCGCGACGACCGCCGCGTGCTCCAGCGTGCGCATGAGCCCGCGCAGGTCCTGCACGCGTACCTGCAGGCGCGTGGCCTCCCGGTAGGCGTCGAGCGCGGCGCCGAGGCGCCCCGCGGCGGCGTGGACGTCGCCGGCGAGCCTCACGCAGCCGGCGTGCGCGGTGGGCTCGCCGAGGGCGGCGTACAACGCGGCCGCCTGGTCCGCGGCGGTGAGCGCGGCGTCGTGCTCGCCGCGGCGGAGGCAGAGGTCGGCGCGCCGGCGCATCACGCTCGCGCGCTGGAGCGCGTGGTCGCCGGCGGCGTCGCCGAGGGCGCGCAGGAGGCGGTCCGCCCGTGCGTACTCTCCGCGCGCGATCGCGAGCGTGGCCTCGCCGAGGCGCAGGTTGGCGCGCTCGCCGGCGCCGTCGGCGTCGCCGTCGACCGCGGCGGCGACCTGCTCGTGGAGCGTGCCGGCGCCGACGAACTCGCCGGCCTGCACCGCGAGCGCGGCGGCGCCCCGGAGCGTGGCGGCGATGCCGACGGACATGCGCTCGCTGCGGTAGTACCAGCGCGCCTGCCGGTAGTGGCGCTCGGCGGCGATGACGTGGCCGCGGGCGGCGAGCCGGTCGGCGCTGCGGCGGAGGATCGTCGCCTGCGCCCAGCTGTCCTTCGCGCGGCGGAGCCACTCGGTCGCCTCGGCGTAGCGCACGAGCGCCTCCTCGACCTCGCCGGCGAAGAGCAGCGCATCCGCGTCGGCCCAGGTGGCGATCCCGCGCGCGGCGTGGTCGGGCGCGCGCCGCAGCGCCTCCCGGGCGAGCGACCGGGCGACCTCGACCTGCCCGGCGACGAGCGCGATCCGCGCGGCCGCGGCGAGGCACCGCACGGCGACGCCGACGTCCTTGTGGAGCGCGGCGATCCGCCGGAGGAGCAGCAGATCGCGCATGTCCGGCACGCCGTTGATCGGCGCGCCGTCGGCGAGGGCGAGCAGCGGGCCGACGTGCTCGACCGCGTGCTGGGCCGCCTCGCCGGGGAGGGGAGGGGGCACGAGCCGGGCGATCCCCGCGCGCAGCACGGCGCGATCGGCGCGATCGGGCGCCAGCGCGGCCGCGGGCGCGTCCACCGCGCCGGGGACCCCCATCGGGAACGCCGCGAGCCACCCCGCGCGCTGCGCCAGCCGCTCGACGGCGCCCTCGACCGGCAGCCCGAGCGAGGCGGCGACCCGGGCCGCCACGAGGTTGCCCTCCGGCAACGCCTCGAGCGCCCGCGCGTCGGGGACCTCGCCCCCCGCGACGAGCCACACCGCGCCGGCGGCGTCGGCGATGCCGCGGAGCGCGTCCCACGTGGCCTCGTTCGCCACGTCGTCCGCGACGAGGATCGCGCCCGGGAGCGCGCGCAGCGCGTCGATGACCGCGCCCATGTCGCCGACGGGCCGCACGCCCATCGCGTCGCCCAGCGCGCGCAGCGCGTCGTCGCCGTCCTCGCAGCCCGCGAGGCTCGCCGCGACGATCGGCCGACCCGACTGGAGGGCGACGCCGGCGAGCACCGAGGTCGTCCCGACGCCGGGGCCGCCCCGGACCGCCGCGTGGCCATGCTCCGCGAGCGCGGCCAGCAGCGCGTCGACGACGTCGGCGCGGCCGCGCAGGTCGGGGCGGGCGGGGAGCCAGGGAGGGGTCAGCACGATAGACGCACGGCCTCCCCGGAGTCAGACATGGGCATCTCCCGCATCGGCGTCGTGGGCGCCGGACAGATGGGCAATGGTATCGCGCAGGTCGCCGCCGCGGCCGGCTACGAGGTCACCTGCACCGACGTGAGCGAGGCGGCCCTGGAGCGTGGGCGGAGGACGATCGAGAAGTCGCTCGCGAAGCTCGTCGAGAAGGGGAAGCTCGCCGATGCGGCGCCCGTGCTGGCGCGCATCCGCTGGGGCACGGCGCTGGACCTGCACGCCGACGCCGACCTCGTGGTGGAGGCCGCCATCGAGAACGTCGAGCTGAAGTACCGGATCTTCGAGCAGCTCGCGAAGGTGGCCAAGCCCGGCGCGATCCTCGCCAGCAACACCTCCTCGATCAGCATCACCGCGATCGCCGCGCGCACCGACCGCCCCGACCGCGTGATCGGCATGCACTTCATGAACCCCGTGCCGCTCATGCAGCTCGTCGAGCTCATCCGCGGGCTCGCGACCACCGACGAGGTGTACGCCGAGGTGAAGGCCGCCGCCGAGAAGATGGGCAAGACGACGATCCTCGGCCGCGACATGCCCGGCTTCATCGTGAACCGCGTGCTCATGCCGTACATCAACGAGGCCGCGTACGCGCTCTACGAGGGCATCGGCAGCGTCGAGGACATCGACACCGGCATGAAGCTCGGCACGAACGTGCCGATGGGGCCGCTCACCCTCGCCGACTTCATCGGCCTCGACACCTGCCTCGCCATCATGGAGGTGCTGCAGGACGGCCTCGGCGACTCGAAGTACCGGCCGTGCCCGCTGCTGCGCAAGTACGTCGAGGCGGGCTGGCTCGGGCGCAAGACGGGCCGCGGCTTCTACACCTACGCGGCGGGCAAGTAGATGGAGCTCGTCCGCACCGAGCGGCGCGGTCACGTCGCGATCGTCACCGTCGACCGTCCGAAGGCGCTCAACGCGCTCAACCCGCAGGTCCTCTCGGAGCTCGGCGCCACGTTCGAGGGCCTCGGCGACGCCCGCGCCGTCGTGCTCACCGGCGCGGGGGAGAAGGCGTTCGTCGCCGGCGCCGACATCGCCGCGATGAAGGACCTCGGCCCCACCGAGGCCGCCGCGTTCGCCGGGCTCGGCCAGGCCGTGCTCAACGCCATCGAGGACCTGCCCGCGCCGGTCATCGCCGCGGTGAACGGGTTCGCGCTCGGCGGCGGCTGCGAGCTCGCGATGGCCTGCGACGTCATCCTCGCCGGCCCCAACGCGGTGTTCGGGCAGCCCGAGGTCGCGCTCGGCGTCATCCCGGGCTTCGGCGGCACGCAGCGGCTCGTGCGCCGCGTCGGCTCGATGCGCGCGCGCGAGCTCATCTACACGGGCCGCCGCGTGAAGGCGGACGAGGCCGTCGCCATCGGGCTCGCGTCGCGCGTCGCCGACCCCGTGCTCGACGAGGCGATCAAGGTCGCCGAGACCATCGCCGCGCAGGCCCCCGTCGCGGTGCGGCTCGCCAAGCGCGCGATCCTCGACGCCGACGGCGCCGATTTGCGCACCGGCCTCGCCGGCGAGCGCAACCTGTTCGGGTTGTGCTTCGCGACCGAGGACCAGAAGGAGGGGATGGCCGCGTTCCTCGAGAAGCGGCCGGCGGCGTGGAAGGGGGCCTGAGCAGGCTTCGGGCTCCGGGCTCCGGGCTTCGGGCCCCCTGACGCGGGCGGCGCCGTCGTCCTCCGGCGCGACTACGTTCGGGGGATGGGCGGCTGGGAGCGCTTTCGCGAGGTCGCGGAGGAGCGGCTCCCCGACGGACGCCGCGCCCTGGTCCCCGTCGTGGGCGCGGGCTTCAACCTGCAGGCGGGCGGCGGGCCCGACTGGGGCGCGCTGATCGAGCTCGTCGCGGGCGAGGCCCACGCCCCGGCGATCGAGGCGCTGGACAGCATGACCGCGCGGTGGGAGGCGCTGTTGCGCCGCCACGCCGGCGCGCGCGACGAGCCCGCGCACGTCGTGGAGGAGGCGCTGCAGCGCGACGTCTGCCGGCACTTGCGCGTGTTCGAGGCCGAGGCGGCGCGGCGCGACCTGTACCGGCGGTTCCTCGCCCTCGGCTTCCGCGACGTGCTCTCGCTGAACTTCGACCGCACGCTCGCGCTCGCGGGGGGCGGGCGCCGCGTCACCGGGCGGGGCTCGCTCCGGCGCCGGGCCGAGTCGGCCGGCACGCGGGTGTGGTACCCCCACGGCGACACGTTGCGCGCCGACACGCTCAAGCTCGGCATCCGCCAGTACGGCCGCTACCTCGAGGTGCTCGGCCACCGCTTCGAGGCGATGAAGCTCGCCTCCCGCCACGCCGGCGACGACTGGCACGCGCGCGCGAGGACACACCGGGACTTGAGTTGGGACTGGCTGATTTACACGGCCCCGGTGGTGTTCCTCGGTTGCAGCCTCACGGCGGACGAGTGGCCGATGTGGTGGGTGTTGCACCAGCGCGCGAGGGAGCTGGCGCGGGCGAGGGAGGCACCGCCGGCGTTCGTGCTGACGTGTGGGGAGCCGTCGCACCTCAAGGGAGGGCCAGCAGACATCGTGGTGCTGGAAGCGGGGACACACGAGGAGGGGTGGGAGAGGTTCTTCGAGAGCTTCTCGTAGGGGCGTTCGTTCAGGCGCACGTTCAGGTTCACGTAGACGTTCACGGACGCGTTCAGGCTCACGTGAAGGTGGCACGTGCAGGCTCACGAGCAGGTCCACGTGAACCTGCACCTGGCACGTGAGCCTGCCGGTTCCCGTGAACCTGCACCTGCACGTGAGCCTGCACGTCCACGTGAGCCTGAACGTGAACCTGAACCAGCGCCGGAGATCCGCCCCGGTCCGGACTACATGGCCCCGATGCTCCTCTGCCTCCTCTCCTGCGACACGTCCCACCCCTCCGACGCCGTCGCCTCCGGCGCCGCGGACGTCGCCGGCGTGGTGCTCGCGGACGCGTCGCCCGCGCTGATCCGCGCGCGGGTCGACGTCGCGGGGGAGTTCGTCGCCGACGGCGAGCCCGTGGACGTCGCGCGGACGGAGCTGGCGCTCGCGCTCGCGGGCGAGTGGACGAGCCTGGAGGGCGGCACGCTGCGGGTGCTGGGCGTGGACCCCGGCTGGGCCGAGTGCGCCGTGCCCGACGACGCCGAGGACATCGGGCGCGCGGCGAGCATCCCGGGCCCGAGCGACGAGTGGACCTGGCCCGAGGGCGTCGACCGCGTGGCGGCCACCGTCGGCGAGGACCTCGGGATGCTGCTCGTCGTCGACGGCGGCACCACCTTCGCCGGCGACGGCACGCTCGCCGCGGACGTGCGCAGCGCGTTCGCCGACGACGCGGTCGACGCGAGCGGCGTGACCGTCACGGTCGTCGCCGAGGTCGCGGAGCTGGGGTGCGCCGAGTGATCTGGCTCCTCGCGTGCGCCGGCGAGCCCGACGCCTCCCGGTACACGCGCGCGGCCACGCTCGCGGACTACGACGACGCGATGGACGCCTGCGAGGGCATCGACGACGTCGCGCTCCGGGGCGACTGCGTCAACGCGACCGCCGCGCGCTTCGGGCGCTTCGACGCCTGCGCGACGATCACCCACGAGGGGTGGCGCGGAGAGTGCGCGTTCCAGCACGCGGAGGCCCGGGCGCGCGCCGGCGCCTGGCTCGACGCCCTCGCCGCCTGCCGGGACAGCGTCTTCGCCGACAACTGCAACTCGCACGTCCTGCAGATGGCCGCGGTCACCACCCACGCCGGCACCGCCGCCGAGGCCGCCGACGTGCTCGCGACGATGCGCCCCGCGCTGGTGACGCCCCACGCCGACACCGACTTCTGGCGGGCCCGCGTCCGCGAGCGCCTCGCGAAGGGGCTTCCGGCCGACCCGGAGTCCTGCCCGGACCAGCCCTGCCGCGTGGCGTCGCGGCACGAGATCGAGGCCGCGTACGCGGAGGCGGTGAAGGCGGGCGGCTGCGAGGCCCGGCCGGCGTGGATCGGTACGTCGGAGGACGCGGCGCGGTGGGTCGAGCGCGTGCGCGAGCGGTTGTGCCCGGGTTAGGTCCCGCCCCCCTCGCGGAGGCCCCCGTGTTCGAGCTGCCCGACGACATCAAGGACATCCAGTCGCTCGCACGGGACTTCGCGCGCGGCGAGATTCTGCCCGGCGCCCAGCACCGGGACCACACCCACGAGTTCCCGGCCGACCTCGTCCAGAAGCTCGGCGAGATGGGCTTCATGGGCATGTTCGTGCCCGAGGTCTACGGCGGCGCCGGGCTCTCCACGCTCGCGTACGTCGTGGCGCTCGAGGAGATCTGCTACGCGGACGCGTCCGTGGGCGTGACGATGTCGGTCAACAACTCGCTCGCGTGCTGGCCGATCCTCGCCTTCGGCACCGAGGAGCAGAAGCGGAAGTACCTCGGCGAGCTCGCCCCGGGGAAGAAGCTCGGCTGCTACGCCCTGACCGAGCCGAACGCGGGCAGCGACGCCGGCGCCCAGCGCACGAAGGCCACGCCCAGCGGCGACGGCTACGTGCTCAACGGCAGCAAGATCTGGATCACCAACGCGCCGAAGGCGCAGGTCTGCGTCGCCTACGCGAACCTCGCCCCGGAGGAGCGCCACAAGGGCGTGTGCGCCTTCATCCTCGAGACCGGCTGGAAGGGCTTCCAGGTGGGCAAGCTCGAGGACAAGCTCGGCATCACGTCCTCCGTCACGTCCGAGCTCGTGTTCGAGGACCTGCACGTGCCGCGCGCCAACCTGCTCGGCGAAGAGCGGCAGGGCTTCCGCATCGCGATGGCCACGCTGGATGGCGGCCGCATCGGAATCGCCGCCCAGGCGCTCGGCATCGCGCAGCGCGCGTTCGACCTCGCGGTCGCGCACGCGAAGACGCGCCACGCGTTCGGCAAGCCCATCGCCGCCAACCAGGCGATCCAGTTCATGATCGCCGACATGGCCACCCGCATCGAGTCCGCGCGGCTCCTCACGTGGCGGGCCGCGATCCTGAAGGACCAGGGCTCGCCGGCGGGCCACCTCATGGCGATGGCGAAGCTCGCCGCCTCCGAGGCCGCCAACTACTGCGCCGACAAGGCCCTGCAGATCCACGGCGGCTACGGCTTCTCGAAGGAGTACGAGGTGGAGCGCCTCTTCCGCGACGCGCGCATCACCACGCTCTACGAGGGCACGTCCGAGATCCAGCGGATCGTCATCTCGCGGGCGTACCTTGGCTGACGAGCGCGTCCGCGTGCTGGTGGCGAAGCCGGGGCTCGACGGGCACGACCGCGGGGCCAAGGTGGTCGCGCGTGGCCTGCGCGACGCCGGCTTCGAGGTGATCTACACGGGGCTGCACCGCACGCCCGCGCAGGTCGTCCGCGCCGCCGTCGACGAGGACGTGCACGTGGTGGGCCTCTCGGTGTTGTCGGGCGCCCACGGGCGGCTTTTGCCCGAGGTCGCGGAGGGGCTGCGCGCCGAGGGGCGCGAGGACGTGCTGGTCGTCGCCGGAGGCATCATCCCGGACGCCGACGTCCCCGCGCTGAAGGCCGCGGGCGTCGCCGAGGTCTTCCCGCCGGGGACGCCGATCCAGCGCATCGTCGACTTCATCCGCGCGAACGTGCGGCCGCGCTGGGCCTAGCCGGGCGGTTGCCCCGGGGCGCGCGCGTCGGTAGACTTCCACGACCGGAGGGGCGGCTGATGGGCGACGGTCCGCAGGGCGACAGCACCGCCGAGGTGCCCGTCCCCGCGCTGATCACCCGGACCGCGGGGGAGCTGCTCTCCCGACGCGGGCTGCCCCGCGCGATCGGCGATCGCTCGGTGGTCTTCGTGCTCGGCCCGCCGGGCGTCGGGAAGACCACCGTGGCCCGCCGGCTCCTCGGCGAGGCGCGTCAGGAGTGCACGGTCGCGTGCATCCGGCAGGCGCTCATCCACGCCGCCCGCCGCCGCGCGTGGCCCCAGGACCTTCGCGACGCGCCGGGGCTGCTCTTCGACGACGTCGACTTCATGCACAACCGCTTCGGCGCCGCCGAGCTGATCTCGGGGTTGTTGTGCGAGCGCGCCGAGCGCGGGCTGCGCACGGTGTTGTGCGAGGGCGGGGCCGACCAGTCCGTCACCACGCTCTACGGGTACCTGCCGCTGCGGGTGCGCGGCACGCTGCTCCTGCGCTTCCCGGTCGGGCGCGGCCGTCGCAAGTGGGCGGCGGCGCGCTGCGAGGCCCGCGGCCTCCCGGTCGAGCTCGCCGTCGCGGCCGCGGCGATCGAGCCCTGGTCGTACGCGGCGGTCGAGGCGTGGCTCGACGCCCGGGCGGGTCAGTCGCCGTCGGGCTCGACGTAGCCGAGCAGCTCCAGCGCCTCGAGCTGCGAGCTCTCGGGCGTCCCCAGCACGTCCTCCTCGGTCTCGAGCTGGCGCTGGACGGTGCCGGGGGTGGCCCGGATCGCGAGGCTTCCGAGCGTGATGCGGCCCTTCGCGAGCGGGGCCTCGCCCTCCGCCGAGACCACCTTCCCGGCGGGGCAGGGGCCCGCGCAGGTGACGTAGAGCACCTTTTCGCGCGCGGCGGTGCGCAACGTGACGCTGGCGACGCGCCGGTCCGCGGAGAGTCGGACGGTCCCGAGGTCATCCACCGTGAGCGGGGGCTTCTCGCCCCACTCGAGGTTGGAGCGCGTCTTCCGGGCGGCCTCGGGGTCGAGAAAGCCGGCGGCCTCGATCGGGCCCTCGAACTCGAGCCGGAAGGGCACGAGCCGGGCGCCGTCGGGCTCGAGGCGCCAGCCGGGGCGCACCGGCCAGCCGGACACCCGCTCGAGCGCCTCGCGCAGGCCGGCGAGCCGCTCCGGCTCGTCCGCGGCGAGGTCGCGGGTCTCGCCGGGGTCGGCCTCGAGATCGTAGAGCTCCTCGCGGCCCGACCAGGTGTGCAGCACGTACTTGGCGCCGCCCCACACCACGCCCCAGCGCTCGGTGTCGAACATGAGGTGCCCGAGCCAGAGCGGGCGATCGCGCAACGTGGCGGTCAGCGCCTCGCGCTCGTGGAAGCGGGGCGCGTGGGCGTAGGGCAGGAGCGAGGTGCCGTCCACGCGCTCCTGCGGGGCGTCCACCGCGTCGAGCACGGTGGGGACGATGTCGTGGAGCCCCACCGGCGCGTCGACGCGGTGCGGGCCGCCCGTCCACCCGCCCGGCGGGCGGATCAGCAGGACCGCGCGCACGAGCTCGCCGTAGAGCGAATGGTTGTGCTCGTAGCCGTCGTGGTCCCAGAACTCCTCGCCGTGGTCGGAGTGCACGATCGTGAGCGTCTCGCCCGGCAGCGCGTCCAGCTTCGCGAACAGGCGCGCGAGCTGGTCGGTCATGTAGGCGACCTCGCCGTCGTAGGCGGCCCGGACCCACCGCTTCTGCTCGTCGCCGAAGCCGGGGCGCTTCATCGTCTGCCAGATCTGCCAGCGGTCGAACACCTCGGGCACGCCCTTCGGGCGCGATCCCGTCTGGAACTTGTCGCCGTACGGGGCCGGCGCGTTGTACCAGGTGTGGGGGTCCATGAGGTGGAGGAAGAGGAAGCCGTCCTCGTCGGCGTGGCGGTCGAGCCAGGCGAGCGCGCGGTCGACCTGCTCCTCGGCCTTGGCGCCGTTGTCGTAGTGCCAGGTCTCGAAGCCGTCGTTGAAGCCGAAGCGCGGCACGAGGTGCACGTTGGCGACGATGCCGCCGGTGCGGAAGCCCAGCGGGCGGAGGCGCTCGGCGAGCGTCGGCGCGCGGACCGCCTCGAGCGGGTAGCGGCCGGTGAGCGCCGTGCGGAACGACGGGCGCGTGCGCGGCGCGGGCGCGTACGCGTCGTCGAACACGACCATCTGGTCCGCCCAGCGGTCGAGCGCGGGCGAGGTGTCGCGCTCGTAGCCGTAGACGCCCAGCGCGTCGCGCCGGAGCGTGTCGATGCCGATCAGCACGACGCGGCGCGGCGGGCGCGTGGGCTTCGCGCGCACGACCGGGTTGGTGAACACGACGTGGCCGGGGCCCTCCGCCTCGGCGCAGAACGAGAGGCGCGTCGCCTTGCCCTCGGCGAGGGGCTCGTCCACGTGGCGCCACGCGTGGGTGGCCTCGACGGTGGAGTCGTGCACGACGGTGTCGCCGGCGCGGACGATCGCGCGCACGGCCGGCTCGGCGCTCGCCTGCCCGAGCGGATCCGGGAGCGGCACGAGCCCGAATTCCAGCGTGGCGTCCTTCGGCACGTCCACGGAGAAGGTGGCGCACCCGCCGGCGGGGAGGTGCATGCCCTCGCGCGTGACCTTGTCGTTCGTCACCTCGGTGACGACGCGCTCCAGCGCGGTGCCGGCGCCTCCGTCGCGCCGGGCGACGGCCGCGGCGAGCTCGGGGACCTCGAGCCGGGGCGGCGGGCTCCACTCCGCGGGGTCCTCCAGCGACAGCACCTTCATCTTCCCGCCGTCGACGTACCAGCCGGCGCCGCGCAGGTCGTCGGCGTCGTTGACGTAGGGGATCTCGTCGCCGCCGTGGAAGAGCCGCGCGCCCATCGGCGCGTAGTTCGGCTTGGGCATGTCCGAGGGGAAGGGCAGCGCGCGCGTGAACACGCGCAAGCGGCCCACCCGGCGCGACGTCTTCGTCCAGCCGTCCACGAGCTCGAAGCGGCCGTCGGTGCGCGGGGCGGCGGCGGCCTCCGGCAGCGCGATCTCGGCCTGCGCGAGCGCGTCCATGCCCCGCCACACGAGCGAGCCCGAGGGCGTGCCGAGCTCGACGCGCGCCTCGGCGCGGCCGGGGAGGGCGGGCGCTTTGTCGTCCCCGCACGCGAGGAGCCACGCGATGATCACGGCCTCCGGCTAACCGCCGACGCGAGCGACGCCACCCGCGCGCCGAACGCCGCGGTGGGCTCCCGGCCGTCGTGGGGCCCCGCTGCGGCGAGCGCGGCCGCCACCGTCTCGGCGGCGGGATCGCCGACGTGGGCGAGCAACATCGCGGCGGCGCGGATCGCGCCGGTCGGGTCCACGCGCGGCGGGTCCTCGCCGGCGCGGCGCGGCGCGGAGCCGTGCACGGGCTCGAACACGGCGACGCGCTCGCCCAGCGAGGCCGAGGGCGCGGCCCCCACGCCGCCGTCGAGCGCGGCGAAGAGGTCGGCGAGCACGTCGGCGACGAAGCTGTTCGCGACCACGACGTCGTAGCGCCCGCGGTCGCGCAGCACGGCGGCGACGAACGCGTCGGCGTTCACGATCTCGAAGGGCACCGGCGACGGCGGCGCGCAAGCCCGCGCGAGCGTCGCCTGGCGGCGCAGCACGGTGGGCTTGTCGACGAAGGTGACGCGGCGGGTGGCGCGGGCGAAGGCCTCGGCGAGCAGGCGCCGCGTGCCCGCCTCGGTGACGACCCAGCGGGGATGCTCGGCCTCGGGCTCCCAGTAGAGCCCCTCGAACGCGTGCCCCACGAGCACGAGGCCCGCCGCGGGCCTCACCATCAGGTCGAGCCCGAGCCGGCGCCGGAGCGCGAGGATGGGGGAGGGGCCCCCGTCGGTGGTGGCCGCGCCGAGGAGCGCGACGCCGGCACGCTCGATCGCGATCGCCGTCGCTTCGGGCAGGGCCTCGCCGGTCTCCACGCGGCAGCGGTGGCCGAAGGGCAGCTCCAAAAAGTCGTTCACGCCCACCGCGCGCAGCACCCGCAGCGCCTCGGCGATCACGACGGGGCCGATGCCGTCGCCGGGGAGGACGGGGATCAGCACGGGAGAAGGAACCGCCAAGACGCCGTGGAGACGCCAAGGTCGCCAAGTTGGAAAGGAGGGGGCTTCGCCCCTCGTCTCTCCTTGGCGCTCTCTGCGCCTCCTCGGCGTCTTGGCGGTTGACTCTTCACCGGAGCTCCCACCCGCCGAGGTGGAACGGCGCCGCCTTCCAGCCCGCGGCCTCCACGGCGGCCCACATCCGCTTCGCGCGCTCGACGGTGACGGGCCCGATCGTGGGGCCGAGCGAGGGGTCGGCGGCGACGAGGAGGGCCTCCGCGTGGCAGCCGGGGAGCCACTGCGCGCCGTAGCGCTCGCGCAGCGCGGCCGCCTCGGGGAAGGGGGAGTCGCGCCGGAGCGGGCCCGCGTCGAGCATGCCGCCCCCGGTGAGGAGCACGTCCCCGTCGCGCTCCATGCGGGCGATCGCCGCGGCGTCGTCGAAGCAGCGCGGGAAGCTGTCGTCCACCACGACCACACCCGGGCGCAGCGCGGCGACGTCGAGGCCCGGCCCGCCGCTCGTCGCGCCGAGCACGAGGTCGCAGGCGTCGAGCCCGTCCATCCGCACGGCGGGGTCGCGCACCCGCACCGACCGGGGCTCGCCGTGGCGGTCGACGAGGAGCGCGAGCACCGCCTTCCCGATGGAGCCGTACCCGAGACAGCCCACGTCGGCGTCCGCCCACCGGCGACCCACGTGGGCCAGCGCCGCCTCCACCGTCATCGCCATCGCCACGACCGTGGCGGCGTGGCCGGTGGTGAGCGTGGGGCCCTCGCCCCAGAGCGGGCGAGCCCCGAGCCCGAACGTCGCCGGCAACATCCCCGCGAGCGCGACCACGCGGGCGCGCGTCGCGCCGGGGATCGCGGAGAGGTCGGCTTCGGCGAGCCGGTCGGCGGGGACGGGGAGGAGGACCAGCTCGGAGGTGCCAAGCGCGCAGGCGACGCGCTCGACCGCGACCGGCCGGTCGATCGGCAGCGGCGTGCCCGCGGGCGCGTAGATCACGAGCGCGGCGTCGGGCTCGCCGAGGCGCGCGCGGAGCTCCTCGGCGAGGGGGCGGGCGAGGGGGCCGCCCGTGACGTGCAACACGAGCGCGTCGCCGTCCACCACGGCGCCCACCATCCCCTCGGTGCGCGTGGCGTGGGTGGCGAAGCGGAGGCGCGCCCCCGCGAGGTCGAGCGCCAGCGACGACGGCGGCGCCGGCACCGCGGACGGGTCCATCCACGACAGGAAGAAGCGGCCGAGCGTCGGCAACATCGACGGCGGCGCGGCCGCGGGGGCGTGCGCCAGCGCCTCGGCGACCCGCGCGTCCACGTCGAGGAAGGGCGCGCGCGCGCGCACCGGAACGCCCTGCGCGAGCGGGCCCACCGCGCGCGAGCGGCGCGAGTCGCGGCCGGACGAGGCCGTGCTCACGACGAGGTCGTCGCCGAGCCCGAGCGCGTGGAGGCTCTCGAACACGGCCCGCAACACGCGCGTGAACGGCGCGTACGGGACCCGCACCGTGACCTCGTCTTGGCCGGGCGTGCCCTCCCGCGGCTCGACGCCGTCGAGGTGGCGGGCCCACCACGCCGCGTCCGGCGCGGGCTCGGCGGGGAGCGGCTCGAGCGGAGGCAGCGGGGCGCCGTCGTAGAGAGCGAGCAATTCGCCGGCGAGGACCCAGCCGCTCCACGCGTCCGCGATCGCGTGGTGGACGGTCAGGAGCAGCACGTGCTCGCCCGCGGCGAGCCGGCAGAGCCTCGCGCGGACGAGCGGCCCCTCGAGCGGGAGGCGGACGTCGCGCTCCTCGACCCACCGCGCGTCGAGGGCGCTGGCCGGGTCGGGCAGGGGCGCGAGGTCGTCGTACTGGAGCGCGATCGCGCCGGAGACGCGCGGGGCGGGGTCGAACCCCACGCGGAGCGACGCGTGGCGGGCCAGCAGCGCGTCGAACGCGGCCCGGAAGCGCGGGAGGTCGAGCGGACCGCGGATCGGGACCCGCGCCGTCCAGAGCGGCGGGTGCGCGGGGTCGAGGCGGTGGAGGAGGAGGAAGTGGAGCTGGGCGCGGAGGAGGGGGTGTTCTACCAGACCCCTCACCCGGCCTTCGGCCACCCTCTCCCCGCCTCGCGGGGAGAGGGACCCAACTCCTCGGCTCCCCTCTCCCCGCGCAGCGGGCGGAGGGGTCGGGGGGTGCCGGGCGATCAACGCCTCCATCTCCCCCAGCCGCCTCGCCCGGTACGCCTCCGTCGCGGCGGGCGTCGGGAGCCCCGCGTCGCGCAGCGCGTCGAGCACGTCGAGCAGCGCGATGGAGTCGCCGCCTAGCGCGAAGAAGTCGTCCTCGGGCCCCGGCGCACGGTCGAGCTTCAGGACGCGGCGCCAGATCTCCGCGAGCGGCGAGGCGCGGGCGATCTTGCCGGCGGGCGTCCGCGCGAGCGCGTCGGTGGCGTGGATGCGCGCGGGCACCATGTACGCGGGCAGGCGCGTCGCGAGCCAGTCCCGCACGCCGTCCGCCGAGCCCTCGACGGTCGCGACGAGGCGCCCGTCCTCGAGCCGCACCGCCGCGTGCCGCACGGCGGGGTGCTCGCACAGGACCGCCTCGATCTCGCCCATCTCCACGCGGTTGCCGTGGACCTGCACCTGGCTGTCGCGACGCCCGAGGTACACGAGGTTGCCGTCGGGCAGGCGTCGCCCGAGGTCGCCGGTGCGGTAGACGCCGCCGAAGCGCGGGCCCCCGAGGTACCCCTCGGCGATCGCGCCGCGCACCACGATCTCGTCGCCGTCGAGCTCCACGGTGACGCCGGCGCGGGCGCGCCCGATCGGGCAGAGCGCGCCCTCGACGGGCCGCGTGACCTCGAACCAGGTGGCGTTCACGACGGTCTCGGTGCTGCCGTAGAGGTTCGCGACGCGCGGCCCCCGGCCCAGCCAGCGGTTCGCGTGCGCCGCCGGGACCGCCTCGCCGCCCATGAGCACCCAGCGGCAGTCGGGCAGGTCGAGGCCCGTCCGCTCGAGCGCGTCGAGGAGCCGCATCGACGTCGACGGGACCGCGTTCCACACGGTCACGCGCCGCTCGCGGAGGAAACGCACGGCGGCGTCGGGGTCGCGCATCAGGCCCGGCGCGGGCAGCGTGACCGCGCCGGCGAGGAGCGGCGCGAACATCTGCCGGATCGACCCGCCGAACCCGAGCGACGACGTCCACACGAAGCGGTCGCCGTCGCCGACGTCCAGCATGTTCCGGACCCAGTCGAGGAACACGAGCGCGGCGGCGTGCGAGACCTCGACGCCCTTCGGCGCGCCCGTCGACCCCGACGTGAACATCACCCACGCGAGCCCGCCGGCGACGTCCGGGCCGTCGTCCGCCTCGTCGTCGCCGACGTCGTCGATCACGCGGGCGGCGCCGGAGGCCGCGAGCACCTGCGCGATGCGCGCCTCGGGCCAGTCCGGGTCGAGCGGCACGTACGCGGCGCCGGACCGCAGCACGGCGAGCACGGCGACGAGCGCGCCGGCGGAGGGGCGCATCCGGATGGCGACGCGCTCGCCGTGGAGCGTGCGCGCCAGCGCGGCGGACCGCCGGTCGAGCTGCCCGTAGGTGAGGCCCGGCGCCGCCTCGCGCTCCGGATGCAGGCGGCAGCGGCGCAGGATGCGGCCGTGGAGCGTCGCCGGGAGCGGCTCGGGCTCGGCGAACAGGTCGAAGAACGGCGCCGGATCGAGCCCGAGCGTGTTCCACGAGCACGAAAGCTCGCCGTCGTGGACCCAGCAGACGAGGCCGAGGCCGGTGAAGCCGTTCGCCGCCGCCGCGCGCACGTCGGCGAGCGCGTGGCCGCCGGCGTCGATCGCGAGGTTCGGGAAGCTGAACCCCGCGGGCGAGAGCCCCGTGGGCGCGCCGCCGCGGGCGAGCCCGGCGAGCTCGGTGGACGGGGCGTCGGGGAGCTCGCGCAGCGCCGCGTGCACGCGCGGGGCGAGCACGTCGAGGTCGTCGCACGCGAGCACCCGCAGGGGCAGGCTGTCGGCGAAGCTGCCCACGACGTGCTCGACGCCGGGCAGCCGGAGGTCTCGCCGCGCGTGGGCCACCCGCACCACGACGTCGTGCTGGCCGGTGCGGCGCCACAGCTTCCGCACGTACGCCGCGAGCACCAGCGCGGGCAGCGTGACGCCGAGCCGCCGCGCGCGCGCCTCCAGCGGCGCGACCGGGTGGGTGGTGTGCGCCATCCGCGGGCCCGCGCGGACCGTCGGCAGGGGCAGGGGCGGCACGCCGTCGGCGAAGCGCGCGCGGTAGTCGGCGGACCGGCCGGCGAGGAGCGCGGCCGCCTCGGGCCAGTCGGGGCCGTCGGGGACGCGCCCGGTCAGGAGGCCCTCGAGCACGTTCTTGAGGCTCCACGCGTCCACGGCGGCGTGGTGCGCGGACAGGGCGACCCGGCCGCCGTCGAGCCACACGCGCAGGAGCGGGCCGCGCTCGAGCTCGAACGTCGCCACGCGGGCGGCGTCCTCGTCGAAGGGCCCGACCTCGAGCGAGGGGGGCTCGCCCGCCACCATGCGGTCGCCCGCGATCGCGCTGCGGAGCGCGACGTGGCGGCGGGCGAGCGCGGCGAGCCGCTCGCGGACGACGTCCGGGGCGAGCGGCGGCGTGACCGTGACGGCGAGGAACACGTTGCCGGGCACGTCCGGGAAGAACCGGCGCTGGACGACGAAGGTGCGCTGCGACGGCAGGAGCCCCGTCGCGACCGGCGACGGCGCGGGCGCGGCGGTGGCCCCACCTTCGAGCGCGGCGACGAGCTTCCCGAGCGTGGGCGCCTCGAAGAGCAGCGTGCCCGGGAGCTCGCGGCCCACGACCTTCTCCACCTTGCGAGGCGAAGGGGACGTCGTCGCCGACGGGCTCGCCGAGCTCGTCCTCGATCGCGGCGCGGACGCGCTCGCCGAGGCCGCTCGTGTCGGGGCGTCGCATCACGAGCACGTTCGAGGCGCCCGCGGACATCGCGTGCTCGAGCGCCTCCATGGCGAGCTCCGGGTCGATGGGCTCGACGCCGCGCGCGCGGAAGGCCTCCGCGTGCGCGGCGGCCATGCCCCCGCCGGACCAGGGCGCCCACGCGATCGCGACGACGCCCGCGTTCTCGCGGGCGTACGCCTCGAGCCAGCGGTTCGCGCCGGCGTAGTCCTCGAGGCCGGCGTCGAGGCCCGGGATCACCGCGGAGATCGACGAGAAGAGCCACCAGCGCGGGGCCTCGACGGTCTCGCGCAGGCGCAGGAGCGTGTCGCGCTTGCTGCCCCAGGGGTCGGCGAGCGAGCCGGCGAGGTGGAAGACGCCGTCGTAGCGACCCTCGGCGACGCCCCCCCGCCCGATCGCGACGACGTCGGCCTCCCAGCGCTCGCGGAGGTGCGCGACCACGCGGCGCCCGAGCGCGCCGGTGCCGCCCGTCACGAGGTATCGCCCGCCGCGCACGAGTGGCGTCTCCCCGCGCGGCGCGGGCCGCCACGGGGGGCCGACGTGGACCCAGCCACGCGCGTGCTCTTCCCCTCTCCCCGCGGAGCGGGGGGAGGGTGGCCCGAAGGGCCGGGAGGGGGGCAGATCGTCCACGCGCCCGGTTAGCAGGCCGGCATGGACGACACCAACCTCGACGTCACGCTCGCCACCTTCGTGTTCCTCGCCCGCCGCGGGGGCGTGACGGTCGCCGATCCCGCGGTGGAGGCCGCGTGCGCCGCGCTGGAGGCCGGCCACGGCGAGGCCGCCCAGCAAGCGCGGATGCTCGTCGAGGCGGTGCGGGCGAAGCGCGCGGGCGCGCGGACCGAGGACGTCCGCGCGGCGGTGGACGCGCTGGTGGGCGGGGCCGCGGAGCTCCCGGCCGACGGCGACCGCGACACACGCATCGCCGGCGTGCGGCGCGCGATGTTCGGGCGGAACCTGCCGTGGGTCGCCTGCATCGTCGACCGCGACCCCGACGGGAGCGTGGGCCGCCACTGGGTCCTCGTCGAGGCGTTCACCGACACGGTGAAGCTCATGGACCCGAACCCTTGGGACGACGTCGCGGAGGAGCGCGCGATGCCGATCGGGGACTTCATGGTGAAGTGGGAGTTGGCGGGGGGTTTCGGAGTGCGCGTCGTTTAGGGGCGTCAGTCGTCAGTCGTCAGTCCGCCCGCCGCGCAGCGGTCACTGAAAACTGACAACTGACAACTGACAACTCCTCACGGACACATCGGGTTCGCGTCCCCCGGCGTGCCGTAGTTGCCGTCGCTGCCGTAGGGGTCGGGCGCGGCGCACCACCAGGCGCCGTCGTCGTTGCGGGTGGCCGAGGCGCCGCGCAAGTCCAGCATGAGCGACGCGCCGCTCGTGTCGGGGAAGGCGTCGTCGTCGTAGCGGACGGCGTCGATGGTGTCGGCGCCGAGCACGAGGATGACCTCGTCGCCGTCGTTGGCGAGCCGGAAGTCGGTCAGCGCGTAGGTGTAGTCGGGCGAGAGCCCGCCGTTGACGGTGACGTCGGCCGAGGGCGCGAACAGGAACACCCCGCCGGGCTCGATCACCGCGGCGCTCGACACGGTGAACGCGTCGCCGCCGTCGTCGCTCACGACGAGGCCGTCGACCGCGATCGCGTCGCCCGCGACGTTCTGGATCTCCACGAACTCGCCGTAGTCGTCGCTCGTGGGGTCGGGGTTCTTCATGATCTCGGTGACCACGAGGTCGCCGGGGGTGGGGGCCCGGCCGGTGGAGGCGGGCGGCTCCTCGTCGGGGGGCTCGGGGTCGGCGTCGGTGTCCGCGTCCGCGTCAGCATCGGCGTCGGCGTCGGCGTCGGCATCGGCGTCGGTGTCCGAGTCGGCGTCGGTGTCCGAGTCGGTGTCGGCGTCCGAGTCGGCGTCCGCGTCGGCGTCGCCGTCGGTCGTGGCGACGGTCGCGGTGTCGTCCGTCCCCTCGTCGGAGACGGACTGGGTGGGGGTCAGGCCGAGGCAGGCGGCGAGCGTCACCAGCACCATGCAACCTCCCATTTTCGGGGAGGGGGCATCTAACGCGCCGCTACGGTCCTGTGAAGAGGAAGACCGCGCCTCCGCCGCTGGCGCCGAGGTCCGCGCCCTGCGCGCCGAGCGCGAAGTCGGCGTAGCCGTCGCCGGTGAGGTCGAAGCCGCCGACGCCCTCGTCGCCCGCCCAGTCGTCGGCGGTCGTGCCGAGCACGCGCACGTCGTACGTCGGAGAGGTGTCCCACGTGGAGGCGTTCTCGCCGAGGTACAGGTAGGCCGCGCCGCTCGCGGAGGGGCCGCCCGCCGCGCTGCGCGGGCCGCCGACGAGGAAGTCGGCGATGCCGTCGGCGTCGAAGTCGCCGGCGGCGGACATCCAGCTCCCGTACTGGTCGCCGGCGGCGTCGCCGGTGAACGACGCGTCGGCCGCGTCGGCGTCGACCTCGCGGTTCATGCCCGCGGCGCCGAAGAAGAGCGCGGCCGAGCCGGCGTCGGTGCCCGCCTCGTCGGAGAGGTAGCCGCCGAGCAACACGTCCTCGAGCCCGTCGCCGTCGACGTCGCCCACCCCGGCGACGTCGTAGCCGAAGCGATCGCCGGCGGCGAGCCCGCGGACGATCAGGAACGCGACGTCCTCGAAGGTGTCCTGCCCGGCGAGGTCGCGGCCGCTGATCACGGCCGCGGCGCCGGCGTCGGCGGCGTTGGTGTCGTCGTAGAAGATCCCGACCGCGACGTCGTTGTAGCCGTCGCCGTCCATGTCGCCGAGCACGTCGAGCGACCAGCCGAGCTCGGTGCCCGCGACCGCGCCGGTCACGCGCGCGTCGGCGGAGGTGACCGCGAGCGTGCCGGACAGCCGCACGTCGTCGCCCTCGAACATGGCGAGCACGCCGGCCTTGCTGCCGCCGAGGTCGTTGTAGGGGCCGGTCAGGACGAGGTCGGAGATGCCGTCGCCGTCGAGGTCGCCGGCGGCCATGCGCGCGCCGAACCAGTCGCCGGTCACGCCGGTGAGGCGCGCGGCGGCGTCGTCGTAGACGTCGGCGCCGGCCGTCCACGCCTCGCCGCCGTAGAGCAGGTAGGCGAGGCCGGCGTCGGTGCCCGCGGTGTCCTCCCAGGGGGCGCTCACCAGCACGTCGCCGATGCCGTCGCCGTCGACGTCGCCGGCGCCCGCGACGCCGCGCGTGGCGCCGAGGTAGTCGCCCGCGGTGTGGCCGACCCACGACCAGGTGGCGTCGGCGTCGGTGAGGTCGCCGCCCACGGCGAGGTCCGCGGCGGTGAAGACGTAGGCCGCGCCGTACGTGGCGCCGTCGCCGCGGGGGGCGCCGATCACCAGCTCGGCGAGGCCGTCGCCGTCGATGTCGTCGACGACGTCGACGGCCTTGCCGAACTGCCCGCTCGCGGAGGAGCCCGTGACGGTCGCGAAGGCGTCGGCGAGGCCGACGTCGCCGGCGGTGGGCTCGCCGAGGGGCAGATCGGCGCTGCCGGGGCTGCCGAAGTCGTAGCCGTCGTCGGGCGTCGCGAGGCAGGTGAGCACGTCGCCGGGGTCGAGCGTCGAGGTGTCGAAGGTGGACGTCGTGACCGACGAGGGCACGCCGTCGACCTCCCAGGACCACTCGTACACGATCGCGTCGCCGTCGGCGTCGTCGGACTCGCGCACCACCACGCACTCGGCGTCCACGCCGGGGACGAGGTCGGTGCGGACGAAGGACACGCTCGGCGCGGTGGGGGCGCTGTTGTCGACGGTGATCGTGGCGCTGGTGACGGTGTCGCCGGCGGCGTAGGCGTCCGACGGCGTCACCTCGCAGGCGACGGCGTCGCCGCGCGAGAAGGACGCGCCGTCGAGGCGGGTGCCCGTCCCGCCCGTGACGCCGTCCACCACCCAGCGGTACGCGAGCGTGATGGCGTCGCCGTCGGGGTCGGAGGCGCCGGACGCGGCGCAGGTGAGCGTGGTCGACTCGGTGGCGGCGGTCGGCGTGACGGTGACGGCGACGACGGACGGCGGCGCGTTGCCGATCCACACGGGGTCGGAGTCGTACTCGGTGACGACGCCGTCGTCGACGAGCACGCGGCAATACACGGCGTCGCCGCGCTCGAGCGTGTCGCCGGCGAGCACCGGGCCCGCCTCGCCGACCTGCGCGCCGTCGACGATCCAGGCGTAGGCGACGGTGAAGGCGTCGCCCTCGGGGTCGACGGGATCGGCGTGGTTGCAGGTGAGGTCGTCGCCGGGGGCCGGGGCTTCGGGCGTGACGTAGGGGGTGCCGGGGTCGGGCGGGGCGTTGCCGACGACGACGCTGCGCGTGGCCGGCGCCGAGGTGTTCGTGCCGTCGGTCGCGACGACGGTGACCTCCCAGGTCTCGCCTGCGGACACGAGCGCGCCGGCGACCTCCGTGCCGTCGAGGCCGGCGTCGACGCCGTCGACCGTCCAGCTCCACTCGTAGGTCAAGGCGTCGCCCTCGGGGTCGGTGGACTCGACGAGGATCGTGGCGGTCAGCGTGTCGCCGGTGACGGGCGCGGAGGGCTCGACGTCGACGGCGGGCTGGGTGGGCTGGCCGGCGTCGGTCACGCGGATGGTGGTGTCGTCGGTGCCCTCGTTCGACAGGCTGTCGAAGGCGGCGATCACGAGCTGGTGGGTGCCGACGTCGAGGGTGACGGTGGTGTCGAGCTGGCCGTCGTCGGTGAGCGTGGGCGTGGCGACGACGCCCTGCAGGTCGGAGCGGATCTCGACGACGAGCGAGGCGGGATCGTCGAGATCGTCGGTGACGATCGCGCGGACGGGGATGGCGTCCTCCACCGACCACGTCGTGCCGAGGCCCGGCTCCGTGAGGTAGACCTCGGGCGGGTTCGGCCCCGTCGGGCCGCTGTCGACCGGCTCCCACTTCGAGGAGCAGGCCGCGAGCGCGACGAGCGGCAGGCAGGTGCGAGCGACGGACGGCAAGAACGCCTCCACTTGGCGGCCCCTACCGTACCATCGGGGACTTGAGGCGGGTAAGGCTCTGCGATGCTGACCTGGACCGGCGCGGGCGCGACCCCGCGCCCGAAAGCCCTGCAGATCCGGCTGCAACGCAGCTACCCGGGGCGTGTCCGCGCGGGCGCGCCGGTGCCCACGCGGAGCATGTCGACCGAGGAGGTCGAGGCCAACCTGCGCCACTTCACCGCGCAGACGCCGCGCGGCGCGCCGGTGGAGTCGGTGGTGTTCTCGGGGGTGGGGGCGGCGTCGCGGGCGGACCTGCCGGGCCTGTGCGCGCTGGCGCGCTCGCTCGGGGTGCGGCGCGTCACGCTGCACGCGGGGGTGGAGGACCTCGAGGGGATGGCGCCCGCGGCGCTGCCGGTGGACCTGCTCGTGCTGCCGCTGCAGCCCGGCGAGTCCGGGGCCACGCTGGCGGCGGGCGCGCGAGCGCTGGCCGGGGCGAACGCGGCGGGGGTGCCGGTGGTGGCGAACGCGGTGCTCTCCAGCGCGGCGCTGCCGTTGTTGCCCGCGATCGGGCGGGTGGCGGTGGCGGGGCGGGCGCGGTCGCTGGCGATCTCGTTCCCGTTCCCGGTGGACGGCGCGACGGCGAGCGAGGCGCCGCCGGCCCCGCGGGCGGTCGCGGCCCTGCGGGAGGTGGTGCCCGCGGTGGAGGCCGGCGGGGTCGCCGTGTCGCTCAAGGGCCTGCCCGCCTGCTACCTCGGCGAGCTCGCCCGCCTCCTCACGCGCACCGCCAACCGCTGGTACGTCGACGCCGACCACCAGCTCGACAAAGCCCTGATGTTCTTCCCCGACGTCGTCGCCTTCCACAAGGACGAGGGCTGCCGCTTCTGCGCGCGGGACGGGGAGTGTGACGGGTTCTTCGCCAACTACCTGCGCCGTCCCGGTTTTCCCGCGCTGAAGGCGGTGGGATGAACCGCCAAGACGCCAAGGCCCGCCGAGGACGCCAAGATGGTTGAAACGGCGAAGCCCTCTCTCTCGCTTGGCGCTCTTGGCGCCTCCTTGGCGTCTTGGCGGTTGCATCTCCCGTGACGCTGGTTGTCCGCTCGGGCGCGCTGGGCGACTTCGTCCTCTCGCTTCCCGCCATCCAGGCCCTCGTCCCCTGCGACGTGGCGTGCCCTGCCCGCTACGGCTGTCTCCTGCCGGAAGGGGCGAGGCGCGTGGAGTGGGACTGGCGATCCGGGGGGTGGGACCGCGGGGTCGCCTTCGCGCCGACGGCGGCGCAGGCGATGCGGGAGGCGGGGATTCCCGAGGTGTTCGAGATAGCGCCGATGCCGCCGGAGGGCGTGCACGCGGCGACGCACTTCGGGCGCGCGGTCGGGGCGGTCGACCTCGTGCCGCGGGTGCGCGCCCGGGACGACGGATCGCGCCGGGTGGTGATCGCCCCCGGCTCCGGCGGCGCCGGGAAGCGCTGGCCGATGGAGCGCTGGCGCGCCGCGGCGGCGCTGCTCGGCGAGGTCGCGTGGGTCGGCGGTCCGGTGGAGGAGGGCGAGGCGTGGGCCCAGCTTCGGCCCGATCTGCCCGAGCTGGTCGCGATCCTCGCGGGCGCGGCGGTGGTGCTGGCCCCGGACAGCGGCGTGGGCCACCTCGCGGCTGCGGTGGGCGCGCCCGTGGTGTCCGTCTTCGGGCCCACGGACCCCCGGCAGTGGGCGCCGGTGGGGGCCGTCGTGGTCGCGTGGGACACGCCTCCCGAAGACGTCGCGAAGATCGCCCGGGCGCGCATGGCCGCGCGATTCGCAGCTGACCGGGCAGGCGACGCGGGATAGACTTCGGCCCCTCCTGGAGCCGCGCATGTCCAGCCTCTTCGAGCAGCTCGCTTCGTACGACCACGAGCAGATCGTGTTCTGCCGCAACGACGACGTGGGGTTGCGGGCGATCATCGCGATCCACAACACCACGCTGGGCCCCGCGCTGGGGGGCACGCGGCTCTACGACTACGCGTCGGAGGCCGAGGCGGTCCGCGACGTGCTCCGGCTCTCGCGCGGCATGACCTACAAGGCGGCGGTGGCGGGCCTCGATCTCGGCGGCGGCAAGGCCGTCATCATCGGCGAGCCCTCCATGAAGAGCGAGGCGATGTTCCGCGCGTTCGGGCGCCACGTCGACACGCTCGGCGGCCGCTACATCACGGCGGAGGACATGAACACCTCCGTCGAGGACATGGACAACATCCGCCGCGAGACGAAGTGGGTCACCGGCTCGGGCGGCGGCTCGGGCGATCCCTCCCCGGTGACGGCGTGGGGCTGCTTCCACGGCATCCGCGCGTGCCTCGAGGTCATCTACGGCAGCCCCGACGTCGCCGGCCGCACCGTGGCCATCCAGGGCGTGGGCAACGTCGGCTACTACCTCGCGAAGTACCTCCACGAGGCGGGCGCCTCGCTGCTCTACGCCGACATCTCCCAGAAGCGGCTCGCCCGCTGCATCGAGGAGTTCGGCGGCAGCGTGGTCGAGGGCGACGACTTCTACCGCGCGAACTGCGACGTGCTCGCGCCCTGCGCGATCGGCGGCATCATCAACCAGCGCACCATCCCGCTGATCAAGGCCCCGATCATCGCGGGCGGCGCCAACAACCAGCTCGACGACGAGACGCGCGACGGCGAGGCGCTCTCCGAGCGCGGCATCACCTACGCGCCCGACTACGTCATCAACGCCGGCGGCCTCATCAACGTGTACAGCGAGCTCAAGGGCTACTCGCACGACAAAGCGATGGGCGACGCGGCGAGCATCTTCAACACGCTCAAGCGCGTCATCAACAAGGCCAAGAGCGAGGGCACGACGACGGCCCGCGCGGCCAACCGGGTGGCCGAGGAGCGCATCGAGATGGTCGCCCGGCTGAAGCGTGTATACGTCGGATAGAAGCTTGACGATCTAGCGGCCGGTGACCAGGCTGGGGGTCATGCGCCCCTACGCCTGCCAGCTCACCCTCCGCCGCCGTGACGGGCGGCCGCTCGCCCGCGACACCGAGAGCCGCCGCGCGCTCGCGCGGGAGGTGCTCGGGCGAGGGCGCCCGCACGGGCTCATCGCGTTCCGCGCCGCCGGCGACGGCCTCCGCGCCCTCTTCGCGGCGGACAGCGACGCGGTGTGCTTCTGGGCGCACGGCCTTCCGTGGAACGTCGCGGCGTGGGTGGAGCCCCTGCGGGACGGCGGCGCCGTACGCACGGCCATGCGCGCCATCGCCGTGGACGACCCGGACGACCCGACGTGGGAGGCCTCGAGCCTCCCGGACCTCGCCGGGATGCGGGTCGCCGGGCGCTACACGCGGGCCCGCGTGCGGGAGTTCTCGCCCGGGGTCACGCCCAAGGCGGCGCTCGACTGGATGCACGTGCGCGTGGGCACGCCGGTCGTCGACGGCGCGCGGCTCGCCGATGCCGCCGCCGCGGCCGTGGGCCTGCCCGACCTGCGCGGCGAGTCGCGGCTCCGCTGGCTCGCGCAGCGCGCGGCGATCGAGGTCGCGGACGGGGAGCTGCCGGACCCGGAGCTCGCCCTCGCGCTCGATCTCGCGTTGCCGATCCTGCGCACGATGCGCGGCATGCCGGCGCACGACGCGGTGGTGCGCGCCATCCGCATGCAGCTCGCGGCGCGCCCGGAGCGGCCGCGGGAGCGGAGGGCGGCGGCGGCGGGGTGGTAGTCAGTTGTCAGTCGTCAGTCGTCAGTCGTCGGTCGCGAGTTGGAACTGACCACTGACAACTGACGACTCGTCGACCGCGTTAGCGGTCGACGTGCGGATCGCCCTCGTCTGTACGGCGCACGGCTTCGGGCACCTGACGCGGCAGCTCGCGATCGGGCGCGAGCTGGTGGCGCGGAGGGCGTCCCCGACCGTCTTCACCGCGGCCACGTTGGTCGAGGACCCGTTGCCGCGCGTGACGTGGGCGGTGGACGTGGGGCTCGCCCAGCGCGACAGCTTGCGCGAGGACCTCGACCGGACGCGGGTCCTGCTCGAGGAGCGGTGCTCGGAGCGAGCGATCGACGCGATCGCGGCGGCGCTCGCCCCCTACGACGTCGTGGTCGCCGACACCGCGCCGACCGCGCTCGAGGCGGCGCGGCGGGCGGGGGTGCGGGCGGTCGCGGTCGGGAACTTCGACTGGGCGTGGATCTACGGGCACTACCCGGCGTTGGCGGACTGGGCGACGCGGTTCGCCGCTTGGCAGGCGCCGCACGAGGGGCTGGAGCTGTGGCCGGGGCCGGGGCTGCGGGGCTTCCGTCACGTCGAGCGGGTGGGCCTCGTCGCGCGGCCGGGCGCGGGCGAGCGCGTCGCCGGCAGGGTCCTCGTGAGCTTCGGCGGCTTCGGGCTCGACGGGCTCGCCGACTGGCTCCCGCGGATCGCCGGCGTGCGGTGGTTGCTCGCGCCGCCCATGCCCCGCATCGAGCGCGAGGACTGCGACTGGGCGGAGGGCGTGCGGTTCCCGGACCTCGTCGCCCGCGCGCAGGTCGTGCTCACGAAGCCCGGCTACGGCATCTTCGCGGAGTGCGCGGCGGCGGGGACGCGCATCGTGTGGCTCGACCGCGGGAGCTTCCCGGAGGCGCCGTTCATGGAGGCGGCGATGCTCGCCCGCGGCGACGTCAAGGTCGTGGGGCGGGACGTCTCGACGGCGATCCGCGAGGCCCTCGCCCGGCCCATGCCCACGCCGGTGGTCGCGGACGGTGCGGGGCGGGTGGCGGCGCGGCTCCTGCGTGAAGCGGGCGGGACCCCGTCCCCAAGAAAACCAGCCTGAAGCCCGAAGCCTGAAGCCCGAAGCCGTAGGGACGGCGCAGCCGTCCCTACACCCCGTGCGCCAACTCCGGCACCTTCCGGTCGTCCGCGCCGCCGTCCCACGCGCGCGCGGGCCACGCGCTGACCTCGCTGCCCTCGGCGAGCAGCGTGGCGATCGGGACCTCGCCGCACAGGAACGACCACGACGCGCCGAGCAGCAGGCCGAACTGCACGTCGAGCTTCGCCTCGGCCTTCTCCCACGTGCGCCAGAGCGGGTGCTCGAGGCGGTAGAAACGGGTCGTCGCGTTGCCGACGTAGCCGAACCGGCGCTCGAGCAGGTCCTGCTCGACCGAGCCCGGGCCGGGGTGGACGAGCGCGCCGCTCGCGGACCAGCCGACGAGGTGGGGGCGGTTCGCGAACTGCACGACGTGGTCCTCGCCCTCGCGGCCGTAGGGCACGACGCGCTCGCTCTCGCCGGTGCCGAGGCGCCACGCCCACGCGTGCATGCGCTTGCTGCCGAAGCGACGGAGGCTCACGTGCCCGCGCCGGCTGCTGTCGCGGACGTGGACCCGGAAGTCGAGCACGGGCCCGTCGGGCAGGTGCAGGCCGTACGCGCGCGTGCCCACGCGGTCGTACGCCAGCAGCGTCACGACGGCGGAGCCGCGCACGCGGTCGAGCCGGAGGCCCGGGCCGACGAGGGGAGTGACGAGGCGGTCGGGCACCGCCCAGGCAACGAGGAGGACGCGCTCCCACCGCGCGCTCAGGAAGGGTCGCATGGAGGCTCAGCTAAACACCGCCGCGCGACACGCGCGGGCGACTCCGATAAGCGCCCGGGCATGAACATCTCCGTCGTCGGCACCGGCTACGTCGGCCTCGTCGTGGGCACCTGCATGGCCGACCTCGGCCACAACGTGGCCTGCGTGGACTCGGACGAGGGGAAGATCGGCGCGCTCACGGCCGGCAAGGTCCCCATCTACGAGCCCGGGCTCGACCAGCTGATCGAGCGCAACGTGCGCGAAGGGCGCTTGAGCTTCACGCGCAACCTCGCCCAGGCCCTCGCCCACAGCCGCGTCGTGTTCGTCGCCGTCGGGACGCCGCCCGCCGCCGACGGCAGCGCGGACCTGTCCGGCATCTTCGGCGTCGCGCTGGAGGTCGCCGCCCACGCGGAGGGCGACGTCACGCTCATCATCAAGAGCACCGTCCCCGTCGGCACCGCCGACAAGGTGCGCGAGGTGCTCAGGGGCAAGATGAGCCACCGCTACGAGGTGGTCAGCAACCCCGAGTTCCTCAAGGAAGGCGCCGCCATCGACGACTTCCTCCGGCCGGACCGCATCGTCTGCGGCGTCGCCAACGACGTGGCGAAGAAGCTGATGGAGGACCTCTACGCGCCGCTCGTGCGCACGGGCAAGCCCATCCTGTTCATGGACAACCGCTCGGCCGAGCTCTGCAAGTACGCGGCGAACGCGTTCCTCGCGACGAAGATCTCGTTCATCAACGAGATCGCCCAGCTGTGCGCGCGCGTCGGCGCCGACGTCGACCAGGTGCGCAAGGGCGCCGGCACCGACTCGCGCATCGGCATGCGCTTCTTCTTCCCGGGCGTCGGCTACGGCGGGAGCTGCTTCCCGAAGGACGTGAGCGCGCTCGTGGAGACGGCGCGCGAGTACGGCGTGGAGATGCGGGTCGTCGCCGCCGTCGAGGCCGTCAACGAGGACCAGAAGCATCTGCTCGCCAACATGGTGCAGGCCCGGTACGGCAAGGACCTCTCCGGGCTCACCATCGCCGTCTGGGGCCTCGCCTTCAAGCCCGAGACGGACGACATGCGCGAGGCGCCGTCGCTCGTCATCATCGAGCAGCTGCTCGCCGCCGGCGCGAAGGTCGTCGCCTACGACCCGGAGTCGATGCACGAGGCCCGCCGCGTGCTGGGCGAGCGCATCACGTACGCCGCGCGTCCGATGGAGGCCGCCCACGGCGCCGACGCGCTCCTGCTCGTGACCGAGTGGAACGAGTTCCGCAGCCCCGACTTCGAGAAGCTCAAGGGCGAGATGAAGCGGCCCGTGCTCTTCGACGGGCGCAACATCTGGAGCCCGGCGGACCTGCGCGCGCTGGGCTTCGAGTACCAGTGCATCGGGCGGCCGTAGCGATCCTGCTCGCCGGCTGCCCGCTCCCGGACGAGCCGGACGAGAAGGCGGACGACACCGGCGCGGAGGCGGACAGCGCCGCCGACACCGCGGGCCCCGTGCTCCTCGCCGTCAACGAGTTCCTCGCCGACAACACCTCGTTCAACGCCGACGAGACCGGCGAATTCGGCGAGTGGATCGAGCTCTGGAACGGCGGCGACGCCGACCTCGTCCTCGACGGCTACTCGCTGAGCGACGACGTCGAGACGCCCGGCGATCCCCTCCGGGGCGGCCTCGTCGTGCCCGCGGGCGGGTGGCTCGTGCTCTGGGCCGACGCGCGACCGGAGGTGGGGCCCGACCACCTCGCGTTCGACCTCGACGCGGGGGGCGGGCAGATCGGGCTCTTCTACCCGGGCGGCGATCACCTCGACGCCATCGAGTACGGCGCGTGCCCTCCGGACCTCGCCGCCGCCCGGGTGCCCGACGGCTCGCTCGACTGGCGCGCCGCGGTGACGCCCACGCCCGGCGAATCCAACGGCGGCTGATCCGGCGGCGGGTTAGTCCGCCGGGCCCATGTCCGCCCCCCTCGAAAAGATCCGCAACTTCGCGATCATCGCCCACATCGACCACGGGAAGAGCACGCTCGCGGATCGCCTCCTCCAGAAGACCGGCACGGTCCCCGAGCGCGAGATGCGCGCGCAGTACCTCGACAAGATGGACATCGAGCGGGAGCGCGGCATCACCATCAAGGCGCAGACGGCGACGATGGCGTGGAAGGACTTCGCGCTCA
Organism: Myxococcota bacterium; assembly: GCA_049322475.1. Classification (GTDB taxonomy): domain Bacteria; phylum Myxococcota_A; class UBA796; order UBA796; family SXON01; genus JBMOQZ01. Next base: position 15,625 of record JBMOQZ010000338.1, on the reverse strand, counting down.
ACCTCATCGACACGCCGGGCCACGTGGACTTCGGCTACGAGGTCAGCCGCGCGCTCGCCGCGTGCGAGGGCGTGCTGCTCGTGGTCGACGCGGTGCAGGGCGTCGAGGCGCAGACGCTCGCGAACGTGTACCTCGCCATCGAGAACGACCTCGAGATCATCCCGGTCGTCAACAAGATCGACCTGCCCGGCGCCGACCCCGACCGGGTCCTGCAGCAGCTCGAGGACAACGTCGGCATCGACATCTCGCACGCCCAGCTCGTGTCCGCGAAGACGGGGGAGGGGATCGAGGCCCTGCTCGACGCGATCTGCGAGGTGATCCCGGCCCCGAAGGGCGATCGCGACGCGCCGCTGCAGGCGCTCATCTTCGACAGCTGGTTCGACCCCTACGTGGGCGTGATCATCCTCGTGCGCGTCAAGGAGGGGGTGCTCAAGAAGGGCGAGCGCATCAAGTTCATGGCGACGGCGACCGCCTACGACGTGCTGAAGCTCGGCGTTTTTTCGCCCGAGGCGATCGACCGGCCGGAGCTCTCGGCCGGCGAGGTCGGGTACATCGTCGCGAACGTCAAGACGCTCGCCGACGCGAAGGTCGGCGACACGGTCACGCACTTCCTCAAGCCCGCGGCGGGGCCGCTGCCGGGCTTCAAGGAGGTGAAGCCGATGGTCTTCTCGGGCATCTTCCCGACGGACTCCGCCGACTACGGCGAGCTCCGCGAGAGCCTCGAGAAGCTCCGGCTCAACGACGTCAGCTTCAACTTCGAGCCCGAGACGAGCGACGCGCTCGGCTTCGGGTTCCGCGTCGGCTTCCTCGGCCTGCTCCACATGGAGGTCATCCACGACCGCCTGGAGCGCGAGTACAACCTCGACCTCATCACCACGGCGCCCAGCGTCGTGTACGAGGTGAACAAGAAGAACGGCGATCGGGTGCAGATCCACAGCCCGTCGAAGCTCCCGCCGCTCGTCGAGATCGAGTCGATCGAGGAGCCGATCGCCACGTTGACGATCCACACGCCCGAGGCCTACCTCGGGAACCTGCTGAAGCTCTGCGAGGACCGGCGGGGTCGCCAGAAGAAGTTCGAGTACGCGGGCCCCGGGCGCGTGATCCTCACGTACGAGATCCCGTACGCCGAGGTCGTGTTCGACTTCTTCGACAAGCTCAAGAGCGTGTCCCGCGGCTACGCGTCGATGGACTACGAGATCGTGCGCTGGGAGCCCGGCGACCTCGTGAAGCTCGACATCCTCGTCAACGGGGAGCCCGTCGACGCGCTCTCCACGATCTGCCACCGGAGCGTGAGCTTCCACAAGGGGCAGGCGCTCGCGTCGAAGCTCAAGGACCTCATCCCGCGGCAGATGTACGAGGTCGCCATCCAGGCGGCGATCGGCAGCAAGGTCATCGCGCGCACCACCGTGAAGGCGATGCGCAAGGACGTGACCGCGAAGTGCTACGGCGGCGACATCAGCCGCAAGCGCAAGCTGCTCGAGAAGCAGAAGGAAGGGAAGAAGCGGATGAAGGCGGTGGGCAGCGTGGAGGTGCCGCAGGAGGCCTTCCTCGCGGTGCTGCGGCTGGAGGACTGACCCGTGGAAGAAGGCAAGCAGCGTCTCGCCAAGGTGCTCGCCGCGCGCGGCGTCGCGAGCCGGCGCGAGGCCGAGCGGATCATCGGCGAGGGCCACGTGACCGTCGCCGGCGAGGTCGTGACCGATCCCGCGTTCCCGGTGGACGTCGACACGAAGGAGATCCGGATCGACGGCAAGCCGATCTCGCGGGCGCCGCGGCTCCTCTACGTGTTGCTCTACAAGCCGAAGGGCTTCATCACGTCGCGCAACGACCCCGAGGGGCGCAAGTCCGTGCTGACGCTGCTGCCCAACCTCGGCGAGCGCGTCGAGCCCGTGGGGCGGCTCGACATCAACACCGAGGGCGCGCTGCTGCTCACGAACGACGGCGCGCTCGCGCACAAGCTCGCCCATCCGGCCGGCACCGTGCCGAAGCGCTACCTCGCCAAGGTGTGGAAGACGCCGAGCGACCGGACGATCGAGCGCCTCGAGAAGGGGGTGATGCTCGAGGACGGCAAGACCGCGCCGGCGAAGGTGCGCGTCGTGAAGACCACCGACACCGGCAACTGCTGGCTCGAGATCACCGTGACCGAGGGCCGCAACCGCCTCGTGCGGCGCATGCTCGCGGAGGTGGGGCACCCCGTCAGCAAGCTCACGCGCGTGTCGTTCGCGACCATCAGCATCCGCGGCATGGAGCGCGGCGAGGTCCGCGCGCTGACCGCCGAGGAGGTCGCCCGCCTGCGCGATCTCGCGGAAGGGATCGCCCCGTCGGCGGCCGGCCGCAAGGCGCGTCCGCGAAAGACCGGCTTCGCCAAGGCCGACCCCGAGTGGATCGCGAAGCGCGTTGACAAGAAGGCGCGGAAGGATAAGAGGGGGTCACCGCCGCGGGGTGGAGCAGCCAGGTAGCTCGTCGGGCTCATAACCCGAAGGTCGTAGGTTCAAATCCTACCCCCGCAACCACCTTAGATACTCGATTTTGGGCGAGAGGAAGGCACCCCGAAACACCCCCTTGTGACCACTGTGTGACCACAGGGACCGCCTGCCCCCCAGGAAGCGATGGACTCGGACCCCCATCCGCTTCTTCACCCCGAGGGTCCGAATGTCGAAAGCAGCCAGGCCTGAACGCTTCCGGGACGGGTGGCGCGTCCGGTGGCTCGACGCCGACGGCAAGCGCCGCTCGAAGCTCTTCGAGCGGTGCGCCGACGCGCAGAAGTACCTCGACGCCCGCCGCACGGAGGCCGAGCGCATCCGCGTCGGCGTGGACGAGCGCCCGCCCGAGCCGCACACCTTCGACGAGCTCTGCACCTACTGGATCGACCACCGCACGGCGGTGAAGCGGAGCCAGAAGGACGACAAGAGCATCATCGAGGCGCACCTGCGCCCCGCGCTCGGCGGGCTCCTGCTCGCTCAGGTCTCGGTCGACCGCGTGAACGGCTACACGCGTGGCCGGCGGCACCTGTCGCCGAAGACCATCCACAACCACCTGACCCTGCTGATCGCGATGCTGAACTACGCGGTCGACCTCGGGTGGCTGCGGCACGCGCCGCGGATCAAGAAGCCGCGCCTCGTCGAGCAGGAGTACGGCTGGCTCCGCACCACCGAGGAGATCCGGAAGCTCCTCGTCGCTGCGCAGGACGAGGACGCCGGCGTGATGGAGCTCTACGCCGCCGCGGTCTACACAGGCATGCGCGCGGGCGAGCTCCTCGGGCTCCGGTGGGAGGACGTGAACTTCGACGAGAAGGTGCGCCTCATTACGGTGAAGCGAAGCTACGACAAGCCGACGAAGACGGGGTCGATCCGCCACGTGCCGATCCTCGATCCGCTGCTCCCCGTGCTCCGCGCGTGGAAGCTCCGCTGCGGCTCTCACGACCTGGTGTTCCCGAACCCCTCCGGCACGATGCGGCAGCCCTCCGCGCGGGTCCTGCAGGAGACCTTCCAGGCCTGCCTCGTGCGCGCGAAGCTGGTGGAGGCGGTTGAGCCGGTGAAGGGCCGCCGGCGCGAGTCCGCGATCACCTTCCACGACCTGCGGCACACGTTCGCGAGCCACTGGGTGATGGCCGGGAAGGACATCTTCAAGCTCCAGAAGATTCTCGGCCACAAGAGCGTGCAGATGACCCAGCGGTACGCGCACCTCGCGCCGGACGCCTTCAGCGAGGACTGGGGCGCGCTCAAGGACGCGGTGCCGAAGGGGGAGGGGGAGGTGAGGGCGATCCGGGGGGCGAGAGGGTGAGCCGCAGACGGGCGCACGTCCGGTTAGGCGCCCCGTACGGAGGTGCTCCGATGAGCGTGGAGGAGCTGCGAGACTGGTTCGATCAGGCCTACGCGGACGCCGCGCGGGTGTACGCCCCGGAGGCGCCGGACCGCTGGTGGCCGGGGCCCGGGCGGGACGGCCAGGGGCAGGCGACCACGTGGGCGTGGGCGACCGTCATGCGTGCGGCGCTGGCGCGCTACCCCGAACACGCCAAGCTCTCGCTCAGCGTGAACATGCACGGGGAAAACCACCGAGACGAGCGCACGAAGCTCCGCGAGCGGGTGTGGGGTGCGCACGAGTACCACTCGTACGAGATCCTGCTCGACTACACCGTGCACGACTGGAACGCCTCCGCTCCGGTGCTCCTCACCGCCGAGAGCGAGATGGCGACGGACCACGGCGTGGGCGACAGCATCACGCTCGCGGACGACTACTCGTGGGACTTCTACAAGCTCCTCATGGTCGGCAGCCCCCTCCGCTTGATGCTGGCGCGGGTGGGATCCACGGACGTCGAGTCCGGCGTCGCCCGCCGCGACAAGCTCACCGCCAGCCTCACGAACCTCCTCCGCTGGTACGGGGGCGCCCTCGCGGGCAATGGCGCGGAAGTGGGCTTCGTGCTGCTGCCGGAGGGCTACCGCGACGACGATCCGTGGAACGACCTGCGCGTGCTCTGGTGGAAGGGTGGGGACGTCGCCCCGCGCGAGCTTCGCCCGTGGGCGCACCTGCCGCTGTAGAGCTCAGCCGGCACCTCACGGGAGGCAGGGTCTGAATGGAACGCGAAGCGCCGCTCCTCGCGCGTCGGATCCCTAAGGACACCATCGTCCCCGGCCGCGCGTACATCATCCACGCCCGCAACGGGGGCGTAGGCATAGCTGTCCTGCACGGCGGTCGCCTCGGGTACGCGCTGCACCGCGTGAAGTTCGACCGGCACGACCTCTTCGTCGAGTGGGACTGGGACGAAGGGCCGCCCTTCGGCACGGCCATCCCCCTGGCCGAGCTGCCGGAGGCGCCTCCGGTGAGCGTGTCGGAGCTGGAGGCGTGGTGCCGGGACCGTATCGAGCCGTCCGCGCGGGAGGACGTCGTGCTCGCGTGGCTTTCCGACCGCGAAGTGGAGCACCGTGCGGAGATCCGGGCCGCGTGGGACGTCGTGCTCCCGCCCGGGTTCGGCTCCCGACTGAAGTGAAGCGCGCCGCCTCATCCGTGCCCCCCCGCCGCTTGAGCAGGTCCGCGTCCTCGCTCCCCGGAATGACTTCCCTCACCCGAGTGGCGCCCCGCGCTCTTGAGCGTCGCCGGCTGCCTCCGTTGGGAGGCCAAGCAACCCGCCATCCCCCGCCTACGCCGGCGAGCGGGTAAGCCGCCCGTCGCGGAGGTAGCGGTAGCTCTGCGGCGGCGTGAAGCCGGGCACGCGCGCGCGAGCCTCGCCCAGCGTGATGGGGCGGGGGAGGGGAACGAAGTCGCGGAGCACGACGGCGACCCCGCGCGGGCGGCCCTCGAAGTACGCGGCGAACTCGCGCTCGTTCACGGCGACGCTATCGCGGTGGGCGGACCAGATGTGGCCTACCTCGCCTTCCTCGACCCGGTCGATACTCGCGTGCCCCACAATCGCGGCCACGGGCTCGGTCGCGTAGATCCACAGGGGCGTCCCCGGTGGCACCCGAGGGAACCGCTTGCGCAGCTCGACGCGCTTCGACCCATCGGCGATGGCAGCGACGTAGCGGGGGTGGATCGAGACGAGGACGCCCGGGCGCCCCTCGGGCGACGACAAGCCCATCCCGCGCACGTAGAGCTCGGCGAAGGCGGGCTCCGGGATGGCCGCCGGGCCGGCGACCGGGTTGCCGTGGCCGGCATGGCGCGTCCACGTCTCCTGGAGCTCCGCCCAGGGGATCGGCCGGACGAACCGCTCGGTCGCGCTGAAACGGTACGTGAGCAGGGACGCCTGCGCGTCACCACCGGCGCACGCCAGCACGTGCTCCCACCGGTACACCCCGAGGCGACGGAATCGGCGGAAGAGCTCGCGAGGGGTGCCTGCCACCGTCTCGTCGCAGATGGAGCACGCGCGCACCTCGCGCACCACGCGGCCCCGCTCCTTGCTCACGTACCAGAGGATGCGGCTCCCCGCGGGGATGCGGACCGGCGAGGCGGAGTAGTAGACATTCTCGAGGCCGAGGGCCCGTGGCGCGTGCGCGCCGAACAGGGTCGACTCGGCGAGCTGAGCGTCGAACAGCTCCTGGGCCCAGAAGGGCTGGATCGGGATCACGTAGGTGGCGCGGCCCTCGCCGCGGACCTTCAGCGGCCAGAAGGCGCGCTCTACGTCTGGTGACGACGAGGCGATGGCGAACGCCCAGTCGCGGAAGGAGTCGGGGGAGCTCCCTTCGACGAGGCCGAGGACGTCCGCGCGCGTGCCGACGCCGTCGAACGTGGCGCGCACCCAGTCCTCCCCCATGCGGGTGAAGCCGACGTCGGCGAGGGCCTCGTCGACGAGGGGCGCGCCACCGTCCGTGCAACGCAAGACGGTGGCGCCGGCGTTCCGTGCATCACCGAGGGCCTCCGCGAGCACCCGCCTGAGCACGGTCGGTGAGAGCGGGTCGCTCGTCGCCCGAAGGAGGGGCATGGTAGCGACGCCGTCGTCGCCGAGGTGAAGCGCGTGGACGACGAAGATGCGGCCGTCGGGGTGCCGGGTTGCGTACGCCTCGTACTGGTCGGGGTGCGCCAGCACCTCCCGCAAGCGTGCGAGCCAGCGCGCCTTCTCCTCGGACTGCCCGAAGCGTTGGAAGCGCGTCTCGATCTCCTCCCGGCTCGCAGACCCGAGGCGTACCCGCTGCAGGGCGGTGCCAAGAAGGCGCGCCGGTTCGTAGGCGTGTCGCCGTCGCTCCTCGTCCTGGGAAAGGAGGAAGTCCATCGGCCGCATGACCTGGACGGCGACCACGGCGCGGAGCTCCGCGGCATGATCGAGTAGCACCTGGTCGCGGGTCAGGAAGGCGATGGCGCCTCCCTCGGCGGCGTGGGCGAGCTGCCGGCGGTCGGATTCGTCCGAGGCCAAAGTCGGGGGTGGCAGGATGCCGTTGACGATCTCCAGGCGAGCGGCCACCGCCTCGGGCCTCCCCCCGATCTCCGGGAACTGGGTCAGCCGGGAGCGCCTGCGCTGGCGGGTCTCGGCGTCCTCCGCTCGGTGGATTTCGTTGCGCAGCTCCTCGGTCACGCAGAGCGCGAACAGGTCCTCGACCCAGTCGGCGATCAGCGCGCGGCTCTCCTCGCCGCGCGCCCGCGCGTCGTCGAGGTCCACGAAGACGTTCATGTCGATGGCGACCTTGGGCCGCCGGTCGATGCGTGCCTCGTTGAGGAGGCGGTACAGGGCCGGGGCCTCCTCGAGCACCCGGCGCCAGAGGAGCAGCGGCGCGGCGTCGGCCCCGCGTCCCGGTCGCTCGCTCTCGCACACGAACCCGAGGCGGGGCCAGAGGGCGTTCGCGTCGTAGTCCTTCCGACAGGACAGCCGGATCGCCCGGAGTCCCTGCACCTCGCGGACGAGGGCGTCCATCAGCGTGCGCGCGATGCCCTTGCCCCGGTGGGCCTCGTCGACGCAGAAGTGCACGATGACGGCCTCGTCGCCGCCGACGCGGTAGGTCACGTACCCCACGGGGCCTTCTCCCTCGGTCGCGACGAGGATGTGGCCGTCCGCGGCGAACTCCTCGAAGGCGCCGCGGGGCAGGAAGCCGAGCGTGCCGCTGTGCCGGCGGTAGATCGCGAAGACGTCGTCGAGGAGGTTCGAGCCGGGGGCGGCGGGGACGATGGCGGGCACGGACGGCGACCCGGTACCTCGTCGACGGGGGCCGGGGCACCCGAGACGAACTTTTTTCGCCCGGTTCAAATGTCCGCGAAGTTACAGCTTTGGGTCGCGCCCGCGACCCCACTTTCGGTACCATAAGGGGTCGTTATAGCGACCCCGAAAGCCACTTCTTGCTTGGCGGACGGTTGCGGTATTTCCAGGGCCTTGGTAGACTGCCTGTGCTTGGACGGGTGGCGACGTCCTGCGGGCCAGACCAACGGAAGTCCGAACGAGGATTCGCCATGTTCATCACGTACTCGCACGCCGCCGACCTGCTCGGTGTCCCGATCGGCACCCTCCACTATTGGGTCCACAAGGGGTTCGTGCCCTTCTACCGGATCAGTCCTCGGAAGGTCCTGTTCGACCGCGAGGAACTGGAACGGTGGGTGAAAGAGCGCCGAGGCCTCGCGCCACGGGCTGCTGACAGGTAGGAGCGGGGCCGGGCCCCGGCGACTACCACACATTCCCCTTCGCGGGGATGCCCCCTCGCTCGCCGGTTGTTGAAGCGGCGGGAGGGCGAGGGGGCTCCCACAGGTGCATCCGTGCCTAACAAGTCTGGCAGCAATGTCAACGATGACACGCCTGCCGTGATCGACCGCCAGCTGATCGACGAGATCAACGCTCGCGTGGACCTCGTCGCGCTCATTGGGGGCGTCGTGCCGCTCAAGCGCGTGGGGAAGGACTTCGTCGGGCACTGCCCATTCCACGACGACCGGACTCCTTCGTTCTACGTCATCCCGTCGAAAGGCTTCTTCCACTGCTTCCCCTGCGGGACCTCCGGCGACGCCATCGAATGGACCCGGCGCACACGGGGCCTCTCGTTTCGAGAGGCCGTCGACGAACTCGGCGCGCGCGTGGGCATCACCGTGGCACCGGCCTCCCGACCGGAAGGCCCGCGGCGACCGATGGCGCCCCCACCCCGGAAGGAGGCGCCTCCGCCAGTCTACCCGCCGGTCGACTCGGTTGCCGGTCTGTGGGCGGCCTGCGGGCGTCTCGACGCCGCGCGGAGCACCGAGCCCGCAATCCCGTGGCTGGAGCGATTTCGAAACCTCGACGTCGGAATGATGGCAGCTCTGGATCTCGCGCGGCTCCTTCCTCTTGGGGGCGACCTGCCTGTGTGGGTCCCACGCCTCGGCATGGACCGCGGCGAGTTCCGGGCGCTCTACCGCCTGGTTGTGCCGCTCTTCGACGCTGAGGGCGCGCTTCGCGCCGTCCGCTTCCGCGCCGTCGACCGCGTCCGTGATGGGGTCGGTGACGGCTGGCGGCTGCTCAACGTTCCGCGCCAGAGGAAGTCGATCCTTTCGGTGGGCTGCACGTCCAAGGGGCTCGTTGTCGCCGATCCGATGGCGCAGGCGCTTCTCCGAGGGCAGCGCGAGCACGAGGGTGTCGTTTGGGACCACAGGGTCGTGATCGCGGAGGGCGAGCCCGACGCATGGACATGGGCGACTGCGGCGAGGCGTCGCAAGTGGGCCGAGGAACGAGCCAACGGAGCCTTTGCCGCCCGCACGTGGGCGACTTTGGGTATCGCGCAGGGATCCTGGACCACCGACTTGGCCGCACGCATCCCCGACGGCGCGACGATCATCCTCCGCCGCCATCTGGACGACAGCCAGGCGGGGCAGCGCATGGCGGCGGAGATCGTGGAGACTTTCGCCGCGCGGCGCCGGACGGTCCGCGTGCTCTGGAGAAAGGAGGCGGGCCGTGAAGATGCTGCCTGACGATAACGCGGCCGAGATGGCGGGTCTGGGGCCGGTAGACCCGGAGACCGACGTGGAGCCCGCGCCAGAAGCGCCCCGGCCTGCGGTGGCCAGGTCGTCTGGCGAGGTCCGGCCGGTAGACAACGCGCCCGACGAGGTCGTTGCCGAGCAGCTTAGAATGGGACGGCAAGGGCCGAAGTCCTGCCCAGTGAACCTCGACCTGATCTTCGAACAGGATCCGCGTTGGGCGGGCCGGGTCCGGTTCAGCGACCTGGACGGGCGACTCTACCTGGGCGAAGAGCGCCTCGAAGATGAGAGTGTTGGGGAGGCCCGCCTGTGGCTGAACCGCGTGTACGACATCACCGCAAGCATGACCAATGTCGACGATGCGCTAAAGCTCGTGGGACGCCGGCACCGGTTCCATCCCATTCGCAACTACCTCACCTCGCTTCGGTGGGATGGAAAGCAGCGAATCGATCAGCTCCTGCGGCGCTACGCCGGGGCTGAGGACACCCCACTCAATCGCACGCTTGGCAAGCGCTTCCTGATTGGCTTGGTCGCCAGGGCCTTCCTTCCTGGCTGCAAGCTGGACACGATGCTCGTCCTGTTTGGCCGTCAAGGTACCATGAAGTCGACGTTCCTCCGGATCCTCGCCGTCAACGACTGCTGGTTCTGTGACACGCCGCTGGACCTCAGGTCGAAGGACGCCATGGAGAACATCCGCGGGAAGTGGCTCGTTGAATTCCAGGAGTGCCACACGTTGCTCTCCGCACCACCCACGCGCGTGAAGGCCTTCTTGTCCTCAGCCAGGGACACGTTCCGCCTCCCCTACGGCCGTCGGAGTGCCGATTACCCTCGGCAGAGCGCGTTCGCCGGCACCACGAACATCGAGGAGTTCATCGAGGACTCGACGGGGTCTCGCCGCTTCTGGCCCGTGCGCTCCGGCACCGTCGACATCGAGGCGCTCGCGCGCGACCGCGACCAGCTCTGGGCCGAGGCCGTGGCGGCGTTTCGAGAGCGCGAGCGATGGCACCTTGTCGCCGAAGAGGCTGCCATGCTCGAACGGGCGTCCGTACGATTCCGTCGTGAAGACACCTGGAAGGCGGCTGTCGCACACTGGGCGGAAGGCCGTCAGGCCTTCACCACCGGCGAGACCCTCATGGGGGCGATCGGCAAGCCCCTCGAGAGGGTGCGCAAGGCGGACGAGATGCGCGTGGCGGAGATCCTGAAGGAACTCGGTTATCGCAAGGAGCAGCGGTCCGTAGACGGGATCCCGGCACACCGTTGGTACCCGCCGAAGCAAGCCATTGACGAGGCTGTGTAGGCTGCCTCCTGCGGGAAATAGTCGCTTCGACCGCTGTGATTGCTTCCCTACCTCCTTGCCACGCGAAGAGGCCTCTGAACCAGGCAGGGAGGCAATTCGGCGCATTGGCCGCCGTTTAGCCCGTGTGCTCCCCACCTCCGCAACCTTCCGGTCCTTGTGTTCGTCCCCGCCTACGCGACCCGCTGCCTCCCCGCCGCGCACCACACCTCGACCATCACGACGCCCGTGCCGTCCTCCAGCCACCAGACGGTCGGGCAGGTGTGGAGGTCGTGAGCGTCGACCTCCGCCTCGACGACCCCCGCGAACTCCTCCCAGTTCATCGTCACCTGTTGTTCCGACAGGCCGAGCGGCTGACGGGTGCGAGAGTCGACGCCGAGCAGGTAGACGCGCCGCTCGCCGGGCCGCATGCGCTCGAGGTGGAGGGTGGGCACCCCCTCCATGAGGTCGGGGATCGCGGTCACCGGCGGACTGCGCCGGAAGAAGGGCACCGGGTCGTCCAGGAGGTCCTGGAGAACCTCGTCCGGCCTCGCGAGGTGGGGGTGCTCGATGACGCGGCCTTGCATGGTGGACTCCGAAGGGCGTGGCCGCTCGACCGGCGGCATCGGGGCGGGCCGTTGGAGAACGGCGGGCCTGCGGGGGAGGCGGGAGTGGGTGGAAGGCAGTCGGGTCACGTCGGCTCCGTGTTGGTCGAGGTCCCGGAGAAGCGCGCGGAGGTACCCCGCAAGAGGCAGGCCCCTTACGCGCCGTTGGAGCTGTGCCGAGGCGTGCGCGGGGAGCGTGACGCTCAACCGCTCGGCAGCGCCGCGGGAGGAGTTGGCCACCATCGCGCCCGGGTAGGGGCCCGCCAGCGACGAGTCGGCGATGGCGAGGTCGGCGAGGTAGGCCGAGAGCGGCCGGCCCTGGGCCGCTCGGCGCGCCAGCTCCGCCTCGTGGGCGTCGAGGAACACGGTGACGACCATGCGCTCCATGCCTGAATTCTACTGCTACACCGGGCGTACCTCCAGGAAGTACGTACTACCGTGGAAGTAGGCCGAGAATGCGTACTGCGACTCAGTTCGGGACAGGCAAAGTGCGAGGGTCACCCGCCCGACTGCGATCCCTCGGGCGTGCTCTGACCGGGCGCGCCGGGCTCCGCCTCGGTCCTTGGCCACGCCGCCGCGACGTCCTTGACCAGGCGCAGGGCGAGGGCCCGGCCGCGATCGTCGAGCCCGTCGTAGGCACGCAGGAGCGCGGCCACATCGGGGCGACGTGCCGGCTCAGGCGACGGCCGCTCGACGTCGACGAGGTCGCCGAGCGAGACGTCGAGCGCGGCCGCCAGGCGCGCGAGGTTGTGGAGCGACAACCCGCTCTGGCCCGTCTCGCACCGCGACACGGACTCGGGCTGGACACCGACCCTGGCCGCGAGCGCCTCCTGGCTCAGGCCCCGCTCGCGCCGGATGCGCGCGACCCGCGCGCCAATGGCGTCGAGGAGCTTCTGGTCGCGGCCGCGTGGCATGGGAGCCTCCAAGCGTGCCGGGACCTGCCCTGCGAGGCCATGACGACCACCGTCCTCACTGTCTACTGCGGTGAGCGTAGTAGACTCGATCGGCCGCCTGGAGGTTGAACATCATGCCGAACGAGCCTCTCGACCTTCCCGTCGCGTCCGACCCTGCGGCCTTTCGGCGATGGGTGGACGACCTCCACCGCAACATCGAGGCGTTGGCGCAGCGGGCGCGTGGGGGGCCCGCTGCCGGCGTCCTTCTCACGCCGGAGGACCTCGAGCAGCTCGGCATGGCCCTCGCACACTGCAAGGACAGCGTCGCGGCGGCGCGGATGCTGTCGATCCTGGAAGATCGCGGCTGGTCCACCTGCGCGCAGGGCGCCGACGAGGCCAAGGCTGCGGTGCTCGGGGCCCTGGTTCGCAGCGCCGACTTGACCGCCTCGGACCTCCGGTGGTTCTGCGAGGCATTCCCGGACGACCACGAGGTGCTCCTGCCCGCCCTGGTACGCGTCGCGATCAGGGAGCGGGACTTCGACTTCGTCTTGTCCGAGCTTGCGCAACAGGTCGACTGGCGCAAGGTTGCCCAGCCCGACGCGCGCGAGTTCCTGGATGCGCTCGGCAACCGGGTCCGGCAAGCCGCCGCGTCTGGACCCGGCCCCTGGTTCGCGGGCGCCGAAGCGGGGATGCTGGTCGGCTGGCTCCGGGTGCTCACCCCCGTGGCCTACCCCGACAAGGTCGAGCGCATGGAGTGGTTCTGCGGGACGTTCTGCGACCTCGGCGACGGATGGTTCCCGTCCGACGAGAGGGAGCACCTGACCGCGACCTTCCGCGGCTGGTTGCCCGGGCCGAAGTCGGCCGCTGCCCCGGGCGCCGTCGCGGCGCTTCAGCGGAGCAGCTGGCGGGACCTTCTCGAGGAAGAGACCATCGACGAGTGGCTGTCTGAATCGCGCAGAGCCCACGGCCTCGCCGACGGCGACGAAGGTGAGGAGTAGGAGCGACCGCGCGTCGCCGGGGGCGCCTACCCCGCCAGCAGCGTGACGGTCATCGCCTCGACCCGCGTCCGCGCCAGCGTCAGGCGGCATTCGCATAGGTCGACGACGCCTCGTGCGCGTTCGTGCCATCCCGAGCCTCGGCAGTGAGTACAGCCCTCGAGCCCCTTCATCGACTGCGCAATGCGCCGGATCTCCCGGCCTAGTGAGTCCAGCGAGGCAGCGCTCTCGCGTTCGCGCCCGCCGCGGACATCGAGGTCGTGGAAGCACAGGAATGCGAGGCGCCTGTCGGCACTTCCGATCGTCGCGGTGCGCGTCGTCGCGAGCGCCACCGTCGACGTCGAACGATCGATGAGCCATCCCGTCGATTCCGGCAGCTGCCCGCGGGCAGCTGCGGCAAGGTCGCCAGGACCCCACCTGTCCGGCCGGAACGCAGCCGGCCGGAGGTGATGCGCACCCGTCCTCCTCGCGATGGCCATCTTCCAGGAACGGTCGTACTCGAACGCCTGCAGGATCCCCGGCTGGCGCCACAGCGGCGCGACCCGGAGCAGCGCTGCCGGGACCGACACGTTGCATTCGGCCGCGACGCGCTGAACCACCGCCAGAGGGCAGCTCGCGCCAGCGATGAGCGACTCCATCATGGCCTGCGGCATGAGGAGTTCCTCGGCGGCGACGTTGCAGAGCCGCTCCTCCGCCTCGTCTGCAACGGCACCGGCTTCGACCTGGCGAAGCTTCGCGACGGGCGCGTGCCGATAGAACAGCACGTGACCGCACTCGTGGGCCACGCTGAAGCGTTGACGTACGGCCGAACGGTCAGCCCGGACCCATACGTCGAAACGACCATCGGGAGCCTCCTTGAGGGCCCCCTCGAGGATCATCTCCTTCGTGCGCACCTTCCGCACGCGCAGCGCCTCGAGGATCGACGGCAGACGGGGAGCGCCACCGCAGGTCGCGAGCAACTCGCGCGCGGCCAGGCGCACCGCCTGCTCGGGGTCGGAGAGGCCGAACGCGCGGGCGAACTCGGCGGCAGCCTCACAATCCCTGGCGCGGGCCACTAGTCGTCCCCCAGGAGCGAGACCTGCGTGGGCGCGGGGGTGCGGCGGTTGCGCCAGTCCGCCACGGTGAGCGGCTCGGTGCGCGCCTCCGCGAAGGTGCGGCGCTGCACCTCGTAGTCCGCCGCGTACCTGTCCCACAGCGTGCGGACCTCGCCGAACGGGATCCCCTCGGCGACGGCGAAGTCCTCCAGGGCGATCTTGCTGCGCAGGAGCGCGTCGTTCTGCAGGTCGGGGGTCTGGACGACCCCGTCGACGAGGTGGGCGACCGAGGTCTCCAGGACGTGCGCGAGCTTGCGGAGCATCACCAGCGACGGGTTGTGCAGGTGCCACCGCTCGCTCTCCATGTCGGCCAGCGCGCGCACCGAGAGCCCGACGGCGTTCGCGACGGTCTCCAGGCTCAGGCTCCGGCGCTCGCGCTGCGCGCGGAGCCGCTCCCCGAAGGGGATCTGCGGCAGGCGCACGCGGTTCGCCAGCTCGTTGAAGACGCGGGGGAGCACGTCGCGGAGCTGCATCATGAGGTCGAGGGGCGAGGTGTAGGTGACCTGGTGGATCCGCACGTGGGCGCCGAGCACCATGCGCGAGACGCGGGTGCCCTCGGGGACCAGCGCCACCACGGGGAGGCCCATCTGCGTGGCGATCTCCAGCTCCTGCCCGGCGCCGAAGCTCGGGTATCCGCAGTAGAGGACGACCAGGTCGCTCTGCGCGACCTGGGCCCGGTCCGTCGCGTACACCTCCGCGGCCGTGATGTCCGGGTGGTGGACCGGGTCCGTGTAGTGCACCGGCTCGTAGAGGTAGGCCCGGAGGTTCTCGCACACCGTCCGCACGACGGACGCGTCCTTGAAGAGGCGCTCGCGGTCCGCGTCGTTGAGGCCGGTCAGCCCGCTCGCGAAGTAAGCCAGCCAGGCCACGCCCGGGGCGCCGTGGACGCTCACGAGGTTCCCGCCCGGGTCGAGGTCCGCGAGCTCGGTCCCGCCGACGAGCGCCCAGCGGCTCACCCCGAGCACGCGCGCCATGCGATCGATCACGTCGAGCGAGGGACGAACCTGGCCGCCCTCGATCCGGCTCAACTGCGCCTGGCTGACTCCCACGCCATCGGCCAGGCCGTCCTGCGTGAGGTGCGCTGCGTTACGGAGCTCGCGGAGACGGGCCTTGAAGGAAACGGGCATCGGGAACCTCGCGACGGTAGGGTATCCGAGGGCTTCGAGAATGGGGTGGGAATGATATTCGTGGCGTAAATGGCCAACATTTTGCCGAATGGATGAGCCCCCGGGGCGACGCGCGCCACCCCCGCGTCACCTCGCGTCCCGCCGCCGCGCGGATCGAACGACTCGCCGATGCCGGATCTCCCCCGCGCGGCCGCAGACCCGGCCGGTCGCGTGCACGCCCGGCATCCTCAGACGGCCGCGCCTGCGGTAGAACACCCGCTCCCCCATGCCCGCCCACCCCGCCCTCCCGT
>JBMOQZ010000337.1:0-68711 GCA_049322475.1 Myxococcota bacterium | reverse complement strand
CAGTCGGGAAGGGAGACCTCTCCGGCCTCCCACGCGAGCGCCGCGGAGGCGAGCGCGCCGGCGAGGTCCACCTCCGAGAAGGCAGCGGCCACGGCGCGGGCGTCCTCCAGGGTGCGTGCCGCGTCCGTGGCCGCCACGGTGAGCTCGAGGCGCGTGCGCCGGGACTCAGCGAGAGCGAGGGCGCGCTCCCCGGACGCGGCCCGCAGGGCGCCGATCCCGGGCGCGAAGAGCGGGAGCTCGAGCGTCACCCCCCACGCGGGGCCGGTCTCTCCCTCGTTCTCGGACCATCCGCCGAAGACGGAGACGTCGGGCATCCGCTCCAGCCGCGCGGCGGTGAGCCGAGCCACGGACGCGCGCGCTTCGAGGTCGGCGGCGAGGACGGCCGGGAACGCCTCGGGGTCGGCGGCGGGCGGGTCCGGTACGGCCGGCCACCCGGTCACGTCGGTATCCCCGGAGGGGTCGCGCCCCATCAGGGCCTCCAGCCGCAGCCGGGCGACGAGCGCCTCGCGGTCCGTCGACCTCGCGCGCCCCATCGCCGCGGCCGCTTCGGCCTCCAGCAGCGCGGCGTCCACGCGCGAGACCTCTCCCGCCGCGGCCAGGCGCCGAGCGGCTTCCCCCTGCCGCGCGGCCAGAACCCGTGCGTCGCCTGCGACCCGGGCGCGCTCCTCGGCGCGCACGGCCTCGAGGTACGCGGTCGCGACCGCCACGCCTACGGCTGCCCGACCCGCCTCCCGCCGCACCTCGGCGGCATCCATCGTCGCGCGCGCGGCCGCGCCCCTCGCGGGCGCGGCGATCTCGATGGGCAAGCCGACGCGAAGTGTCTGCTCGCCTGCCGCCTGCTCGAGCTCCACCTCCGGGTTGCCCGTCCAGGCCGCGTAGCCCTGCGCCTCCCCGACCCGGGTGCGCGCCGCCGCGTCCACCGCCACCGCGGCGGGCCCCGAAGCGAGGGCCTCGCGCACGGCGTCGGGGAGCGTGAGCGGCGCGGCCGCGGCGACCCGCCAGGCCAGGAGCAGCGCCATCACGGGCGGAACCTCGACGCGTCGATGCCGTGCCTGCGCAGGAGGCGGTGGAGCGACTCCCGCTCCATGCCCGCCGCCTCGGCTGCCCGCGACACGTTCCCGCCCGTACGCTGGAGCAGACCGACCAGGTAGGCGCGGCCGGCGACGTCCTGCGCGCGCTCGATCGCCGCCCGATAGGTGCCGCTCGCGACGGGGCCGCGAGCGCCACGGAGCTCCGGGGGGAGGTGGTCGGGGAGGACCGTGTCCTCCTCGGACATCACCGCCGCGTGCTCGATCGTGTGGCGAAGCTCACGCACGTTCCCCGGCCAGACCCACGACTCGAGCGCGGCGAGCGTCTCGGGGGCGATGCGCGCCGCTCGCGCGCCGAGGCGCACCTGCGCGAGCTGGAGGAAGCGCGCCGCGAGGAGGGGGATGTCTTCGATGCGCTCGCGCAGCGGCGGGAGCGAGATCTGCACGACCTTGAGGCGGAAGTAGAGGTCCGATCGGAATGTGCCCTCGGCCACCATGCGCGCGAGGTCGCGATGCGTGGCCGCGATCAGGCGGACGTCGGCCGCTCGTGCCGCCGTTGCGCCCACCCGGCGGATCTCGCCCTCCTCCAGGGCCCGGTTCAGCTTCACCTGGAGGGGCAGCGCGAGGTCCCCGATCTCGTCGAGGAAGAGCGTCCCGCCTTCCGCCGCTTCGAAGAGCCCCGGCCGATCTCCGATCGCGCCCGTGTAGGCCCCCCTCGCGACGCCGAACAGCTCGGCCTCGAGCAGCTCCGCGGGGATCGCGCCGCAGTTCACGCCCACGAAGGGCCCGCGCCCCCGCAGGCGGTGCAGCTCGCGTGCGGCGACCTCCTTCCCGGTGCCGCTCTCGCCCGTGAGCAGGACGGGCACCGGCAACGGCCCCAGGCGCTCGATCACCCGTCGGACGCGCGCGATCGCCTCGGATCGGCCGAGGAGGCCGCTCTCTCGCGAGTCGAGCGCCGCCTCCAGCTGGCGGGTCCTGGAGACCAGCGCGTGCCGTTCGGCTGCCCGCGCGACGACGCGCGCGAGGTCCGCCGGTTCGAACGGCTTCGCGAGGTAGTCGTACGCCCCGGCCTTCAGCGCCGCGACCGCGTTCGGCACGGCGGCGAACGCCGTCATGAGCACGACCTCCGGACTCGGGTCCTTGCGCCTGGCCGCCGCGAGGACGGCGTTGCCATCGGCGCCGGGGAGCCGCACGTCGGTCACGACGACGGCGAAGTCCTCGGCCGCGAGGATGCGGAGCGCGGTCTCGCCGTCACCCGCGGTGGAGACGTCGAACGACTCCGACAGCGTGCGCGCGAGCAGCGCACGGAGGTTCTCACGGTCTTCGACGAGGAGGATGCGAGGGGGCATGACACGCGAAATAGCAATCTCCGTGCCTGCGCCGGCTGAGGGTCCGGTCCACGGGAGAGCGGCTATTTTTGGTAGGTTGCGCGCGATTGCAAGTGACACTTGCGGTCACACTGTGTCGCGCCGAGCGGTCACGACGACCTGCGCGCCGCGCTCCGGCACGAGCGTGACGTGGTGGATGCGCGGCCGCTCGCCGGGTCCGCGTTCCGTGCCCAGCCTGACGCCGCGCAGCACGGCTCGGATGACAGCCCGCATCTCCTCGTGTGCGAACCCTGCGCCGAGGCAGCGCCGGACACCTCCGCCGACGGGTATCCACGCGTGGGGATCCGGCGCGCGATCAAGCCAGCGCTCGGGCCGGAACGCGAGCGGGTCGGGCCATTCGTCCGCGCGCCGGTGTAGCAGGATGATCGAGGGCGCGACGACGACGCCCGCGGGCAGCGACCATCCCCCGAGCCGGAAGGGGGCCGCGAGGTGGCGGACTACGTCGATGACGACCGGACGTACGCGCAGCGTCTCCTGGATGACGGCGTCGATCCAGGCGGAACCGCGGTCGTCCACCTCGTCGACCAGGCGCGCGAGGGCGGGCGGGTGGCGCACGAGCCGCTCGAAGACCCAGGAGAGCGCCGTCGCCGTGGTCTCATGCCCGGCGAGGAGCAGCGTGACGAGCTGGTCGCGCACCTCCTCGTCGCCGAGCGCGCTCCCGTCCTCGTGACGCGCCGCGAGGAGCACGCTCGTCACGTCGCCATCGCCCGTCCCCTCCGGGTGGTCGCGCCGGCCCCGGATTTCCTCGTGGAGCAGCGCGTCGACCGCAGCCCGGGCGCGCACGAACCGGCCCCACGGGCTCCACGGTCCGAGGTCGCGCCGCAGCCAGGGGAGCCAGATGCCGACGAACGGGATCTCGGTGAGGCCGGGAAGCACACGGAGGAGGCGCGCACGCCGGACCGGATCCGACACGCCGAACACGACGCGGAGGATGATCTCGAGCGCTACCGCGCGCATGCGGGGACGCAGCGGGAAGCGGGCGCCGATGGGCCAGCGCGTGACCTCGGCAGCGGCCACTTCGGTCATGCGCGACGACCATGCGCGCACCTGCTCGCCGTGGAACGCGGGCAGCAGGATCCGGCGCATGCGCCGGTGCTCCTCGCCGTCGAGCACGAGCAGCGAGCGGGGCCCCACGATCGGCTCGAAGGGGGAATTGCCCTCACCCGCGCGCAGCACGTCCGGGGACCCGGTGAAGACCGCCTTCACGAGCGCCGGGTCGGCCACGTAGACGATCGGCGGATAGCTCGGGAGGCGCACGGTGAAGACGTTGCCCCAGCGCGCCCGGCAGTCATCGAGGAAGCGCACCGGGTCGCGCGCGAACGCCAGCATCTGCAACGGGGCCGGAAGGGCGGGTCCGGGTGGGAGATTCTCGACCATCGGAGTGCATTATCCCTGTTGCGGCTCCAGTTGCCCGTGTCCGCGGGGCGCCTACAGAGGGCGGCGTGTCGGACACCGACTACCTCGTCGTCGGGAGCGGGCTGGCCGGGCTCGCCTTCGCCGCGCTGATGGCGGCGCGCGGTCGCAGCGTGCGCGTGCTGGAGGCGCACGAGCACCCGGGCGGCTTCGGCCACACCTTCGCGTTCGAGACGGCGGGCGGGAAGCGGTTCACGTTCAACGCCCAGCTCCACTACGTGTGGAACTGCGGCGAGGGGCAGACCGTCCACCGCTTCCTGTCGCGGCTCGGGCTCGAGCGGGAGGTCACGTTCACCTCGTACGACCCCCTCGGGTACGACCGCATGCGGATGCCCGGCTGGGCGCTCGACGTCTGCTTCGACTGGGACGTGCTCGGCGACCGGCTCGCCGACCTGTTCCCCGCGCACGCCCGCGCCTGTAGGGGCTTCCTCGGCGAGGTGCGGGCCCTGTCCGAGGAGCTGGCGCGCGTCCCGTCGCCCCCGTGGCGCACCGCGCGCATGCTGCTGAGCCCGCGGCGCTTCCGTCGAGTGTTCCGGTGGCGCCACGCGACGCTGCAGGACGCCTTCGACCGCTTCGGCGTCCCTCCCGAGGCGCAGGCGCTCCTCGCGCTGCAGTGGCCGGACTTCCTGCTCCCGCCGCGGGAGCTCTCGTTCTTCGCCTGGTCGATGCTCTTCGCGGGCTACCAGGGGGGCGCGTGGTACCCGGCGCGCCACTTCGAGCACGTCGTGGACACCCTCGTCGCCTTCATCGAGCGCCACGGGGGCGAGGTGCGGATGAAGCGCCGGGTCGTCGAGTTCGTGCTCGAGGGCCGCGCGGTCCGCGGCGTCGTCGCCGAGGAGGTGAACGCGGACGGCGAGGGCACCGGGCTCCGCGAGCGCATCTGCGCGGCGGAGGTCGTCTGCAACATGGACCCGCGCCGCGCCGCCGAGATGATCGGCCTCGATCGCCTCGCCCCCGCCGTCCGGCGCCGGCTCGACTACGCGTACTCACCGTCGAGCTTCGTGGCCTACTGCGCGGTCGAGGGGCTCGACCTCCGGGAGCACGGCTTCGGCCGGAGCAACCTCTTCCACGCCGAGCACCCCGACCTCAACCGCGCGTTCCACGAGATGTACCGGCTCGGGGACTACCGGCGGCCGAGCTTCGCGGTCACGACGCCGACGCTGCTCACCGACGTGGCCCGCGACTGCACCGAGGGGACGCAGATCCTCCAGCTCCTGACCGTCGCCGACTGGCATCGCTTCCACGGCCTGCGGATCGGGCGCCCGGCCGCGTACACCCGCAAGAAGCGGGAGGTCGTCGACGCGATGCTCGACGTGCTCGAGCGCGACTACGTGTCGGGCCTCCGCGCGCACCTCTGCTTCCACATGACCGGCAGCCCCACGACCAGCGAGCGCTACTGCCTGGCGCCGATGGGCAACGCCTACGGGTCGGCCATGACGCCCGCGCAGGTGGGCGCGAACCGGCTCGACCACCGCACCTCCCTCGACCGCTTCCACTTCTGCAACGCGTCGTCGGGCTTCGCGGGCTTCGCCGGGACGATCTGGACGGGGTGCCGACTCTACGAGCATCTGACGGGCGACATCGTCCTTTCGTAGCCGCCTTGGCATCCGGTAGCCCCGACGGCCGGATCCGCACCGGAGGGAGGGCGGGCTCCTCCGCCGTGGCCAGACGCAGCCCAGGAGGAACACGCCATGCTCGAACCCGCGCCCAGCGCGGTGGCACCCCGCATCTCGCTTCGCGCCGTCGTCGCGGGAACCCTCGTCGCGCTGGCCGCGCTGTGGGTGCTCATGGTCGCCGCCGGCGCGCTGGGCCTCTGGAGCCTCGGCATCGTCGACGCGGAAGCCCTGTCACGGGCGGGCATCGGCCTCGGGATCTGGGCGGGGGTCGCCTGGCCGCTGGCGGTCCTGTTCGGCGCGTACACGACGTCGCGGCTCTCCGGCGTGTCGGCGCCCGGCGACGGCGCGTTCCACGGCCTCGTGACGTGGGCGAGCACGTGCGTGACCGCGGGCGTGATGGGCTGCGTGTGGTTCATGTCCGCGGTGAAGATCGGGGTCGTGGACCTCGGGATCTACGAGGGGCTCGACTCCTCCGCGATGATGTGGGGGATGTTCGTCTCCGAGGCCCTCGCGATCGGGGCGTCGGTCGTCGGCGGCAGGGCGGGCGTGGCCGTCTTCGGCCCGAGCGAGCGCGCCCCGCGCGGCCTCCGGGAGCCCACCCCCACGCCGCCCTGACCCGCTTCAGACCCGCCGCCCCCCCAACAGGCGGCTCACGCGCAGCGCGGACCGCACCGCCCCCTCCTGCAGGCCGTCGCCGAGCCACGCGCCCACGTAGTACGTGCCGCGCCAGGGCTGCGAGCGGATCACCTCGTCGCGGTGGCGGAGGGCCTCGACGGTGTAGCGCGGCGTCCAGTGTGTCTGCGTGTGGATCACGCGGTCGCCGGCGAGCTCGCCCTCGAGGTGGTACGCGAGTCCGTACCAGGGCGGTCCATCCCCGAGCCCGGCGATGCCGTTGAGGCAGGCGTTGTAGCCGTGGTCGGCGGCCGTGCGCAGCAGGTCGAACTCGGTGTGCGTCGGAAGGTCGCGTGCGCGGTAGGGGGCGTCGTCCCGGTGCACGACCGTCCGCACGGTGTCGGTGCGCCAGGCCCCGAACCGGCGGCGCTCGTCGTCGTCCGCGTCCAGCAGCAGCGAGAGGATCTCGCCCGGCGGCGTGGCGACCACTGCCCGGTCGAAGCGGCGCTCCGAGCCGTCGTCGAGGTGCAGAGACACGCGCTCGTGTGTGCGTGTGATCCCCGCGACCCGCGCGCCGACACGCACCTCCGCGCGGAGCCTCGCGAGCAGCCGCGCGAGGTACGCCCACACCCCGCCGACGACGGCGGTCCACGCGCCCCCCGCGCATGTGCCCGCGGAGCATGGGCACCGCCAGCGCCGCCGGAAGCTCGGGGGTGCGCGCGAAGTCGGTCGAGTACGCGTACATGAGCAGGAGCCGCATCCAGATGGAGAGCACGCCGTCGTCGAGCCAGTGCCCGACGGGGTGGGCGTAGAGCTCGTTCGCCCCGAGGTGCGCGACGCGTGCGAGGAAGCGCCTGCGCTCCAGCGCCAGCGGCAGCGTCCTTGGCCACGACGCGAGCTGGAGCCGCCGCGGCAGGCGCCGGATGCTGTCGGGCGAGAGCCAGACCCCGTCCGGCCCCAGAGACATGGTGGAGAGCCCGGGGACGGCACGGAGTCGCACGCCGAGGAGCGCCATCAGGCGGTGGAACGCGGGGAAGTTGTGCCGCTCGAAGAGCACCACGCCGGCGTCCAGCCGCACCTCGGGCGGCAGGCGGGGGCTCGCGACGTTCCCGCCGACCGTCCGGACGTGGCCGCCCAGCAGCGGCTGTCGCTCGAAGACGGTGACCCGGTGGCGCCGATCGAGGAGCCAGGCGGTGACCAGGCCCGCCGACCCGCCCCCGACGATCGCGATCTCCATGCCCATCCCGCACTCGTGTCGAAGGTGGACACCGCGGCGACCTGGCGTCTGTGATGGCCCGGGTCACAGCATTCCGGAGCAGGCGGTTGTATGTTTGCGCCTGCGTCCCACACGGAGGCCACCATGTCCCGTTCCCTCCTCCTCGTCCTCGCCCTCTCGGCAGCCTGCGGCCCCGGCACGCCGGTGGTCGGCTCGGACGATCCGCCCGAGGGGCTCGCGGAGGACGTGGACTCCGGCGACACCACCGGCGAATCCGACTCCGACTCGCGCGGCGGCCACGACACGGGCATGGGCGGCGGGCACGACACCGGCAGCGGCGGGCACGGCGAGGATGGGCACGGCGGGGGCCACCCCTGAGCTCGGAGGAGTCACGGTGTGACAGGGCCCGCCACACCAACGGGAAGACCACGTTGCCAAGCCGGTTGTGGAGTTGTGTGTGTAAGAGTACATGCCTGGCGGGTCATCTCACGCACCACGGGAACGAAGAGCGCCGCACGATGGCCGCGTCCCGACGGCGTCGCCGTGAGGTCCCGACGTGGCATCGCCCTTGCATCCGGGCGGAGCGCAACCACGGAGTCTCCATGACGCGCACGCTTCCGCTCGCCCTCCTCCTCGCCGCCTGCTCCTCCGGCACGCCCGACCACACCGAGGAGGCCATCGCCGACTACGAGGCCGCCGTCGAGGACGCGCGGACGCTCGTCGCCGATCACGCTGCCGCCGTCGAGGCCGCCAGCACGCTCGAGGACGTCGCTGTCCTCGAGGCCAGCTACGCGACCGACTGGCAGGCGGTCCACGACCGGATGCGGACGGGCATGGACGGGATGGACGGCTGCGAGATGGACGACGAGGGCATGGGCATGATGGACGACGCCGACATGTCCATGGGGGAGATGGACACGGAGGTGGACGACCACGTAGACGCTCATGGCACGCACGCCGATCTCGCCGAGTGCGCCCCCGAGGAGGAGCGCCACGGCACGGTGATGACCGAGCACCTGGACGAGATGATTGGACACGGCGACCACTGGCGCGACAGCGCTCAGTGCGGGGACATGGGCGGCAGCATGGAGATGTAGGGCCCCGCGACTTCACACCGGCGCAAGCGCCGAGGCTCGTTGCGCGCCTCCCACCTCGGGGGGGAACACGTTGACGCGTAGCCACCAGGCGTTGAGCGCGCGGAAGAGCTCGACCAGATCCTCGATCGACGACGGCTTCACGACGAAGGAGTTCGCGCCGAGGTCGTAGGCCTTCTCCACGTCGCCCGGGAGCTCCGACGCGGTCATCATGATCACGGGGACGCGCCTGCACGCATCGCGCGCGCGCATCCACGCGAGCACCTCGAAGCCGTTCCGCACGGGCATCTTGAGGTCGAGGAGCACGAGCGCCGGGAGTCCGGCCGTTCCTCTCCCCGCGAGGTAGTCGATGGCCTTCTGGCCGTCCTCCAGCGACACCAGCGGGTTCGGGATCGCCGCCCTCGTCCAGCACGTCACGGCGAGGAAGCGGTCGTCGGGGCTGTCGTCGACGAGGAGGACGGGCGCGCCGTCAGTCACCACCCTTCACCTCCGGGAGCTCGAACCAGAACCGGCTGCCGCGGCCGGTTTCGGACTCGACCCCGACGCGCCCGCCCATCCGATCGACGGACTTCTTGACGATGGCGAGCCCGATGCCGGTCCCCGGCCAGGCCTCCGAGGGATGCAGGCGCTCGAAGGGCCGGAAGATCCGCTCCCAATGCTCCCGCGGGATGCCGATGCCGTTGTCCTGCACGACGACCCGGAGCATCTCGGCTCCTCGCCGTTCGCTCCACACCGCGACGCTCGGCGCGCGGCCCTCCGGCACGAACTTGACGGCGTTCCCGAGGAGGTTGGACACGACCTGCACCAGCAATGAGTCCTGTCCGCGCACCCTTCCGAGCGGCGTGCGTACGCGCACGCTGGCCGCGGCGACCTCGGGGTAGTGGGCGACGACGTGCGAGACCACGTCGTCCAGGTCGACCGGCCCGGCGAGCAGCGCCTCGCGCGACACCTGGCTGTAGGCGAGGACGTCACGGATCAGGTGGTCCATGCGCAGCGTCGCATCGCGCATCCGTTCGAGCATCTGGCGGGTGGCCTCGTCCGCGTGGTCCGCGAGCGCATCCTCGACGAGCCGCGCGTACCCCTGGATGGCCCGCAGGGGCGCGCGGAGGTCGTGGGTGACGATGTAGGAGAATGCTTCGAGGTCCGCGATGCGCTCCTCCAGCCGGGCGTGCGCCGCGCGGATCTCCTGCTCCGCGCGCCGGCGAGCCGTGATGTCGACGACGGCCGCGACGACCAGCGTTTCCTGCTCGCCCTCTACCGGGGTTAGCCCCACCTCGACGGGGAAGGCCGTCCCGTCCCTGCGCACGCCCCAGAGGTCGCGACTGCCGCCCATCGCCCGCGCGCTCGGCGCCCGTTGGTACCCCTCGCGGTGGGCGACGTGCGCCGCCCGCAGGTGCGGGGGCACGAGCACCTCGACGGGGCGCCCGATCAGGTCGGCACGCGGGTAGCCGAAGAGGCGCTCGGCCTCGCGGTTGACGAGCACGATGCGCCCGGCGGAGTCGACCATCACCATCCCAGACGGGGCGGCCTCGAGCGCCAGCCGGAAGCGCTCCTCCGCGGCGCGCCGCTGGGTGAGGTCCCGGGTCACCGACAGGAAGCCCGCGATGCCGCCGTGCTCGCCACGGCGGGCCGTCAGCACGACGTCTCCCCAGAAGCGTGAGCCGTCCTTCCGCACCCGCCACCCCTCGATCGCGACGGAGCCCTCCTCCACCGCGGCCTCGGCGTCCCGTGCGGCCTGGTCCGCCTGCTCGGGCGGGTAGAACGCCGAGCGGGGCATCCCCAGCGCCTCCACGGGCGTGTAGCCGAAGATCCGCTCCCCGCCCTCGTTCCAGGTCACGACGCGGTCGTCTGGGTCGAAGGCGATCAGCGCGTACTCGCGGACGGACTGGACGAGCAGACCGAGGCGCTCCTCGGCCTGCCGGCGCGCAGCCTCGGCCTCGTGCCGCTCGGTGTCCTCGAACGCCACGCCGACGAAGCGGACGGGCTCGCCGGAGGCGTCGTCGTACAGGAACCGCCCGAACGAGCGGGCCCAGCGCGTTCGCCCCCCCACCGCGACCCGGTGGGTCGCCGTGAACAGGCTCCGCTCGCGTCGGGCCCGTTCGATCGCTTCGACCACGCCCGGGACGTCGTCGGGATCGACGCGCTCCAGCCACATCCCGGAATTGGCGCGGCGATTGGGCGTGGGCTCGTAGCCCAGCATCCGGAAGGCGGTGTCGGACCAGGTCAGCGCTCCTGTCCGGAGGTCGAGGTCCCAGACGCCCATGCCCGCCGCGTCGACCGCCACGCGCTCCCGCGTCCCGGCGAGGCGGCGCGCCTCGGCCTCGGCGCGCGCCCATCGCTCCTCGAGCCGGACGAGGTCGGTGACGTCCTCCAGGCGGTGGATGAGGTAGAGGAGGCGCCCCTCGTCGTCGAGCACCGGCGCGTTCCAGGGGCTCCACCAGCGCTCCCCGAAGTCGCCGCCCTCCACGGCGGGCCACCGAACGTCGCACTTCTGGACCGGCATTTGGTCGGGCACCCGCTCGCGACGCACGCGCTCCAGCGAGGCCCGCAGGTCGCGGACCCACGTGGCATTTGGGTTGGCCACGTCGTCCGGGAGCACCTCGAACAAGGCACGACCGAGGATGTCCTCGCGCCGCATCGCCGTGGCCAGGCAGTACGCGTCGCTGACCCCGACAATGCGGTTCTCGGGCGAGAGCACGAGGTAACGCCCGGCACAGCGTTCGAAGAGACGCCGGAAGTCCGGTGGCGCCGCTGGGTCCGGATCCTCCTCCTTCCCGCCTTGCATTGGGGTGGAGTGTAGTCCGTCAAATGCCTGACGCAAGCCGAATTTTATTGGAATCAAGTACCCGGAGGGCGAATGTGGCATGGCGATTGCAGGCGCTCCCCCGCCTGGTCGGAGCAGGAATGACGAACCCAAGCCCTTCGCTTCGCGGCGCCCTTCGTGTGCTCGTCATGGACGACGAGCCGATGGTGCGGGGCATCGCCGCGGAGATGCTGGACGTCCTCGGCTTCGCCGTGGACACGTGCGCGAATGGGCACGCGGCCCTTGCGTGCGTGGAGTGCGCCGAACGGGAGGGCCGTCGCTACGACCTGGTCATCCTGGACCTCGTGGTCGAGGGGGGGATGGGCGGCCAGGAAGCCGTGCGCGTCCTGAAGGCCCGGTGGCCCGGCCTCCGCGCCCTCGTTTCCACTGGCCAGCTCCTGGCCCCGGCAGCCCTTCGACCCTCCGACCACGGCTTCGATGGGTCCCTTCCCAAGCCGTACACCTTCGAGCAGCTCGTGGAGGCGGTCCGCACCCCAATGTGACACGCCGCGTCACACCCCCAATCGGGGGCGGGGTCGCGCCCCCGACCCGGACAGGCTCAGGACGGGCGCCCTGCGTCCGCCGCGTGCACGAAGCGCTCGGGGTCCTCGTCGAAGGACTTCGCGCAGACGGTCGAGCAGAAGTGGAACGTCCGCCCTCGCCGCTCGCGCCACGCCGCCGCCTTACGAGGGTCCACCTCCATGCCGCACACGGGGTCCTTCACGGTGTCGATCACGTCCGCCACGTGGGCCTCCTCGATACCTGCCTCCAACCCTATGCACGGTCAGCCCCGCCGCGCCTTCTCCTCGATGACGATCCAGTCCAGCGCGGGGTCCTTCGGGCGCCCTGCGAGCAGCTCGGCCCAGCTCTCCCGCACGTAGTCCCGCAGGAAGTCGATCACGCGCGCGAGGTGCACCGTCAGCACGTGGGGGACCTCGCCCGCCGAGGCGAAGACCACGAGCCGCACGCGGTGCCCGTGGCCGGTCGTCGCCTGCCCGTGGCGGAGCAGCTCCCGCACGGTCTCGGCGGCGTGGGCGGGCCCGCAGCAGCCGAAGCGCGCGAGCGCCGCGGTGAGCACGGCGGGATCGCGGCCGGCGCGGTTGAGCTCCGCGTTGCCCTCCTTGACCTCCCCGATGAGCATGTCCGGGGCCTCGGACGGGCAGCGCAGGGCCGGGTCGGTGACGAAGCGCTCGCCGACCAGCCGCCCGGCGCCGGGGAAGCGGAACGCGAGCACGTCGAGGTCGGTGAGCGCGCGCGGCGCGCCGTACCGGGTCGCCTCCACGACCGGGTACTCGGTGACCGTGAGGTACCCGTTCACCCGCAGGTACGCCTGCACGAGCGCGACGGCGCTGTCCATCAGGCGCTCCTGGGTTGCGAGGGCCGAAAGCGCGGGATGAACGCGGGGACCACCCGCGCGTACGCGTCGTAGACCTCGCCGAGCTCGCGCCGGACGTCGGCCTCCTCCCGCCTGGCGAGCCGCACGTAGATGGCCACGAGGATCGGGAACATCACGAGCGTCGGGAGCGTGGGCCACATGACCAGGAACCCGAGCATGACGAGGACGAACGCGACGTACTGGGGGTGCCGCACGAGGGCGTACGGCCCCTCGACCGCGAGCCGGTGCTCGCGTTGGGCGCGGTGCAGCACGGCCCACGCCGACGAGAGGAGCCAGACGCCCCCGAGGATGAGCGCGTTCGCGAACAGGTGGATCGGGTTCAGGTGCGGGTCGCCCTCCCACCCGGACAAGGCGTGCCAGAGGTGGCCGGCGTCGTGGTCCAGCGTGAGCCCGGGCACCCGGCTCCCGAGCCAGCCCGAGAGCAGGTAGACCGTGAGAGGGAACCCGTACATCTCCGCGAACAGCGCGACGACGAAGGCGGCGAACGCCCCCAGCGAGCGCCAGTCCCGCGCGGACCTCGGCCGGGTGAAGCTGAACGCGAACGCGATGAACACGAACGAGTTGATCGCGACGAGCCACCAGAGCCCGTAGGCCGGCTCAGTGGTGTGCATGGGGGCCTCCTTCGTCGGGCTTGCCGCCGGAGCCGTGGCCCCGGTGCATGAACAGGTGCATCAGGGGGCAGAGCAGGAAGAGCAGGTACGGAAGCGCGCCGAGCGTGTGCTGCGTGTGCTCCGTGAGGAGGTAGAACGCGACGACCCCGACGAAGATCGCCGCGCAGACCGACGGGAGCCGGCGGCTCACGGGGCCTCCGCCGCCACGGCCGCGACCGTGCCGCGCAGGACCGCGTCCGGGTTGAGAGAGATGGAGTCGATGCCCTGCTCGACGAGGAAGCGCAGGAACTCGGGGTGGTCGCTCGGCGCCTGCCCGCAGATGCCGATCTTCCGGCCCTTCGCGTGCGCCGCGCGGATGACGCGCGCGATCATGCGGGTGACGGCGGGGTCGCGCTCGTCGAAGAGGTGGGCGACGAGCTCGGAGTCGCGGTCGACCCCGAGCACGAGCTGGGTGAGGTCGTTGCTGCCGATCGAGAAGCCGTCGAAGACCTCGGCGAAGTCCTCCGCGAGCTCGACGTTCGACGGGATCTCGCACATCACGTACACCTCGAGCCCGCCTTCGCCCCGCACGAGCCCGTGCTTCGCCATCTCGGCGATCACCGTGCGACCCTCCTCGGGCGTGCGGCAGAAGGGCACCATCACCTTGAGGTTGGTGAGCCCCATCTCCTCGCGCACGCGCCGCATCGCGCGGCACTCGAGCGCGAAGGCGTCGCGGTAGCGCGGGTCGTAGTAGCGCGAGGCCCCGCGGAACCCGATCATCGGGTTCTCCTCCTTCGGCTCGTAGGCCTCGCCACCGAGGAGGTGCGCGTACTCGTTCGTCTTGAAGTCGGAGAGGCGCACGATCACGTCGCGCGGGAAGAACGCCGCGGCGATGGTCGCGACCCCATGGGCGAGCCGCTCCACGAACCAGTCGGGTCCCGGGTCGTAGCCCCGCGCGACCTCGGCGATGCGCGCCTGCAGCGCGGGCGCCAGCGTCGGGAAGTCGAGCAGCGCCCGCGGGTGCACGCCGATCCAGTTCCCCACGATGAACTCGAGCCGCGCGAGGCCGACCCCGTCGTTGGGGATGCGCGAGAGGCGGAAGGCCTCTGCCGGGTTCCCGACGTTCATCATCACCTTCGTGCGGGGGCGCTTCAGCTCGCCGAGCGCGGTGCGCTCGACGTGGAAGGGGATCGCGCCGCGAAGGACGCGCCCCTCCTCGCCGCGGTCGCAGGCCACGGTGACGGTCGCGCCGTCGGCGAGCTTCCCGGTGGCGTCGCCCGTGCCGACGACGGCGGGGATGCCGAGCTCGCGGCTGACGATGGCGGCGTGGCAGGTGCGGCCGCCGTGGTTCGTCACGATGGCGGCGGCCTTCTTCATCACCGGCTCCCAGTCGGGGTCGGTCCTGTCCGCGACGAGCACCTCCCCGTCGCGGAAGGCGCCGAGGCCGTGGACGTCCGCGATCACGCGGGCCGGGCCGGCGCCGATCCGGTCCCCGACCGCGCGCCCGACGCACCGGACCTCGCCGTCGCCGTCGAGCACCCAGCGCTCCAGCGCGTCGGCACTCTTCCGCGCGTGCACCGTCTCGGGGCGCGCCTGCACGATGAACAGCTCGCCCGTGTGCCCGTCCTTCGCCCACTCCATGTCCATCGGCGTGTGCTGGCCGCGCCGCGTCGAGTAGTGGTCCTCGATGACGCAGGCCCAGCGCGCGAGTGTGAGCGCCTCCTCGTCGGAGAGGACGAACCGCGCGCGACGCGCCGCCGCGACCGGCACCGTACGCGTGCCGCGGGTGCCGCCCGTCTCGTAGACGATCTCGATCTCCTTTCCGCCGAGCGCCTTGTTCAGGAGCGGCCGGAAGCCCTCCCCGAGCGTGGGCTTGAAGACGACGTACTCGTCGGGGTCCACGGACCCCTGCACGACCGTCTCGCCGAGGCCCCACGCGCCGTTGATCAGCACCGCGTCGGGGAAGCCGGACTCGGTGTCGATGGAGAACATCACGCCGGCGCAGGCGAGGTCGGACCGCACCATGCGCTGCACGCCCACCGAGAGCGCCACGACGTCGTGCGCGAAGCCCTTGTCGACCCGGTAGCTGATCGCGCGGTCGGTGTAGAGCGAGGCGAAGCAGCGCCGGACTGCGTCGAGCAGCATCGCGTCCCCGCGGACGTTGAGGAAGGTCTCCTGCTGGCCGGCGAAGCTCGCGTCGGGGAGGTCCTCTGCCGTCGCGGACGAGCGCACCGCCACGTCGAGGTCGTCGCCGAGCGCGTGGTAGGCGTCGAGCACGGCGCGGGCGAGGTCCTCGGGGAGCGGCGTCGCGAGGATGGCGGCGCGGACGGCGTACCCCGCGCGGGCGAGCGCAGCGACGTCGCGGGTGTCGAGGTCGCGGACGTGCGCGGCGATGCGGTCGGCGAGGCCGTCCCGCGCGAGGAAGGCGCGGAAGGCGTCGGCGGTCGTCGCGAAGCCGTCGGGCACGCGCACGCCGCGTGGGACGAGCGCGCGCACCATCTCGCCGAGCGACGCGTTCTTGCCGCCCACGCGGGGCACGTCGGCGAGGGTCAGGCCGGAGAAGGGGACCACGAGGGCGTCAGACATCGGAAGCTCCCGGCACGAGGTGGACGTGGTGCTCGGCGGCGTTGCAGCAGTCAGATCCCGGCGGGCAGCGGCAGTCGGTGCAGAAGAGCCGGAAGGCGAGGTCGTGGACGGTCGGCGGGAAGGGACCGAGCGTCACCTCGAAGGCGTCGCCGACCGCCTCGAGGGGCGCGTCTGCGCTGGAACTGTCGTCCACCCGCCACAGGAGCCGCCCCGGGCAGGTCGTGCGGACGGCGAGGATGGAGCCGGAGCGGAGCGTCGGCACCGGCGAGTCGAAGGTCCAGCGCAGCACCGGCATCACGACGCCCCCAGCGCCGCGCGCACGAGTGGCGCCACGTCCACGGCGTTGGTCACGTGCGCGACGGTGTTGCAGCTCGCCACCCGCGCGACCCCGGCGGCGGCGAGCTCCTCGGCCGCCCCCGGCGCGAAGAGCGCGTGCACGACCACGCAGACGGGTGGCGGTGTCCCGGCCGCGCGCAGGTGCCGGGCGGCGGCGCCCATCGTGCGTGCGGTCGAGACGATGTCGTCCACGAGCACGGGCGTGCGGCCGGGCCAGCGGTGGAGGTCCGGTACGGTGACCTCCACGTCCCGGTCGCCGCGGCGGGTCTTGTGCAGCACGGTCGAGGGCGCGCCCGCGCCGGCCGCCACGGCCGCCGCCCACTGCTCGCTCTCCTCGTCGGGCCCGATGACGACGGGGTCGCAGACGTTCGCGCGGATCCAGTCCGAGAGCGCGGGGGCCGCGTGCACCACGCGCGCGGGGACTCCGTAGAGGAGGGCCAGCGACGGGATGCGGTGGAGGTGGGGGTCGACCGTGACCAGCTCGTCGCACAGGGACGAGATCAGGTCCGCCACGAACCACGCGCTGACGGCCTCGCCGGGGTGGAACGCCCGGTCCTGCCGCATGTAGCAGAGGTAGGGCGCGACGAGCCGCACCCGCCGGGCGCCGGCCGCCTTCGCCGCGCGCAGGGCGAACGCGAGCGGCAGGAACTTCGGGTCGGGGCGGTCGAGCGTGCAGACGACTTCGACGTCCTGACCCGCCACGTCCGGTACGCGCACCCTCGACTCCCCGTCGGGGAAGGTGTGAACCTCGATCAGCACGGGCTCGCCGAGCCGGGCTGCGAACGCCTCGCTGCCGGGGAACGCCAGGATCACGCGACCTCCACGATGTCCGGATGGCGCGCGGCGTAGGCGAGCGCGTACTCGAGCTCGCCCGGGGCCTCCGCGTGCAGGGTGTAGAGGGGCTGCCCCGCGATCACGCGCGAGCCGACGGGCGTGTGGAACACGAGGCCGGCCGTCGGGGCCTTCGGCGCCCCGGCGAGCTT
Organism: Myxococcota bacterium; assembly: GCA_049322475.1. Lineage (GTDB taxonomy): Bacteria > Myxococcota_A > UBA796 > UBA796 > SXON01 > JBMOQZ01. The sequence continues at coordinate 51,650 of JBMOQZ010000337.1, read as the reverse complement.
CGCGACGCGCGCGAGCCGGCGGTTGTCGACGCCCACGACCGTTCCTGGTCGCGTCGACCCGATCTCCCGCGTCCAGGCGGCGCACCCCGGCTCGCGCATGCCGCCCTGCGCCTCGCAGATCGCCTGGAACTTCCGCCAGGCGCGCCCGTCCGCGAGGACCTCCGCGGCGAGGGGCCGGCCGGTGCCCGGCGCCGCCCCGGGCGCGAGCTGGAGCACCTCGCCGGCGACGAGCAGCGCGCGGTCGCGCAGGTCCGCGGGCGCGTCCGCGTCGCCCCGCAGCACCGCGAGCACGTCGCGCGCCTCCAGCGCGGGCCCGACCCCGCGCCCGATCGGCTGCGTCCCGTCCGTCTGGATGGCCTTCACGGTGAGCCCTACGGCCCGTCCCACTTCCTCGAGGTCGCGCGCGAGCGCGGCCGCGGTCTCCGCGCTCCGGACCTTCGCCGTCGGTCCCACCGGGATGTCGAGCAACACGTGCGTCGCGCCGGCGGCGGCCTTCTTGGAGAGGATGGACGCGACGAGCTGCCCTTCGCTGTCGATGTCCAGCGGGTGCTCGACGCGGATGAGCACGTCGTCGACCGGCGAGAGCCGCACGGCGCCGCCCCAGGCCACGCAGCCGCCCTCCCGCTCCACCACGCGCCGCATCGCCGCGAGGTCGAGGTCGACCGGCGCGAGCTGCTCCATCGTGTCGGCGGTGCCCGCCGGCGAGGTGATCGCGCGGGAGGACGTCTTCGGGATGGTGAACCCGGCGGCCGCGACGATGGCGACGACGATGGGCGTGGTGCGGTTGCCGGGGAGCCCGCCGACGCAGTGCTTGTCGAGCACGAACGACCGCCCCCAGGAGAGGCGCTCGCCGGCGTCCACCATCGCGCGCGTCAGCGCGCTCATCTCGCCCACGTCCATGCGGGCGCCCGCGCACGCGGTCAGGAACGCGGCGATGTGCGCGTCGCTGTACCGGCCGGCCCCCACGTCCGCGACGATCGCGCGGAAGGCCGCCTCGTCGAGGCGCCGCCCGTACATCTTCGCGCGCACGAGCCCGAACGAGTCGAGGGTCGGGGGGTGCGCGAAGGTGACGACGTCGCCCTCGCGCGCGGCGAGCATGCGCCACGCGACCTCGGAGACTCCGGCCACGTGGTGGTCGAGCGCACCGTCCGTGACGACGTTGAGGACCGCGACGATCACGCGGTCCCCGACGCGCGCCTCCACGAGCGACTGCGCCTCGAAGCCCTCCGAACGGCAGACCGGGCAGTCGCTGCGCATGTAGACGACCGGCTGCCGGTAGGTGTCGATGCCCATCCGGCGGAGCCGCATCGGGGAGCCGTTCACCGCTTCCTCCCATAGAGCTTGGAGAGCTCGAGCAGCGTGACGGGCACGAGCCCGAGCCCGATCGAGACGAGGCAGTCCCGCAGCGAGATGGGGGTGAGCCCGAAGAGCGCCTGGGCCACCGGCACGTGGTGCATCGCGAGCTGGAGCGCGCCGGAGAAGGCAACCACCCCGAGCAACCGCACGTTGCTGAGGGCTCCGACCTCCCAGAGCATCTTCGTCGGGCTGCGCGACGCGAAGGCGCGGAAGAGCTCGCCGAACACGAGCGTCGTGAACGCCATGTTCCTCGCCTCGGCGAGGCCCTCGTCGCGGAGCACCCACGCGAACACGGCGAGCGTGACGGTCGCCTGCAGGAGCCCGGTCACCGCGACGGTCCTCCACTCGGGCCGGCCCAGCATCGGCTCCTCCGGCCTGCGTGGCGAGCGCGCGAGCACGTCGGCCTCGACCGGGTCCACCACCAGCGCGAGCGCGGGGAGCCCGTCGGTCACGAGGTTGATCCAGAGGAGCTGGATGGGAAGCAGCGGGAGCGGCAGGCCCGCGACCGCGGCGCCGAGCATCACCAGCAGCTCGCCGGCGTTCCCCGACAGCAGGTACACGAGCGTCTTGCGGATGTTGTCGAAGATGCCGCGGCCTTCGCGCACCGCGGCGACGATGCTCGCGAAGTTGTCGTCCGAGAGCACCATGTCCGCGGCCTCCCGCGTGACCTCGGTGCCGCCGCGCCCCATCGCGATGCCGATGTGTGCCTCGCGCAACGCGGGCGCGTCGTTCACGCCGTCGCCCGTCATCGCGACCACCGCGCCCTTCGCCTTCCACGCCCGGACGATGCGGAGCTTGTCCTCGGGCGTGACCCGCGCGTGGACACGCTCCTCGGCGGGCTCGCCGGGCCGCAGGATGCCCATCTCGCGGGCGATCGCCTGCGCGGTCACCGGGTGGTCGCCGGTGATCATCACGGTCGTGATCCCGGCAGCCCGCGCCTGGGCGACGGCCTCGATCGCCTCGGTGCGCGGCGGGTCGGCGATGCCCACGAGGCCGAGCAGGGTGAGGCGTTCCTCGGCCTCGCCCTTCGCGGTGGCGACCGCGAGCACCCGCAGGCCCCGGGCCGCCATCTCGGTGTTCGCCTCCGTGGCCCCCTCCGCGCCGGCTACGCACAGCGGGATCGTGAGGTCGGGGGCGCCCTTCACGTAGAGCACGCCGTCCGCGCGGCGGATGGACATGCGCTTGCGCTCGGAGTCGAAGGGGTTCACCGCGACGCGGGGTGCCTCGCGCTCGATCGCGTCCCGCTCGATCCCCCGGGCATGGGCGGCCTGCAGCAGCGCGAGCTCGGTCGGGTCGCCGGTGCCCGCGGCGAGGTCGGCGTCGTTGTTCGCCGCGGCCGCATGGAGAAGCCTCGCGTGGTCGGGCCCCCACAGCTCGCGCACGGTCATGTGGCCCGTCGTGAGCGTGCCCGTCTTGTCGGTGCACACCACCGTGGCGGAGCCGAGCGTCTCGACGGCGGGCAGGCGCCGCACCAGCACGTTGCGCCCCGCCATCCGCTGCACTCCGACCGCGAGGGCGATGGTGACGACCGCGGGCAGGCCCTCAGGCACCGCCGCCACCGCGAGCGACACGGAGGACAGCAGCACGTCGAGCCAGCCCTGTCCCTGCACGAAGCCGAGCACCGCCACGAGCGCGACGATCACGAGGCAGAGCTTGATCAGGGTGCGGCTCACGACCTCGAGCCGGGCCTGGAGCGGCGTCTGCTGCTCCTCCGCGGTGGTGAGCAGGTGTGCGATGTGGCCGAGCTGGGTCTCCATCCCGGTGGCGAAGACCTCGGCCGTGCCGGTCCCGGCGACCACGGCGGTGCCGGAGTAGACCCGGTCCTTCCGGTCGGCGAGGGGCACGTCGTCGGAGAGCGGGGTCGCGTCCTTCTCGACGGGCACGCTCTCCCCGGTGAGCGGGGCCTCGTTCACGCCGAGGGCGTGGGCCTCGAGGAGCTGGGCGTCCGCTGCGACGAGGTCGCCGGCCTCGAGCAGGAGCACGTCCCCGGGGACCACCTCGCGCGCCGGGACCACGACCGCGTGGCCCTCGCGCAACACGCGGGCACGCGGCGCGGTCATGGCGCGCAGCGCGAGCACCGCCTTCTCCGCCCGGTACTCCTGGAAGAAGCCGACGAGCCCGTTGAGCACCACGATGGTGAGGATCGCCACGGCGTCGGCCGTCTCGCCGAGCGCGAACGCGATCCCCGCCGCCACGGCGAGGAGCGCGATGACCGGGCTCGCGAACTGCCGCGCGAGGATGCGCCACGGCGGTGTGGACGCTTCCCGACGGATCTCGTTGGGGCCGCTCTCCGCGAGGCGGCGCGTGGCCTCCGCGGCCGACAGGCCCGGGGCTACCACAACGTCTCCGCCTGCCCCTGGGTGGGGATCTCGGCGTCCCACCCGAACGCGTCCTTCAGCCGGACACGCAACGCGTCGGCGGCAGCAGGCTCGCCGTGCGTGAGGAAGACGCGTCGCGGGCGGTCCTTCAGCGTCCCGAGCCAGGCGACCAGCTCCTCCTCGTCGGCGTGCGCGGAGAGGCTGTCGATGCGCAGGCGCTCCGCACGCACGTCGACGTAGCGGCCGTGGATCTTCACGCGCTCGGCCCCCGCGAGGATGGCCTGCCCGCGCGTGCCCGCGGCCTGGAAACCGACGAGCAGCACGGCGTTCCGCGGGTCCTCCGCGCGCCGGGCGAGGTGGTGCAGGATGCGCCCTCCCGCGGCCATGCCGCTCCCGGCGAGCACGATGAACGGGCCCTTGCGGTCGTTGAGCGTCATCGAGTCCTCGCGTGTCGGGAGCGCCGTAGCCGTCGCGCAGAGCGCCTTGCAGGCGGGGTGGGTGAGGCGGTGGTCTTCGACGTGGTCGCAGTAGATGCGCGTGGCGTGGATCGCCATCGGGCTGTCGAGGAAGACCGGCACGTCCGGGATCCGGCCGTCGGCCTTCAGCGTCGCGATCAGGTGCAGCACCTCCTGCGCGCGGCCCACCGCGAACGTGGGCACCATCACGACACCGCCGCGGTCGAGCGCGGGGCGGAGCAGCCCCGCGAGCGTCTCGGCGGGGTCGCGCCGGTCGTGGTGCCGGCCGCCGTAGGTCGACTCGACGACCAGGACCTCGGCGGTGTCGAGGTGGTCGGGCGGCAGGAGCAGCAGGTCGTTCGGGCGGCCGACGTCGCCCGAGAAGACGAGCCGCCCGTCGATCTCGACACGCGCCGCGCCGACGATGTGCCCAGCGCGCACGAAGCGCGCGGAGACGCCCTTCGCGGGCGTGAAGGGCTTCCCGTACGGGACGGTCCGCACGAGCGCGAGCGCGGCCTCGGCGTCGTCGCGGTCGAACAGCGGCAGCGCCGGGCGGTGCTTGCTGTAGCCGTGCAGGTTGGCGAAGCGCGCGTCCTCCTCCTGCAGGTACGCCGCGTCGGGCAGCAGGATGCGGACGAGGTCCGCGGTGCCCGGGGTGCACCAGATCGGTCCCCTCCACCCGCGCCGGGCGAGGAGGGGGAGCCAGCCCGAGTGATCGACGTGCGCGTGGGTGAGCACGACGGCGTCGAGCGTGCCGAGGTCGAAGGGCGGGGGCTCCCAGTTCTGGAGCCGGAGCTGCTTCAGCCCCTGGAAGAGGCCGCAGTCGATGAGCAGCCGCGCGTCGTCGGTGTCGAGCAGGTACTTCGAGCCGGTCACGGTGCCGGCGGCGCCGTGGAACGTGATCTTCATGCTTCCTCCGCCTTCGAGAGCGCGAGCGACGCCGCGAGCGTCCCGCGCCGTAGCTGTCGCGTGCGCCAGAGCGTCCAGAGCGCCGGCAGGACCAGCGCCGTCATGAACGTCAGCGTGACGAGCCCGCCGAACATCGGCCCCGCCATGCGCCGCGCCATGTCGGAGCCGACGCCCTGGCTGAACATCACCGGGATGAGCCCGAACAGGTTCATCGCGATGGCGAGCACCATGCCGCGCATGCGGCCGGCCGCGCTGTCGGCCGCCACCTCGGCGAGCCGCGCGGGCGTGAGGTCCTCGCCCTTGCGCAGGGCCTCCTTCACGCCGAGGTCGAGGTAGACGGCGAGCACGGTGCCGATCTCCGCGCCGACGCCGATGAGCGCGATCATCGCCACCCAGGAGGCGATGGAGAGGTCGTAGCCGGCGGCGGAGAGGAACCAGATGCTGCCGAGCACCGAGAACGGCAACGTCAGCAGCACGATGGCCGTCTCGCCGACCGTCCGGAACGAGAGGTACACGAGCAGGAAGACGAGCGCGATCGTGAGCGGCGCCATGATCGCGAGGCGCTCCTGCGCGCGCTCGAGGAACTCGTACTGGCCCGTCCACTGGACCCGGATGTCCTTCGGGAGCCCGAGCGCCTCGACCACGCCGCGCGCCTCGTCGACGTACCCGCCGAGGTCGCGCGCGCCGGGGTCGACGTAGACGTAGGCGGCGAGCTTGCCGCCCTCGTCGACGAGCATGGCGGGACCGGGCTTCCGCACGACGTCGGCGAGCAGGCCGAGGGGCACCACGCCGAGCGACGTCGCCACCGGCAGGCGCCGGATGCCGTCCTCGTCGGCGCGGAACGCGCGCCCGAACCGCGCGATGAGCGAGTACCGCTCGCGCCCGTCGAAGATGCGACCGATCGGCATGCCGCCGAGGCCCATCTCGACCACGTCCATGACGTCGTCGGCGACGGCGCCGTACCGGAGGAGATCGTCGCGGCGGGGCACGACCTCGACGAAGACGGCGGCGAGCTGGCGCTCCGCGTACACGCTCCGCGTCCCGGAGACCTCGCGGAGCGCGACCTCGATGCGCTGCGAGGCGTCCGCGATGGCGTTCAGGTCGGCGCCGAGGACCTTCACGCCCACCGGCGTGCGGATGCCCGTCGTGAGCATGTCCACGCGCGCCTTGATGGGCATGGTGAACGCGTTCTGCACGCCGGGGACGTCGAGCTTCCCCTCCATCTCGGCGACGATGTCCTCGAGCGTGACGCCCGGCCGCCACTCCTCCCGCGGCTTCAGCGTGATGATCGTCTCGATCATCGACAGGGGCGCCGGGTCGGTGGCCGTCTCGTTGCGGCCGGCCTTGCCGAGCACCCGCGCCACCTCGGGGACCTCTGCGATGCGGCGGTCCTGCTCGCGCAGGAGCTGGCGCGCCTGCTCCACCGACACGCCGGGGATCGTGATCGGCATGAACAGCAGGGAGCCCTCGTACAGGGGCGGCATGAACTCGCGGCCGAGCCCCCCGTAGATCGGGACGGTGATGCCGGTCGCCAGCGCGGCCACGAGCACGAACGGCCAGGGACGGCGCGTCGCGAGGCCGACGATGGGCCGGTAGACGGCGCGCAGTGCGCGGTTCACGGGGTTCGAGGCCTCGCGCGGCATGCGGCCGCGGAGCAGCGTGACGGCGAGCGCCGGCGCGAGCGTGAGCGTGAAGATCGCCGCCGCGATCATCGCGAAGGTCTTCGTGTACGCCAGCGGCGTGAAGAGCCGCCCCTCCTGCGCCTCCAGCGCGAAGATGGGGAGGAAGCTGACGGCGATGAGCAGGAGCGAGGAGACGAGCGGCGCGCCCAGCTCGCGCGCGGCGCCCAGCACGACCTCGGTGCGGTCCTTCTCGGGCTCTTCCTCGATCCGCCGCGCCGCGTTCTCGACCAGCAGCACCACCGCGTCGACCATGTCGCCGATCGCGATGATGATCCCGGCGAGCGACATGATGTTGATGGTGAGCCCCATGAAGTACATGGGGACGAACGCAACGGCGATCGCGGCGGGCAGGACCAGGATTGGGATCAGCACCGAGCGCGCGTGCAGCAGGAACACGCCGAGGAGCAGCGCGATGATCAGCGCCTCCTCCGCGATGCTCTCGAACAGCGTGTCGACCGAGCCGAGGATGAGCTCCGAGCGGTCGTAGACGGGCACGATCTCGACGCCGTCGGGCAGCGGGACCTCGGCGAGCCGTGCCTTCACCCGCTCGATGACGCGCAGCGCGTTCTCGCCCTGCCGCGCCACGACGAGGCCCCCGACCGCCTCGCCCTTGCCGTCGAGGTCGGCGAGACCGCGCCGGATCTCCGGCCCGATCTCGATGCTCGCGACGCTCCCGAGCGCGACCGGCTGACCCCGTTCGTCGAGCCCGACGTGGACGCGGTCGAGCTCGGTCAGGTCGTCGACGAGCCCGCGGCCCTGCACGTACAGCTCGCGGCCCGCCTCCTCGATCACGCGCCCGCCCACGTCGCGATTGCTGCGCGACAGCGCGCCGACGACATCCGCCGTCGTGACGCCGTTCGCGCGCATGCGCTCCGGGTCGAGCACGGCCTGGTACTGCTTCTCGTAGCCGCCGGCGGTCGCGACCTCAGAGACTCCCGCGACGCTCTCCAGCGCGAAGCGGAGCGTCCAGTCCTGCAGCGTCCGGAGGTCCGCGACGGAGAGGCGCCCGGTCCGGTCGACCAGCACGTACTGGTAGACCCACCCGACGGCTGAAGCGTCCGGTCCCAGCGAGAGCTCCACGTCGGGTGGCAGCCGTGCCTCCAGCACCTGCAGCCGTTCGCTGACGCGGGTGCGGCCCCAGTAGGGGTCGATGCCCTCCTCGAGCAGGACGTAGGTGAACGACATCCCGAACATCGTGAAGCCGCGCACGGCGCGGACGCCGGGCAGCGCCTGGAGCCCGGTGACGAGCGGGTAGGTGACCTGGTCCTCGACGAGCTGGGGCGAGCGGCCCATCCACTCCGCGAACACGATGACCTGCGGGTCGGAGAGGTCGGGGATGGCGTCGAGCGGGCTCTTCAGCGCGGTCCAGACGCCCGCGATCGTCGCGAGGACGGAGGCCAGGAAGACGAGGACCCGGTTGCGCCCGCTCCAGTCGATGATGCGCGCGAGCATTCAGTTGCCCATGTCCATGCCGGCGTGGCCGCCGCCGGTCATCTGCGTCTCGGCGTCGAAGAGGAACGTCCCCGCGGCGACGACCTGTTCGCCGGCCTCGAGCCCGGACAGCACCTGGACCTCGTCGTCGGTGCGGACGCCGAGCTCGACCGCGCGCGGGGCGTACCCTCCCGCGGTCACGACGAACACGACCTGCCGTGCGCCGGTGTCGACCACCGCCCCGCGTGGCACCCACACGCCCTCGCTCGGCTCGCCGGCCCACGTCGCGGTGAGGGGCGTGCCGACGGGCGGGTCGCCCTCGACCGCGAGGCGGACGCTGCGCCCCGCGGGGCTCGCCGTCGGGAGGACCTCGGTGACCCGCGCGCGCCAGGTCGTCGCGCCGGACACGAGGGTCACGTCGGTGCCCGCCGGGGGTGGGTCCGACGTGACGAGCTCGACCACGCGTGCGTCCGCAGAGGCGATCTCTGCGACCACGCCGCCCGGACCGAGCCAGCCGCCCTCGCGCACCGGGCGCGAGACGACCAGCCCGGAGACGGGCGACCGGACGGTCCAGGTCTCGGGGACCTCGGTGACGTCGAGCTCGCCGGCGGGGACACCGAGGGCGAGGAGGCGACCGCGCGCCGCGGACCCCCACGGCTCGCCGAGCGGACGGGCGAGGACCAGCTCCTCGAAGGCTGCGCGCACCTCCGGGAGCCAGGCCCGGGCGAGCACGGCGCCCTTCTGCACCGCTTCGCCGACGCGGGGAACGCGCAGCTCGCGGACCTGTCCCCCAGCGATGAGGGTCACGCGCGTCGTGCGCGTGGGGTCGAAGCTCGACGACGCGGGGGCACGGTGGGTCGGCGCGGCGTCGCCTCCTCGGGCGGGCACCGTGCGCACGCCGAGCGCGGCGGCGATGTCGGGCGCGACGGTCACGGCGTCAGGCGTGGCGCGCTCGGCGGGCTGGGGCTCGCCGTGGCCGGCGTGTTCTCCCGCGGGCAGGGCGTCCCCGTGGCCGGCATGGGGGGCCTGGGCCTCGACCCCGCACGCGGCGAGGAGGAGCAGGAGCGTCATGGGACCTCCACGCGCGCGCGCTCGGCGGCGCGCAGGTGCTGGTCGCGCTCGGCGGTCACGAGCTCCCGCCGTGCGGCGAGGAGCCCTTCCCAGGCGCGGAGCGCGTCCTCCGCGGTCGACTGTCCGGCGGCGAAGCGGACGAGCGCCGCTCTCCACGCGGCCTCGGCGCGCGGGACGGCGACGTCCCGCAGGACCTGCGCGCGGGCGAGCGCTGCCGTCTCCGCGGCGCGCGCGGCGTCGGCGGCTGCGCCAAGGTCTCGCGTGACCGCTTCCTCGCGGCGCGCGGCCGCGCCCAGGCGTGCCTCGGCCGCGTCCCGCTCGCGGGCGTACTTCCCCCAGATCGGGACCTCGATCCCGACCATGACGTCCGCGCCCTGGACCATGCCCTCGGGCATCACGTTCACGGCGGCGCCCAGCTCGACGTCCGGCGCGATCCGCGCGCGCGCCACGCGGAGGTCGGCCTCCGCGGCCTCCCGCTCCACGGCGGCGAGGCGGAGCTCGGGGGGCAACGGTGCGGCGCCCTCGAGGAAGCCCTCGGGGCCGGCCGCGACGACCGCGGCGGTTTCGGCGCCGACGAAGCGGGCAAGCACGGCGACCTCTCCGTCGAGGCGCGCGCCGACGGCCGCGCGCTCGGCCTGCACGCGCGCGATCTCGGCCTCGACGCGCAGGAGCTCGGGGAGGTCGGAGCCCGTCGCCATTCCCGTGGCCGGCATCGGCGCGGCCTCGTCCATGCCCTCCATCGGCTCCGGAGCGGAGACCCTCGCTCCGCCGCCCCCGCCGCCGCCCATCCCGGGCATGCCGCCGCCCCCGCCGCTCCCCGACCGGACGGTGGGTGGTGCGGCCGTCGGTCCCGCCTCGGTGCCCATCGGCGCGCCGCCCATTCCACCGCCCATCCCCGGGCGGCCGGCGCCCGACCGGTACCGCCGCAGGCCGGCCTGCCAGAGCGCTTCGGCGGCGCGGGCCTGCTCGTCCAGCAGGGCCGCCTCGTCTCGGAGCGCCGCGATCCGGGCGGCAGCCTGGGCGAGGCGCAGGCGGAGGTCCGCGGCGGTGCGGGCCCGGTCGGCCTCGGCGCGCGCGGCGTCCACCTCGGCACGCGCCGAGCGCGCGCGGGCCTCGCCCCAGCCGAGCAGCATCTGGTCGAGCCCGAACATGAACATCGGGGGGTCGGGGTCCTCGGGCATGGCGCCCAGCGACTCGCCCCCGAGCGTGAGCGTGGGGTTCATCGGGACGCGCGCGGCGCGGGCGTCGTCGCGTGCCGCGTCCGCGTCCAGCACCGCGGCCGCGGCCTCGGGGTCCCGCGCCAGGGCGAGCGCCAGGAGCCCGTCGAGGTTGGCGGGTTGCTGGGCGAGCGCGCGGGTGAACCAGAGTAGCAGGGGCATGGGGTCCCGCACATGTGCAGCCGCCATGCCACATCGAAAAGTAACTCGGAAAGCCACATATTCCGGCACGACCCCCCGGAGGTGTGCCAAGGCGCACCGGTCCTTTGTTTGGGCTGGCACAGCGACATGGGCGGCCACACCGTGACGCGCTCGGTCACGAAGGCCCGGCGGGACGATCGTCGCGGGCCGGCGGGGAGGGGCACCTCGGCCGAGGTGCACGACCTCGTCTGCGCAGTCGTCGATCTCGCGGTAGCGGCACCCGCGAAGGCCCGGGCCGTCCCCGGCGCGGATCGGGGCAAGGCCGCGCCGCCGGCGCTCGAGGTCAGGGAGGCGGTCGAGGCGCTCCACCACGCGGCGGACGAGCAGTACGCGGGCGCGTGTCCCGCTGTCGACCACCTCCCACCGGACGCAGAGGCCCCCGGGGGGACGGGCGCCGCCGACTCCGGCGTGGAGGACCGCGCCCCGACGGATCCGGGCGGGGACACCGGCGAGCCGCCGGAGGTCAGCGAGGTACCAGTCCCGCTCGCCTGCTACCTCGGGCCCGCGCGCGACCACTCGACCTCCCTCGAGGTCGTCGACTTCGATCCCGCGTGGGGCGACGACTACGACTACCCCGAGCCGTGCGAGGGCTCGACGCAGTAGGTCGCGCCCGCGCGGTTCGTCGACCTCGCGGCGGCGCACCCCGGCCTCGACATCGCGGCGCGGACCATCTCGCCACTGCTCGACCGGGCACACCCGCTGCGACTGCCGGAACCACCCGCTCGACGCGGCGTTCTACGACGCCCCTCCGCGATGGCGGCCGCGCCCGCGCCCCCTCCCGCCCATCTCGCGGACCTGGTATTCGACGGCGCACGCTGGTCTGCGCCCGCCTCCGGCTTCGACGAGGGCGAGCCGGAGCGCCTGTGGGTGGTGTGGTCGGCGTCGCCTGGTCGCTGCCAGGTCGAGGATGAGCGCCTCGATCGTGTCGGCCTCCGAGGCGAGTCACCCGGCGAGGACGTCTCTGGCGATCCGGAGTGTCAGCGCCCTCTGGCGCTGGCTCATGGCATCCCAGACAGCCACCCACTCCTCCTTCGACGGCGCGGCCGGCGGGGGAGGCGCACGCCGCTCGACGTCCACGAGGTCTCCCAGCTTGACGCCGAGCACCTCGGCCATCGCCGAGAGCGCGGCGAGGCTCGTCGCCTGGTGGCCGTTCTCCACCCGGCTCATCGTCACGGGCTCGATACCGGTGCGCTCGGCGAGCTGCTCCTGCGTCAGCCCACGGGTCGTCCGGAGGTCTCGGATCCTCGCGCCGATGGCGGCGAGGAGGGCGCGATCGCGCTGGCGTGGCATCGCGCGAGGGTGGGCGACCGGGCGCCCTGTCTACGACGCCGTGATCGCGCCTCGGCGCACCGCGAATCTGGCAGAAGGGATCGCGGCCGCCGCGCTCATCGGGGCGGGGGCCGGCCTCTGGATCACGACCGACCTCGCACTGACACCCGCACCCAGCGGTCTCCTCCTCAAGGGGCGCTGGTGAGGCCGATGGAGTCGCAGATGACGCGCCTCGTGTTGCTCCTCGTTCCGATGGCCGCCATGGCCGCCTGCATGCCCCGCGGTGCCCGCGAGCGGACCAACGAGGACACGCCTGCCACGGACTCCGGGGGGAGCAGACGCCGATACGGACACAGACGCGGACGCGGACACAGACGCCGACTCGGACGCGGACTCGGACAGCGACGCGGACTCGGTCACGGATAGCGGCCCCGCGTTCATCGTGATCGACCTCCTCGATCCCGCTGAAGGCTCCCCCCTCGGTGGCGACGTCGTCACGATCCACGGCGGCCCCTTCGCCGGGGATGCAGTGGCGACGTTCGAAGGGGCGCAGGCCACGGTTCTGTCCTGGACGGCGACCACGCTCTCGGTCGCGACTCCGCCGGTGACGAGGGCAGCGCCGACGTCTCCGTCGAGACCTCGGCCGGAGAGGGGACGGCACCGGCCGCGTTCACCTACGTGGCGCCCTGCGACGGGGTCTTCCCGAGCGAGACCGCCCTCGACATGGACCTCCAGACGACCAACGATGCGACGGTGACGCTCACCGGCTGCGCGACCGGCATCAGCCCGGCCCAGCAGTACGCTGGATACGTCGAGTTCGTCTCTTGGCCGTCGTCGGTGGAAGGGGAGGGGACCGTCGTCATCCGCCTGTACGGGAGCCCGTCCTATGGCGGGATCCAGGAGCACACGATCACCCTCGGGACCGCCCAGGGGAACCTCGACTTCCTCGTGCGCGCGCGCTGAAGTCCAGCCGCCGCCTCGACCACCACTTCGGGCTACGCGCTTCGGTGGAAGCCGATCCCGGCAAGGGCCCGCCTGGTCGCGCGCAGCGCGTAGACGGGCCGGGTCGGGGTAGACCAGCGGCGCATGCCGCGCCGAGATACCAACCTTGGGTCGTGGTGTTGGCGACCTCCGCAACGGGAGCCCCGCGTGCGGTGCGGAACCTTCGGGGAGCACCATGCGGATGGCGGCGAGGCGCGTGAACCTGCCGGCCGAGAAGCTTCGCATGACGTCGTTCTGGCTGGTGAAGCACTCGAACTACGACGACCCGCAGGAGATGGCGATGACCATGGGTGTCCGCATCACCGTGCGGAAGCTCGTCGAGAAGCTCGTCGCCGTCGGGCTCGCGCGCGGCCTGGCGGCGACGACGAGCCGCATGATGATGGGCCGGGCGTCGCGACCGCCGGGGCAGGTGCGCCCGGGCACGTGCGGGCGACGTCGTGGCTGGGCGTGCCCGTGCTGGCCGTGCTCGGGTGGAACAGCACGCAGGGGGTGGGGGAGCGGGCGAGGATGTTCTTCGGGGAGGGGCACGGGTGAGCGCCAGCCCGCAACTCAGCTCCGCAGCAGGTGCTCGACCAGGATCTTGATCCCCAGCCCCACGAGTACGACTCCACCCACTCCCTCCAGTCTCGGCCACACGCAGCGTTGGCAAGGTCAACGTGCGCCTGCGGGCTTGCCGTCGTCGCCGCCTGCGAACGCCTGCCGGGCCATGCGCCCCCGCCGAGCCCGGCGAGCAGCACGAACGAGATCCAGTGGTCCCAGGCGGCGGCGCGCTCCGTGAGGCAGGTGCCGCCCCACCGGCCCAGCCCCGCCATGCCCGCCTGGAAGACCGCGAACGAGGCCGCTGCCGACGCGACCGGCCGCCAGGATCGCTGGCCCGCGGCGATCCCGCCGGCAACCGCGGCGGCGTCGAGCGCCAAGGCGACCGCGAGCACGAGGATCTCCGACATCCCCGCCGCCCAATCCGGCCAGCGCCGCCCCGATCGTCAAGAGTGCCCCTGGCAGCGCGCTCGCCGGCACCGACAAGAACGTGCCCGCGCCCGCGCCGCCCACCTCGAGGTGACCGACGGACGCGCGCTAGATCCGCCAGCCGCTGGGCACGAGGCCGTGCATCTCCGCGCCCGCGCCCTTCCACAGGTGCATGTAGCCGTTGCGCTCGTAGTCGGACGTGTACTCGTGCCAGGCGACGATGCTGTCGAGCGGGATGGGGAAGGTGAACCCGCCGGGGGGGTACAGCGCGATGTGGACGTCCGACGCCTGCTTCAGCTCGCCCGCGAGGATCACCGGCCGGTTGCGATACACGAGATCGTAGAAGACCACGACGAAGTGCCGGTTCTTGTCCTGCGCACCCTTGAACCCCGCGATGGCGTCCGGCATTCGAGCGATGGGGACGTACGTGGGGCGGCTGGCTCCGGCCTCGGCGGCCCAACGCCGGAGGATCTGTGAGATGTACTCCTGGACGGGCACCCCGGCGTTCTGCGCATCCGTCCTGAGCCTGTTGGCGACCTCGGTGTCGACTTTGATCGTGGAAAGGTCCATGTTTACTCCGGGTGTCCGATATCGGACACTCGGGCACTCTACCCGATCCTGGACGCGACCGTCAACACGCGCCGGTATACGAGGCCGTGCCCAGGTCGCCTCCGCTCCTCGCCCCCCGCCGCCTACTCGCTGATCGACCACGTGAAGAGCACGAGCCCCCGCATGGAGTCGGCCACGGCGACGACCTCGCCCTCGGTCCACACGCTCGTCGCCCCGTTGATGTTGTTACTGCCGTCCTCGCCGGGGCCCTGGTCCCCGCTCGTGTAGGTGTCGTGCTGGGCCAGCAGGTCGGGGGACGCGGGATCGGCGAGGTCGAACCCGAGCAGTCCGTCGGTGAACCAGGCCGCGAAGGCGGTGTCTCCCCGCACGAGCACGGTGTGAATGGAGTGGATGGGGTCCGTCGTGTACTCCGAGGCGAGCGACACCGCGTCGAGGTCGGCCTCGTCCCACACGCGCAGCGAGCCGCCCACCTTCCCCTCGCTCATGGCGACGACATCGCCACGCCAGGTGGGCGCGAGGTTTTGGACGAACGGCTCGTCGCAGTCGGCCTCCGCCTCGAACACCGCGAACGGCGCGGCCGGATCGGAGACGTCGAGGCAGGCCCACCCGCTCGTGTAGGCGACTAAGAGCCGGTCGCCGGTCCACGTCTCGTCGTGGACGCCGCCGTCACGGGGCGTCCACACCGACGACCGCGTCGGCGACGAGGGGTCTGACACGTCGTGGATCGCGGACCAGCCGTTCAACGTCGACGTGAGCACGAGGTAGCCGTCGCCTGTGGTGAGGGAGTGCGCGTCGTCCACGGTCGGGCCAATCCGTCGCGACGAGCGCGGGCGACGTGTCCCGCCCGCCCCTCTGCCGCCGCAGCCCCACTTCGGCTCCGTTTCCGCGTCCTTCTCCCGCTCCGCAAGAGTCACCCGATCGAGCGACCAAATTTTGGCACCAGCAGGCGGTACGCTGGAAGCATGACCCCCCAGCGTCTCCTGCCGCGCGTGATATCATCGGACGGAATAGTGCTGGAATTACCATGCCTTTCTCCGGCGTCGCCTCGATGAAGCGCCCTGCCGAGCCCTCGCAGCCCCCACCCGGGCCGACGGACGAGGCCCGCCGAATCGTGGACGAGGCGCGTCGTCAGTCAGATCTGCCCGCTGACGAGGCGGAGGAGCTCGCCCAGAGGGAGACGCGCGCCCACCGCGCCAAGCGACGCGGGAGAACGTGATGTCGGTCTACATCCTCGACACGAGCGTCCTCGTCAGCGGCCTGCTCAGCCGGCGGCCGGAAGCTCCGCCGGTCGCGTTTCTGGACCTCGTGCTGGGCAGAGCCGTGGCCGTGCTGGCGTCGCCCGAGCTCGTGGATGAGTACCGCGAGGTTCTCCTCCGCCCGGCCGTCGCGGCCCGCCACGGGCGCACCGCGGGGGAGATCGACGTGCTGGTCGAGACCCTCACCGGCATCGCAACGATGGTCACGCCGGTGGTCGCGCCCGTTGAGGCCCCCGATCCCGACGACACCCACCTCTGGGCGCTCCTCCACGCGCGCCCGGACGCTGTCCTGGTCACGGGCGAGCATCTCCTTCGACAGGCCGGCACGGAGGCACGGCCGGTTCTGTCCCCGGCGGAAGCGCTCGTGCGAGTTCGTCGCGAGCGCGCGGAAGGCCGGATCCGCCTGGTCCAGAGGCCCAGCCCTCGGATACTCACGCCGGTGCCCGTGTTGATGTACGTCAACGTCGAGCACGCGCCCACGTACCGCGCCATCGTCGAGGTCTTCGCGGAAGCGCGCCAGAGGTACGTCGTGGAGCTCCGCCCGGCCGAGGTGCGCGCGGCCCTGGAGGACTCGGGGTTGTTCCACGACCTGGACGACGAGGGGGGGCTCGACCGGCGCCTCGACATGCTCTGCCAGTGGGGAAACCTCGACCGCACCCACGACACGGAGGCGGTGTCCCGCCTCGAGGACTTCTACGCCCGTCGGTACCGCTACCGCCTGACCGCCGCGGGGGAGGCCGCGCATCGCGCGGTGCAGGAGGTGGAGGCGACCGTGGGGCGTTCCGGGTCCCTCCAGGCGTCCTTGCTACAGGTCATCCTGGAGACCTTGGCGGTCCTCGCCCGGTTGACTCCCGAGGACGTCCCGGACCCGATCGTCCGCGCGCTCCACGACCTGGATTCAGCGTTCTCTACGCTCACGCAGGAGGCCAACCGCTTCATCGGCGATCTCACCGCCGCCATCGCGGCCGTTCAGGTGGACGACGACGCGTTCGTTCTGCGCAAGGAGGCCATCCTCAGCTACATCAGTCGCTTCGTCGAGCAGCTTCGCCAGACGGCCGACCGCATCGTGGCCAGGATCCGGGAGGTCGAGGAGTCGGACTTCCAGGCCGTCCTCGAACGGGGCGCCGAGCACCCGGACCTCCCTCCGGCGCTCGGAGAGGGGGATCCCCGCGGCCGATGGCTGGCCGACCAGAAGGCGCGCTGGGAGGGCGTTCGCCGCTGGTTCGTGGGGGAAGCGGGGAGCGCGCCCACGGTCGAGCGGCTCGCCGACGTGACCGTGGAGGCCGTCGTCGGCCTCGCCCGGGCGCTCGGGCGCCTGAATGATCGGCGAAGCCGGCGCGTGGACCGCGGCGCGGACTTCCGCATGCTGGCCACCTGGTTCGAGGCGTGTACGGACGACCGGGTGGCGCATATCCTCTGGGAGAGCGCGTTCGGGCTCCGGTCCGCGCGCCACTTCCACATCGAGGAGGAGGACCCGGAGGAGACGAGCGTGCGCGCATCCTGGTGGTCCGCGCGCCCCGTCATGGTCCCGATCCGCTTGCGTACGCGGGGGCGGGAGAGTCGATCCGGCCGTGCCTCGCCGGTCCCCGACTGGTCGTCCCAGAGGGAGCTCATCGCCCGGCGCCGTGCCCGGGAGCGGGCCCAGATGGAGGCAGCGCTGCGCCAGTTCACCGAGCACAGCCCTGTTCGCCTGAGCACCCTGGCCCGGCTGGATCGCCAAGGGTTCGACTGTCTGCTCGGGCTCGTGGACGAGGCGCTCACGAGCCCTCGGGCTTCCGACACCGGGGAGCACTCCGCCCGGACGGCCGACGGGCGCTACCTCGTCCGTCTGTCCCGGCCGCAGGAGGGGACGCTCGTGACACTCGAGTGCCCGGGCGGCCGGCTCGTCTGTCTCGACTACCTGCTGACGATCGCGCGGTGCCTGCCCGTCTCGGCGGGGCGCCGGGAGGAAGAAGAAGGATGAGCGAGCTCGGACACGCACTCGCCGCGTCGAAGGCCGCCGAGCGCGCGCGTTCGATCCGCGCCCTCTTGCGGACGCCCCTCATCACGACGCGTACGGACGCGTCGGCCCTGGCGGAGATCAACCGGCACCGCGACTGGCTGGTCCGCTGGTTCGCCGAGAGCGCGGGTTGGAAGCTCGTGGTCGACCCCGGCGCCGGCTTCGCACGACTCCACAAGGTCGTCGCCGGTCCCGACGGCACCCGGCCCGCCGTCGTGCGCGGCGACCGCCCGCCGTTCGATCGGCGGAGGTACGCGCTCCTGTGCCTCGTCCTGGCCGCGCTGGATGACGCCCCCGGGCAGGCGACGCTGAGGTCCCTGGTCCAGGCCGTTCGTGAGCTGAGCGCCGACGAGCGTGGCATCACGCCCTTCGACCCCGACCAGCAGTCCGAGCGGCGGGCCTTCGTGGACGCCATCCTCTGGTTGGTGGCCGCGGGGGTGATTGTCGAACGGGACGGGAACACGGCGCGGTACGCCGACAGCACGGAAGGGGATGCCCTGTACGACGTAGACGACCGGCTGCTCGGACAGCTCGTTTCCACGCCAGTCCCCCCCGCCCTTGCTGGCTCCGCGGACCGGATGATGGTCGAAACCCATGCGGAGACCGAGGAAGGGCGCAACCGCGCCGCGCGCCAGCGCGTGTTCCGCATCCTGCTCGACGACCCGGTCCTCTACGTCGAGGATCTCGACGAGGACGAGACCGCCTGGCTCTCCCAGGCGCGCGGGCTCGTCTACGAGCGCCTCGGCGAGGCGGGCTTCGTCACGGAGAAGCGGGCCGAGGGCCTGGCGGCCATCGACCCGGCAGGGACGGCCAGCGACCTTCGCTTCCCGGACGGGGACTCGGCGGTGAAACACGCCGCGCTCCTGCTCTGCGAGTACTTCACCGGCCGCGTGCGGGAGGGACGCGGCCCCCGCATCTCGACTGCGGACCTGCTCGCCACTGTCGCGCTCCTCATCGACACCTACGGGCAGCGGTGTGGCTGGCGCGCGGACTACCTCGACGCCGAGCACGGCTCACGGCGGCTCCAGCGTGACGCCTGTGAGCTGCTCGCGTCCCTTCGCCTTCTGCGTGCCGTGCCGGAGGGCTGGGAAGCCCGCCCCGCGATCGCTCGGTTTGCCCCCGCCTCGGTGAGCTCATGACCACTCGATTTTCTACTTCCCCGATGCCTGAGAGCGAGCGCTGGAGACCCATCCGGGCCGGCATCCAGAACCTCTGGGAGTACGACGACCAGCGGTTCGTGTTCCACCGGGGACGGCTGGTGCTGCGCGGGCGGAACGAGTCCGGGAAGTCGAAGGCGCTCGAGCTGCTCTTCCCGTTCCTCCTCGACGCGGACCTGTCGCCCGAGCGCCTGGACCCGTTCGGCTCCAAGGCGCGCCAGATGCGGTGGAACCTCCTGGGCGACGGCGCCTCGGAGGGCACCACGGCCGTGGGCTTCGTCTGGATCGAGTTCGGGCGACTGGAGGGGGCCGACGCGCGCTGGTGCACGATCGGCGCACGGCTCCGCGCGAAGACCACGACGCGTGACGTCGAGGTGGCCTGGTTCGCCACCGACCAACGCGTGGACGTGGACCTCCATCTCGTGGGTGCCGAGCGCATTCCGGTGTCGCGCGCCCACCTCGCGGATGCGCTGGGGACTCGGGGGCAGGTGTTCGCCTCGCGGTCCGAGTACCAGGCCGAGATCAATCGAACGCTTTTCGGCATGCCTGACGACCAGTACGCCGCCCTGGTCACGGCGCTGATCGAGCTCCGTCGGCCGCAGCTCTCGAAGCAGCTCCAGCCGGCGGAGTTGTCCCGAATCCTCTCGGTCAGCCTCCCGCCGCTGGACGCCGAGGTGGTGGGACGCGTGGCGGAGGGGTTCGAGCGGCTCGAGCGTCACCGGATCGAGCGCGACCGACTCGCGGGCACCCACAAGGCGCTGGGGTCCTTCCTCGACGTGTACCGTCGCTACGTCCAGGCGGTCGCGCGGGATCGCGCGCAGGCCGTGGTGCGCGCAGAGGCGGCCTACCACGCGAGTCGCGCACGCCAGAAGGAGGCGGACGACGCGGCCTCGGACGCGCTCCGGAAGCAGGCCGACGCGGCGGTCCGGCAGGGGCAACAGGAGGCACGGCAGGTCGAGCTCGACGGGACCATCGCGGCGCTCAAGGAATCGCCGGCCTGGCGCGACGCGGCCCAGCTGCATGCCCTCCAGCGCGTGGCGGAGTCGACGGCGGCGGAGGCCGCGGGGGCGAGGCGACGTTCCGACGAGGCGGCCGCGGAGGTGGACCGACTGGCGCGTCGCGTCCGGGAGGAACACGACCGCCTGGATGCCGCCTCCCGGCGACGGGAGGACGCGGCCGGAAGGGCAGAGCGTGCCGCCGTCGGAGCCCAGCTGGAGGATGAACACCGCGCGCTGGCCATCGAGGACACAGGAGCGGCCCGTGGCCTCCTGGCTGGGATCGAGCGCCAGCGTGGGCAGCACCTCGGTGAGCTACGACAGCTGGGACAGGCCGTGCGTCATGCGGAGTCCGAGGTCCGGCGGGCCACCGAACGCCTGCAGGACGGGGAGGCCCAGGAACGTCGCGCACGGGAGGACCTGGACGCCGCGGCGTCCGCCGTCCGCGAATCGGAGAGCCAGTTCGTCGACGCCGTTGACCGCTGGGCTGCGGCGGCCACCTCGCTCGGACTGGCACCCGAGGAGCTCGCCGAGTTCGCCGCCGCGACTCCCGACGACGCGGGCGCGCTGGCCCAGCGCGCTGTCGAAATGCGGCGCGGGCGTGTGGACGCGGAGCTGGTCGCGGTCGCAACCACGCGACGGCAGGTGGATGCTCGCCGCGCCGACGTGCAGCGAGAGCGCGACGCCCTCGCCGCGGCGACGCACGCGCCCCCCCGGGCCCCCGACTGGAGAGGCGATCGAACGGATCGCCCCGGCGCCCCCCTCTACCTTCTGTGTGAGTTCGACGGGGCGCTGGCCCCCGGCGTCCAGGCCAACGTGGAGGCGGCGCTGCAGGCGAGCGGGCTCCTAGACGCCTGGGTCATGCCCGATGGGCAGGTGCTCGGGCTCGACGTCTTCGACGTCGCGCTCACGCCTGTGGCCTCCGAGGGGCCGACCCTCGCCCAGGCGCTCCGCCCGACGCCCACCGCGGGGGTGCCCGAGTCCACCATCTCCCGCGTCCTCGCGTCGATCGCCTTCGGGGGCGACTCCCCTCCAGAGGGGCGAGCCTGGGTTGGCGCCGACGGGTCGTGGCGACTGGGACCCCTCGCCGGAGCGCTACGGAAGGCGCGGGTCGAGTACGTGGGAGAGACCGCCCGGGACCTGCTGCGTCGACGGCGCCTCACGGAGCTCGACCGGGACATCGAGAAGCTCCGGACGGAGCTCGAGCAGCTCGACGAGGCGACGCGAGGCCTGAAGCGCCGGCGGAAGGCGCTGGACGAGGAGCTCCGGTCGTTCCCCAGCCTGGAGCCGCTCCGCCGCGCCCGGGCGAATCTCATGGTCCGCGCGACCAACCTCGAACGTGCCGAACGAGAGGTCGCGGAGCGCCGGCAGGCGGTGACCACGGCGAGCGACCGCCTGGCCGCCGCTGCCGGCCGCCGTGACGCGCGCGCCCGGGAGCTTCGCCTGCTGGCGTGGGTGGACAGCCTGGACGAGCTGGGCGAGCGCACGCGGGACTACGTCGCATCGGCTCGCGCGCTGCTGGCCGAGGGAGATGCGGTTCGCGAGGCCAGGCGCGTCGTGGGCGACGTGGAGGAGAGCGCGAGGCGTGCCGCCAGCCTGCTCGCTCGAGCCAGGGAAGAGCAGACGGACGCGGACGGCCGCGCCGAGGCGGCTTCGGTGCAGCTGCGTACCCTGCGGGCGGCACTGGGGGACGATCCGGACGCTGTGCTGCGCAAGGTGGAGGAGGCCGAGCGCACCCGCGGACGCGTCGCCCGCGAGCTGAAGGACGTTGCGCAAGCGGTCGTGGACACCGCGGCGGAAGCGACGCTGCTCGGTGAGCGCCGGCGGCGGGCGGGAGAGGATGTGGCCGCCCGGGAAGCGGAACGCGGCGACGCGGCCACCCACCTTCGCCTGTTCGCCCGCTCGAGCCTCCTGTCCGTGCTCGCGGTCCCTTCGGACAGCGATCCGGATGCGTGGACCTGGACACAGATCCTGAGCCTGGCGCGGGGCCTCGAAGCGCAGCTGGGGGCCGTCGATGCCTCCCAGGAAGCGCGCGAGCGCGCCGAGAACAACGTGACGACGCGGCACCGCGACCTGGGACAGGAGCTGCCCCCCGACCTCCAGCTGCGGCCTCTGCGCACGGACGGCCTCCTGGTCTATGAAGGCGTCTACAGCGGTCGCGCGCTCGGGATGCCCGCCCTCCGGGAGGCGCTCGCCCAAGACGTGGCGACGCGTGATCGCTTGCTCAACGAGCAGGAGATGAAGCTCCTCGAGTCGTTCCTCTCGGGCGAGATCCACGAGCATCTGCGCGCCCGGTTGCGCTGCGCGCACGAGCTGATCGAGGCCATGAACCGCGAGCTGTCCAAACAGCAGACCGCCGGTGGGACGAGGATCCGTCTGGCGTGGACGGTCACCGAGGACGCACCCGTGGGCGCCGACCTCGCGATCGACCTCCTCCTGCACGCGAGCGAGCTCCTTACGGAGGACAAGCGCAAGGCGCTCGGCGCCTTCATCCAGCAGCGGCTTCAGATGGCGCGGGAGGAGGAGGCCGCGGGAACGCTGCTGGAGCGCTTGCTGGTGGCGCTGGACTACCGACGCTGGCACCAGTTCGCCGTCAAGTTCAAGCCGGACGGGGCCTCGGACTACCGCCTCCTGACCACGAAGGCGCACAGCGCGGGGTCCGGCGGCCAGAAGGCCGTCATGCTGCACCTGCCGTTGTTCGCCGCGGCTTCGGCCTTCTACGCGTCCGCACATCGGCACGCGCCGCGGGTGATCGCGCTGGACGAGGCGTTCGCCGGCATCGACCGCGACACCCGGGGCGACCTGATGGGTCTGCTCGTGAAGTTCGACCTCGACTTCATCATGACGTCCTACGACGAGTGGGGCTTCTACGAACAGGTCGACGGGCTCGCGGCCTACCACCTCGCCCGGGAGCGGGGCGTGCGTGGGGTCTACACGGACCGATTCGTCTGGGACGGCGGCGAGCTGTTCGAACTGGGGGCCGGATGAGCGCCGAGGAAGCCCGCCGACTCTTCGCTGCCGAGCGCTTCCGTAAGCTGCTGGTCGCGCTCAAGGAGGGATTCGAGCGTCGGGGCGCGTCGCTCAGGAGTGTGACCGTGCGGGACCTCGATCCGGTCGAGCGACAGGCCGTGGCCGACCTGTTGGGCGCCCGTGTTCTCCCCGAAACCTCGAAGGCCGTCGTGAACGTGATGGAGCTGGACCGCGAGCTGAGGGGCTCGCGGTTCGGCCTCGGCGCGCGCGAGGCCGTAGAGGCAGTCCTCGGGCCCGTCGAGGAGCGTTCCCTCGCAGCCCTGGAAGCCAGCGCCCGAAGGGAGCGGATGTGGGCCCGCGCGTGGGCCCACGAGGCGGTACGTGGCCGGCCGGCCGTCGATGCCTGGCTGGAAGAGATGCGGCGCTTCGGGATGCTGCAGGCGGCCGCGACGACCTCGGGGCTGGATCCAGAGGCCCTTCTCGACCTGGCGCTCGCGATCGTGGAAGCCCTTCCCGCGGCGGGCGAGGTCCAGCTCCCCATCTTCGCGGCGGACCTCACGGGCGATCCGCACGCGCTCGACCATGGGCAGCCGTTGGGGCGCCTCGTCCTCCGCGCGGCGATGCACCTCGCGGGCTGGGAAGGTGTCCCTGTGGATGCCTTCGGCCGCCGGCGCCTGTGGGGGGAGGTCGGCGTCCTCTGCGACTCGCTCTCGTGCGAGGTGCTGGTGCTGGGGCTGCGGAACGGCGGGTCGAGCTACCTCGCGCGCCAGCTCGACGAGAGCGCGCGCGAGGGCGAACCCCGCCGCGTGACCTTGCGCGAGCTCCGCCGACATCCGCTGTCGCCGCTCGCCGCAGACCGCGTCTTCGTCTGCGAGAACCCTGGTCTCGTGCAGTTCGCCGCGGAGCGCCTGGGGGCACGCTGCCCGCCGCTCGTGTGCGTAGAGGGGGTTCCGACGACGGCCGGGTGGGTGCTGCTCGAGACCCTCGGCCGCTCGCGCATCCAGCTCCGCTTCCACGGGGACTTCGACTGGGCCGGGCTCAGGATCGGCAACCTCCTCCACCAGCGGGTGGCCGCCACGCCCTGGCGTTTCGGCGCGGCGGACTACCTGAAGACCAGGGTGGGAGCGCAGATCCCCCTCGCGGGCGAACCCGTGGCCGCCGCATGGGACGGCGACCTGAAGCAGGCCATGCTCGCGAGGGGGGTCGCGGTCCACGAGGAGCAGGTCCGCGAGGACTTGCTGGCGGATCTCGCGGACGTTTGCGCATAGACACCGGGGTGACGTGACAACGTCTGAACTCGAGTGATTCCAAGCTGTTCAGGTCTGAACAGGAACCTGAATACCCGTACGTCTGGTACCTGGAAAAGGGGTCGATACGCTTTGGCCTCATGAGCACTCGACCCCGCGACCTCCTCGATCCCGCTCCGGCTTCTGCACCCGCGCTCACCCGTGCGAAGACCCGCCGCCGCGCCCGGGAGGTCGCGAGGCGTGGAGGAAGGACGAAAGCCCTCCGGTACTGCGTCTACATGCGCGCGGTGTGGACCATCCCGAACCTGCACGCCGCGCTCGTGGGGCGGACCGAGGCGTGGGCCCGGCGCCGTCTTCGTGGCCTGGCGGCGCGGAATCAGGCCACCGCGTGGGCGAAGGAGAGCGAGTACTGGGCGAAGCGCGTGATCCGCTCGCTGGTCGCTGACAGGCTGGGTGCGGAGGGCGTGCGCCGCCGCAAGCCGAGGAGCCAGAAGCCCATCCGGCACGAGAACAAGGCCCCGCGCGACTTTCCGTGCGAGGAAGCAGTGCTCCACACGCCCGCGTCGGAGTCGCGCGAGCCGACGGAAATGCGTCCCGATGGGGTCCCGTCTGCAGGCGAGCCGCCCGCTCCTTCCGAGGAGCAGGACCCCACCGTCCAGGACCCTCCTGCGGACATTATCGAGGATCCTCTTGCGGACACGCTCGATGCGCCGCCTTCGGTGGCGGCGGCCGAGCCCGCGCCCCTCGTCCACGAGCTCGACAGCCAGGAGCCCGCCCCCGAGGGCGAGTTGGCCCAGGGCGACGACGATCTCGCCGGCCCCCGTGCGATTGGCGAGGCGGTGGGCCGCTCGCGTCGCCAGATGGCGCGCATCCTCAGCGAGCTCCCGAGCGACCTGCGCCCGAAGGACATCGGGACGCGGTCCCGCCACTTCTGGAGGATCCCGCGCTCGAAGGTGGCGGAGTGGTGGCAGCGGGTGACGGAGGCGCCTCACCGACGGGCGAGCTCGCCTGCCTCCGAGAACAAGAGTGCGCGCAGGACTCGCGACACCGGGGCGAACCGGCGTGGGCGACCCGGAAGGCCACCCGCCATGCTTTCTGACAAAGCGCGTCCGCCGCAAGGCGCCGAGCCTGACCAGAGTCGGGGCGTCGCGGCAGGCCCCTCCGAACGACCGCCTTCCCGGAACCCCTCGCGGACCTCCCCATGCCCTCGTGGTCGCGCGGCGTGCCTCGCCCGGCAATGTTCAACCATCCGACCTACGGGCTCATCGGGATGAGCTTCTGGGGGGTGTACACGGGGGGGAAGGCGTGCTGGGAGGAGAGCGAGCGCCCCAGCCGGGACCACCTGCTGCTCGTCCCGGGCGGCCGGTCGCGGCCGCCAAGGATGCCGTAGTCCGGCCTATTCACCGCCCCAGAGCTGCCGCCTCACGATGTCCAGCGCGGTGTCGCCACACACGACGCAGGCACCGCTCCTACCTCTGTGCCGCCACATCCGACGCGAAGGCGGGCTCCAGCAGCTCACCTTCCACGTGTTGAACAGCGCGGCCCGCCCGGTCGCGAGACGCCGCAGGAGCTCCACGGCGAGCAGCGTCCCCCGCCCGGGCGGTGGCGTGCGCGGATCCTGAGGCTGGAAGCGTCGGGCTGCTGCATCGCCCGCAAACGAGCCCTCTGGAGCTCGAGATGGCGCCTTGGGAGAAGGCGTCGAAGCGTTCGTCGAGTCCCTGCCTCACGATCCCGAACGCCTCCGGGATCGCCTGCGAGCTGCCTTGCGGACGCTCGCCGCGCGGGAGCCTTAGAACGCGGTGGTGTCGTCGTAGGTCTGCTTCACGTCCGCGCACCGGACGCCGAAGCCGGTGTTGAACAGGGCAGACACCTTGTACTCGAGCAGGGACGGGACCATCGCGTCGAACACCCCGCCGTAGACCCGCCCGCGGACGTCTGCCCCCAAGAGCTTGCCCAGCGTGAGGAGCGTCGGGGACGTCTTCTGAACGCGGATGGCGGCGTCGCGCGGGTCATCGAGGTGGATGGCGATCATCCACTTGTTCCCGAGCATGTCGGAGCCCCAGGTCGTCGCGGCGGGGCCGGCGGGAGACGCCGGGTCCCATGCGTACCAGCCGTAGGGGCGCCCGCTGTAGGCCGCGTGGAGCTGCCGAACCCGACCGCTCACACCCAGCTCCTGCATGCGCGCGCGCGTCCGGCTCATCGCGAGGTCGTAGACGAAGGACTCCTCGATCTCGCCGAAGTACCCGGCGGTCAGCGCGTGTGCCGCGCCGCCGATCGGGTGGGCCTGAAAGGCCTCCTGCGCGTTCCAGAGGACCACCTGCAGGTCGAGGTCGCAGGGCTTGGCGAGCGCCATGGCGGGGATGGCGCAGCCCAGGGCGGCGCCGATCGCGCGCGTGACCAGCCCGCGCAGCCAGCGCGGGCTCCGGTGGGGGAGGCGGGTCATGCCGAACAAGGTTCCTCCAGCCACGGGCGTGCTCGTGGGCGCGCAACGCTCCCATTCGCCCGAGCGGTCGCACGATAACAACTTTTATGTCCTGAGTCGCTACCTTGAATGCCTGTCCGGCAGGCTGCCGAGCCCGTAGCCTCGCGCGTCCATGCAGGATCCCGTCACCGCTGACGTCGCCCGTCGTGTCCGCCTGTTGCGCACCCGGGCCGGCCTCTCGATCGAGGCCCTCGCCGAGCGCGCGGGGATCCCTCCCGAGACCCTCGCCCGGATCGAACGGGGCCGCACGTCGCCGACCCTGCGAACCATCGGCCGCATCGCGAGCGGGCTCGGGACAGAGCCGGTCACGTTCTTCTGGAAAGAGAACGCCACGCCTGTCGCGGTGGCCGAGGTGTCCGAGCACGTACGGGGAGTCGTCGCGCTCCTCGCCGGCATGGCTCCGGAGGACGTGGAGCGGGCGAGGAGCGTGCTGGTCGCGATGTTCGCGCGGGAGAAGTAGGGCCGAGGCTTCAGCTGGCCGCGCGTTCCGCGGCGGCGCGGAGCTCGGCGACGGTCGAGAAGCGCTCGTTGGGCGACAGGGCCGTTGCCTTCAACACAATCGGGATGAAGGGGTCCGCCTTCACACGCGTGAGCGCCCGGGCATCCCCCGCGGTGGCCCTCGAGTCGCCGACGAGGAGATCTTGCAACACGATGCCGAGCGAGAAGACGTCCGCGCGATGATCCGCGCGGTGAAGGCTGACCCACTGCTCCGGCGCCGCGTAGCGGTAGGTGCCGCCCTGGGCGCGCGTCGACGTCATCGTGGTGAAGTCGGAGGAGTCGATGCGACAGAGCCCGAAGTCCGCGACGACCAGGTCGCCCCCCTTGCGGAGGAGCATGTTGGAGGGCTTCAGGTCGCGGTGAAGCACGCGGTGGGCGTGCGCGTGCTCGACCCCCATGCAGGCATGCACGAACAAGGCAAGGGCCCGCTTCCTGGGGATCTGGCCCTTGTTCAACAGGTCCTTCAGCGACTGGGGGCAGAGCTCCGCGACGTAGAAGTCCCGCCCGTGGTCGAGGATGCGGAGGACGTGGCGATGCACGAGCAGAGACTGCGCGCGGACCTCCCGTGCGAAGCGCTCCTGGTACTCGAGATCCTTGCGGTGCTTCGGGTCGATGACCTTGGCGGCGCGGAGCTCGCGGGTCTTGAGGTCGCGGACCCGGTACACGAAGGCCATCCCGCCCTTCCCGAGCCGCTCCCCTTCGGGCTTGTAGCGCTGCTGCTGCTTCCACCAGCCGTGCGCCTGGCCGTCCGAGGTCCGCGTGGTCGCGTCCTCCGGATTGACCGGCGCCCTCGCGGGCGTGGGCTTCACGGCGGCTGGCACACTCTTCCTCGTCGTAGGGCTCGGCGCGGACTTTGGACGGCTCTTGGCAGGTGCCGTGGCCTTCTTCGCGGGCGCGGGGGCGGGGAGGTGCTCCAGAAGGAGGCGCCCGAGCTTCTTCAGCTTTCCGTTCTGGAAGAAGAGGAGGTCGGCGAGCTGGGGGTCGGTGACGGAGCGCTTCGCGGGCCCGGTGCGGGACTCGTCCAGCATTCCCCGCACCTTGTCGGGCAGGTGGCCCTTCGCGTAGTCGAAGACGTACTTGACGCGGGGGAGGTTGCCCGGGATCCCGAGGTCCGCCCATAGCACGTCGTAGCCGGACTTCCGGAGGGTGAGGTGGAAGCGGTCGCGGAAGAAGGCATGCTTCTCGGACACGCGGCCCGGGAGCTTCTCCAGCAGCTTGCGGACCTCTCCGTCCAGTCCGTTCACGTCACCCGTGTTCACGCGTCACCCCTTCGAGCGGCGGCCGTCGTTCTCGCGGGCCACGCCCTTGAATGGGTCGCCGCCCTGCTTCTGCTCGAGGAAGCGACCGGTGTTCGTGTCGCGCTTCACCCAGTTGCCGGACGGGGTCTGGGTCTGGGTGCGGTCGGTGACCGAGCCCTGGCGGTGGCCGTTGCCGGTGTTCTTGGCCATGGGGTCGTCCTCCTACTTACGGGTCAGGGTTCTGAAGATGTCCGTCGCGGTTTTCACGGTGTCGATCAGCGAGCCGGCCTCACGCGATGCCCGGGCGCGATCCCGCCGGCGGTGGTTCGACTGGGCGTCGGCCTCCATGGCGCCGCGCGCCACCACCCAAAAGGCGGACTCCTCCTCGGAGCGCCCCTCCTGGCGGGAGCGCGCCGCCTCGTCGAGCGCGCCGGCGCCGAGCCCCTTCAGCGTGCGCGTGTCCTTCTGCCCGGTGATGACTCGACCTTTCCTGGCCATCTTCGCCTCTTTCCGGAACGCCCGGATGTGGGTATGCACGTCCGTCGCCTCGGCAAGATGCTCGGCGACGCTGAGAGGTCCTCGCAGACGCTATCCCGCGTGGCGTTCCAAGATGAAGTCGCGGTTGAACGTGACTTCCTTGATGCGGCTGGGCGGAGGGACCTCGTCCCTCCTGTTGCAGAACGGAAGCGAGCCGTACCGCTCGTAGAACAGCGGGAGGAGGGCGCTTTCGGCGGTTCGTGCGCCGACCTCCGTACCGGTCTCCCCGAACACGAACCGCAGGTAGCCCCGCCCGGGCCCGTGCTCCGGGAGGAGCTGGAACAGGTCGTGGTTCCCGTTGCCGTTCACATGCTTGTGGAGGCGCTCGCCGATCCAGCCGCAGCCGATGTATGCGATGTCGTTGCCCCCTCGCGTATGCCTGAAGTGCATCCCCGTGCTGTAGACGACGTAGATGCCCCGCGTCTCCCACAGGGGAGAGAAGTCGACCTCTCGGGTCAGGGAGCTCGCGGGCTCGAAGCGGACCTCCATGCGTCACCTCGCGGCCTAGCGTAGCGGGCGCATGAGCCAAGAAATGGTCGTCGAGGTTGGTTCTCCGAGATTGTCCACGGCAGTGCTGAGAACGCAGTCGCGACCCGGCGGGACCACGGCAATCGGCCGCCCCCGCCGATCGTCCCCGTCTCGGTGTCGGAGGTTCCCGACCACGTCCGGGGCGTCGTCGATCTCCTCCACGGCATGACCCCGGAGGACGTGGAGCGGGCGAGGGGGCGTGCTGGTCGCGATGTTCACGCGGGAGAAGTAGGCGAGGGCGACGAGGGGGCCTCAACGATCCGCTCCTCATGCACCTGAACGTCGCGATCCCCCAGACACCAGGGAATTGTCGCTACTTCTTCCGGGGAAGGCCCGCACGAGGCCACGGCGGAACGAGCGGGATGGGCGAGAAGTCGCTCGTGGGCGGGTACTTCTCTGGCGCACCGCCGACAGGCTTCACACCCCCGCGTTCGAGGGGAGGGGCCTCGTCGCTCCCGTAGCGGTAGCGCGGCTTCGGGGGCGACAGACCCTTCCTGGTCGGCGTCGGGGGCGTGGTCTTCCTCGCCGGCTTCCTGCTCGGGGAGGGCTTCGTGTGGGGAGACGGCTTATCGTGCGCTGCCTGTTTTTCGTGCGGACGCTTGGCGTCCCGCTCGGGCGGCGCGGGCCTCGCCCACGGCCGACGCAGCGACTCGGGTTCCTTCGGCTTCACGAAGCGCGACGCCTTGCGTGCTACTCGGAGCGCCCGTCGATCGGCGAGACCCGGTGGCTCGTCGACGGCGACCCATTCCTCCGCGAGCCGACGGAGTCTGGGGTAGGCGGGGTGCAGCAGACCCGTCTCGTCGTCTACGTGGGTCCTCCGAGCGAGCGCCCGGGGGATGCGCGCCCGCTTGCACATGGCGCGGTACAGGTCCACGAGGTCGGTGAAGCCGATCGGTTCGGTGTAGCCGACCGCGGCTGCCGCCCGCTGCAGCTCCGGAAGCAAGGTGGAGCGGGGGCGCCGCTCGTCCCACCGGTTGGCGAAGAGGAGCTCCTCCGGGTCCCGGTCTTCTAGACCCGGCAGGAGCTCCTTCAGGATCGGCCGCCCCCAGGCGGGAACGTACGCCTTTCGGTTGGCCGTCACCCCTGGTCTGCCGCGGACGCCTCCACCGTGGACCCAGATGACGACGTAGGCTCGCACGCGTCGGACCCGCAGTCGCAGGGCCTCGCGTTCGAGCAGGCCGCACCCCGCGGTCAGGACGATCATGAGGAGAAGCGCCTCCTTGGCGCTCCCGAGGAGCCGACGGAGCACGCGCGGGTCGATCGCCTTTCGAGCTGGTCGGCGTGGGCTCGGTCGCAGGCTGCGCGACCCCGCTCGAAGCGAGACCACGGGCTGCCTCCCCTCGAGCTTCCACTGCGCCGCGAAGGCCAGGCGCCGCAGCATGTTGCCAACGTCCATCGCGCGGCGACGGGCTTTCCGCATGCGCTCGGGGCCGGCCTCTCTCACGATCTCCTCCTCCACGCGCGCGACCAGGGCTTCGTCCACCAGGAGCACGGGTTGGTCGCCGGCGACGCGGTCGAGATGCGCGGCGATCGCGCGCTTCTTTTTTACGCCGGCGGGCGAGAGGCACCGGGACGACGGCACCAGCACCTCCGGCAAGTCGCAACGCAGCGCCTGGGCCACCGTCGGACGCTCCGGGATCCGCAGAGGGATGGAGGCCTTCAACGTCCCCTTCCACTCGTCGGGGTGCTCCCGGAACAGCTCGGCGAGGCCGACGATCGAAGTGGCGTCCTGGAGGCAGGTCGGGGGCGAGGCGCTCATGGGCGAGCGCTAAGCGAGGGGACTCGGAACGCAAGGCAGACTCAGGGGAGGTTCCGCCCGATCACCTCCCGCATGCCCACCACGTCGACATCCGAGCTCGCGAAGTCCTCCCGCAGCAGCCCCTCGTCCAGCACGTAGTCGTACTTGTTCCGCTGCAGGTTCCGAACGTCCGTCACGAGGTCGGCGGGGACGAAGTCGTCCTCCAGGAGCTGGCGCAGGAGCAACTCGACGTCCCGCTTCGACGCCTTCGGGAAGCGCAGCGTCACGGGGCTCGGCTCGACCGCGACGCCGTGCCGCTTCATGGCGAGCACGATCGTGTTCATGACGCGGTCGCCCGCCCAGGGGAACCACGTACACCCCTGGCGGTGCGCCACGAAGGCCGTCTCGCGCAGGCCGAGTCGCTCGAACGCCTCGCACCCTTCGAGCAGCAACGAGGTCGCGCGCGGGTCGAGGAAGCGTGGAAGTTCGCCCTCGCGGTACACGCGGAGCATCTCCTGGCGGATGCCGTCGTGAACGGGTGCCGGCGTTCCCTCGAAAAACGGCGCACGCCCGCCCGGGGACGGCACGACGTCGATCACGTGGCTCTCCTCGTCGACGCCCACCACACGCCACCGTCGCCCCGCGAAGATCAGGAACGTGTCGAGCGTGACCGGGTTGCTGATAGGCAGGCTCCCGAGCGGCTTGCCGCCGGCCTTGAGCTGCCACTCCTCGGGCGTGACGAACACGGCGTAGAACCCGTAGTGGTTCACGAGGCGCTCGCCCTTCAGCCCGAGGACCAGCAGGCCGTCGTGCGTCTGGACGATGAGGTCGCGGGCGGCCATCACGCGGAGGAGCCGCGCGAACATCGGGGTCCCGACGTCGCGGAAGGGTCCGGTCTCGCAGAGCAGGCGCCAGGCCTGCGCCGCGGAGGCCCCGCCGTGTTGGGCGATCAACGAGAGGACCTGCTGCACGAGCGTCGACAGGTGCAGCATCCCGCTCGTCGGGGGCTCGTACCACCGGCGCAAGAGCAGGCGCACGATGGCGATGGACTGGACGAGTTCGACGCGGAGGGCGTCCTCGACAGGCGCGTCGCTGTCCGTTGAGTCCTCGGTGATGTACATCCGGAGGATCGCGGGTGCGCCATCTGCCCGACCCGATCGCCCGAGCCGTTGCCGGAGGCTCGCGACGCCGGGCGGGCATCCGATCTGGGCGACGCTCTTCACGGCGCCGACGTCGATCCCGAGCTCGAGCGTGCTCGTGCAGAAGATGGTCGCGGGCCGCCCGGCCTCCTTGAGCATGCGCTCGGAGTCCTCGCGGTATTCGCGGGAGAGGCTGCCGTGGTGCGGGAAGAACTCCTCCGGGAGGTTCTGCGACTCGCACATGCGGCGGAGTCGTGCGGTGTAGAGCTCGACCGACCGGCGGCTGTTCGCAAAGGCGAGGTTCTTGTCGCCTCGGAGCGTCTTGAACAGGTGGTCGGCGATCGCGAGCTCGTCTTCGGGCTCGACGTTCTCCCTCTCTTCCCGCGGGACGTCGGCGCCGCGTTGGTAGCCCCGGAGCCCCAGCTTGATCTCCCGCTCGGGCACGTCCGGCGAGACGTAGACCACGTCGTCGCCCGCGCCCGGTCGGAGGAAGTCCATCGCGAGGGACGGGTCCCCGAGCGTCGCGCTCATGGCGACGCGCGGGATGCGCTTCTTCGCGGCGACCTCGACGCGGTGCAGGAGCGACTGGAGCTGGCGCCCCCGCTCGGTGCCGATGAAGGCGTGCAGCTCGTCGATCACCACGTAGTCGAGGTGGCGGAAGAGCGTGGCGACCGCGGTGCCGCGGAGGACGAACAGGGCCTCCAGCGACTCCGGGGTGATGAGGAGCACGCCCGACGGGTCCTTGATGACCCGCTTCTTCTCGCCGTCGGAGACGTCGCCGTGCCAGCGGTGCACCGGCACGTCGACGTACTCGCCCATCGCCTGCACGCGCGCGTGCTGATCGTTGATCAGCGCGCGGAGCGGGCTGACGTTGAGCACGCGGATGCCGGCGCCCGGCGCCGACGCCACCTTCGTCAGGACGGGCAGGTACGCGGCCTCGGTCTTCCCGCCCGCGGTCGCAGCCGTGATCAGGACGTCGCGGCCCTCCAGCACTGGCCCCACGGCCGCTTCCTGGGCGGGATGGAGCGCGCTCCACCCCTTGTCCCAGATCCAGCGCTGCACGCCGGTGTGGAGGCGGTAGAACGCCGAGCTTTCAGAGCTTGAAGGAGGCGAGGTCGTCATCGGCGTCCCCCTGTGTGCCGGCGCTCCCCTTGGGCTCGTTGCCTTCCTCCGGCGGGGGCTCGAGGTCCGGATTCCTGTCCGTCTCGATGGCGACCTGTCCGAGGAGGTCGGTCCAGCCCACCTGGGGGTTCTGCTCGATGACGGCGAGCAGGTTGATGAACGCGGTGATCGTGTTCCGGGGCGTGCGGAAGTAGGCGTCGCCGATGCGCTTCGAGCAGTGCGCCATGAACGCCTGGAGGGCCTCGTCCGGGAGGAGATAGCGGTCGGCGTGGCCCCCGGCGTGGACGTGCCGGAGCTTCCCGAGCAGGACGTACAGGTCCTCCGGCGTCAGGTTGCTGAGGCGCACGACCGGCCCCGTGTAGTCCTGGAGCCCGCCCACAGCGAAGGTGTTCTGCGCGAGGCGCGACTGGAGTGCCGTGTAGCCGTAGAGCCCGCGTCGCGTGTCGAGGAGGAACTCGGGCGTCCCGCCGAGCACGAAGCCGAGGCCGACCGCCGAGCCCTGCAGGCTGTCGTTCAGGATGCGGAGGATCTGCTCGTAGTTGGAGTTCCTCGCCTGCGAGTTGGCGAGCTTGAAGAGGTTCACCATCTCGTCGAGGCAGACGAGCAGCCCGGCGAAGCCCGCGAGCCGGCAGAGCCGCGCCACCAACTTGAGGTGGTCATAGACGTTCGAGTCCTCGATGATGTTCCGGACGCCCAGCGCCTGCCGCGCGTCGGTCTTGGTCGCGAACTCGCCGCGGAGCCAGCGGATCGCGTTCGCCTTGAGGGCCTCGTCGCCGGTGTCGTGGCCGCGCCAGTAGGCGGCGACGACCTCGGCGAAGTCGTAGCCGCCGACCATCTCGCTCAACTGCCCGAGGCGCTCGCGGATGGTGGTTTCCGTGTTCACGCCGCGCTCGCGCGACTCGGTGAGCGCCGAGGTGACGAACCGCTCCACCACGCTCCCGATAGCGCCGCCGTCCGGCTTTGCGCGGGTCGACATGTTGCGCATCAGCTCCGCGTAGAGCGAGCGGGCCTGCCCCCCGGTGGCGTGCAGGCGCCGGTCCGGGTTGAGGTCCGCGTGCGCCGTCACGAGCTTCTTCTCCAGCGCGATCGACCGGATGAGGCTCAGGAAGAAGGTCTTGCCCGAGCCGTACTCGCCCGTGACGAGGCGGAACCCCGAGCCGCCATCGGCGAGGCGGTCGATGTCGCGCACGAGCGCCTTCACCTCCTCGGAGCGTCCGACCTGGATCAAGTGCTGGCCCGCGCGCGGGACCACGCCTGCGCGCAGGGACTGGAGGATGGTGTCGCGGTCCTTCGGCCGGATGGGCGTCGTCATGCGAGAAGCTCCTGGAGGATGGCGGACTCTACATCGAGCGGGTCTTCGCCCGAGAGGAGGACATCCCCGCAGGCATCCAGCGCGGCTTCGTTCAGGGTGTCGACCGCGCCCTCGGGAAGCAGGCCGAGGGACGCGCAGAGCTGGTTCCACTCGGCGCGCGGACAGGTCGTCGCGTCGCGAAGGCGCCGCACGAGCTCGGAGTGCGCCGCGTCGAGGCCCCCCACCGGGTCGGAGGTCGGCGCTGGCGGCGGGGGCGCGGCCTCTTCCTCGCCCCGGAAGATGTCCGCCAGCACGGCGGAGATCGCGGCCGACTCCTGCATGCGGGCCTGGACCCGGGACATGTCGAGCTGGAAGCCCGCCTCCTTCTGAGGCGGCGCCGGTGGCTTCGGGATGGAGAACCCCGGGCTCGGCGCCGCGTCGGCGGGGCGCACGGTGACCGGCTCGCCGACGGCGGACGCGTCAGACCCGAGGCCGTGGAGGTGGCTGTAGACCAGCTTCTCGTCGAGGCCGAGCATCCCGTAGATGCGGGTGAGCAGCGCGATCTCCTTCTTCGAGACGCGCCCGTCCGCCCCCGCGACGAACACGAGGAGCTGAGCGAGGTCGGCCTTCCGGTCCGCCGGCAGCGACTCGGCAAGGCGCTTGAGCTGCGAACTGGTCCGCGGCTCGTGGAGCAACCAGAGGAGGTGGGCGGCGAGGCGCACGCGCTCGGCCTCGGAGAGGCCCAGGACGTTGCCGACATGATCCGTGAGCAGGCGTCTCTCCGCCTCGTCGACCCCGTCCGCGGCGGCCACCGCGGCGGTGAACCAAAGCATCGTGGAGGCCGCCGTGTACTCCTTGGACGGGGTCGAGGGCGCGTCCGACCGACGGCGGAAGAGCACCACGGAGGCCTCCGGGTTCGGCACCATCCCGAGGAACCGGACGTCGGGCTCCATGCACAGGTCGAGCTTCTCCAGGAACTGGGCGAGCGACGTCGCCTCCGTCCGCGTGATCTTCCCGTCCGCGGCGTCGGGCCACCTCGCGAACAGCTCGGGCGTCGGGACGATCGCCGGGCCATTCGCGGTCGGGAACGACTGGAGCCAGGAGCGGAGGTCGGCGAGTTCGCGGGCGTCGTGCGCGCGGAGGAGATCCGCGGGGAGGAGAGCGAGGCCGGGGAGCAGGGGCTGGCCGTCCTTTCGTCGGCCCAACCACCGGCTGTACGGGTCGAGGTCCTCCATGCACCGCTCGGCGAGGCTCGTGAGCTCCGCACGCCCGCGCTGGGTCGCCTCGGTGAGGCCCTTGACCGAAACCTGGACCGTGCCGCTGATCGAGCCCGACGCGGGACGGTACGAGAACCGGAGAGCCGAGCGGCCGGGGCGCAGCTTTCGCCCCTCGCCGAAGGCCTGGGCGTAGCGCAACCGGAAGAGCTCCCGGAGCTCGCTGGTGCAGCGCGTGGCCGGCGTCCGCCGGGGCGCGTCCTGACCGTTGAAGACCCAGGCGAAGGCGAGGTCCGCGGGCAGCGGCGACTGATCCGCGGCGCACCGTGCCAGTGCCACCCGCAGGCTGAAGGGCGCCTCCCAGCCGAAGAGGCTGTGCTGGCGGTCGCGCTGCGCGTTCGGCTCCGAACGCCAGCGACAGAGCTCCAGGAACCCGCCCGCGTAGCCGGCGAAGGAGCCGTTGTGGCCGTACACGCCGAGCAGAGCTTCGACCTCGCGGATGACGGCGGGGAGCTCCTCGGCGACCCGCGGGTCCGTCTGCCCGTCGTAGAGGACGCGGCGTTCCAGGCCGTAGAAGTAGAGGAAGACGTAGCCGATGCCGTAGGCCGGATCCCGACGGCCACCTGCCAGCCACTCGAGGAACGCGGCGCGGCTCGCGGGCTTGATCTGCTCGAATGAGGGCCAGAACGACATCAGCTCGCCGCCCCGGTCGGGCTGGCCGTCGACGATGCGGAGCGCGGGGTTGATGAGCGCAGGCTCGGTCCCGCCCCCGCTGACCGCGGGGAGGCCCGTCCCCACGTACAGCATCCCGCCGGGGATGGTCGTCCCGCCGAGCTGGATGGACATGCCGGGGGGGATCCAGCGCCAGGAGGCCGCGGCGGCTGTCGGCGCCCTTGCCGGAGTCGCTGGAGACGGTCTCGGCGTCGGCGATAGCGGGCTGACCACGCGGTCGGGTGGCCGGGACGCGGGCGCAACCGTCCTTCCCACCCGCGGGGGCGGAGGCGCGGGAGGGGTGGGGCGCGCGCGTGGGGGAGGGTTCTCGGGCGGCGGCGGCCACATCTCCGTGAGGTCCACCCGCTTCTGGGGCCGCAACAGCACGAGCAAGAACGCGATGAAGAGCGCGGCTCCGGCGATGGTCGCGCACAAGACGGCCGACAAGGCTTCCATGGGGGATCCCGGAAAGCGGACAGTCTACCGGAGGAGCGGGGGGCAGCGCGTATCGCTGCTTCACGTCGGCGCCAGCACGCGTTGCGTTGACCGTCCGCACCACGGGCGGTAGCGTGCGCGTCGGGAGAGCACATGCGGCGGCCGCTACCCTTGCTTGGCCTGCTCCTGGGGTTTGGCGTCCTCGCGTGCGCCGGCCAGCCCGACTACGTCCTCGTCACCGTCTCCGGCCACTGCCTGGATTGCGTCTTCGAGGACTACAACCCGGAGTACCTCGCGGCCGAGGGGGCTGCCGACTCGGTTGCTGCCGTCCTGGAGGAGGACGGGAGCTCCGTGGAGACGTGGTCCTACGGGGACGACTACGAGACGCCGCAGGACACGGGAAATCGGGTGCCCGTCACGGGCTTCGTCGATCTCGTGGACGATCTCGAGACTCTGCGGGACGACTGGGTCGACGGTCAGGACGACGCCACCCGCGTGGTCGTGCTGTGCCACTCCCACGGCTGCGTGTGGGCGCACACCGCGCTCCACGTCGTGGACGACCTCCCCGTGCGTGTGTTGATCGACCTCGACGCCGTGTCGGACGGGTGGGAGGATGACGACGCTACGTTCGGAGCGGGGGACGAGTGGGCGTCCATCATCGACGCGGATGGGCGGCAGTGGCCCTTCGACATCGCCGATGCCGCGGACGCCTGGGACATCCCGGGCCAGAACGTCTACCTGGACGTCGAGGACGTGATCCCGGACTCGGTCCGCGTGAACCTGGAGGTCTGGTCGGACGGCAGCCTCGTCTGGGACGAGGAGCCGAACGTTCGGCTGGACGGGTCGAGCGACGACGTCCTCCTGCTCCGCGCCGACGAGGGCCACTCGGAGGTCGACGACGTCGGATCGGACGCCCTCGATTGGGTGAGTGGTGAGCTCGCGAGCGCTTTGTGAGCGTCAGGCGTCGGGCTCCTCCTAGAGCCAGTCGGGCAGGGGGACGCCGAACCGCGCCAGCTCCGCTGCCACTTCCGGGTTCTCGAGGCCCAGGCGCATCACCTTGGTGATGTTCACCGAGCCGGCGCTCCGCGGGAGCATCACACGGATGCCGCGGGGGCCCATCCGCACCCAGAGGTCGTCCATGTCGTCGTCGGGAGCCGGGTAGAGCGGCCAGCAGATTCGGTCGCCGTCGCGGTACTGGCCGATGAGCGAGGGCACGCCGCGGACCCGCGCGAGGCCGAGGCTGGTGAGGAGGAGGTGGTGCATGCGGGGCCGCTACCGAGGGGGATTCTTCGCTTCAAGCGCCTCCTCGCTCTCCGCGCCGACGAGCAAGTTCGTGAGCGCGGCCTGAAGTGGTCACCCTCTCCAGAGGCCGCAGTAGTAGCAGTCCGGATCGCCCTTCTCCGTGGCCTTTGAGACGATCCCGAGGTGCGCTCGCCAAGTCAGGAGCTTGTTCGCGCGGCGGACACCGGTGACCTCGACCAGGAACTCGGTCACGCCGAGCGATGCGACCGCGCCGTTGATCGAGACGACCGAGGGGCCCGTGCGGCGGAGGTGCTCGCGCTTCACCCCGTAGATCCGCTCCCGATCGCCGAGCTGCTCGGGCGTGGCGAGCTCCACCTCGATTTGCTCGCGATCGAGGAGGTCGAGGCAGTAGGGGCAGCCCCCACCGCCGACGACCACGCACACGCGGCCCCCATAGGTGGGGGGCGGTTCCTCCACGAGGATGTCGGAGGCCAGGTCGACCATCGGCAGCCCTTCGCTGGCGCAGTGCTGCAGGAGGAGCAGCCGGGAGCTGTCGTTGTCCAGGCAGCCGAAGACCCAGTTGCACGCGGTGATCGCGGCGAGCGCCTCGGCTTCGGGCACGGCGCCGGTCACGCGGGTCACAGGGATGCCGGGGTCGATGAGCTCGACCATGCGCGCGGCGAGCTCCACCTTCCTCGTCCCGACGGGGTCCGTCGCCCAGCCGCCCACGAAGCGGTTGCGGCTGGTCTCGTCCAGCAGGTCGTGATCGATGAGCGCGAGGCCGCCGACACCCAGGTGGGCGAGCTGCTGCACCACGTGCGCCCCGAGGCCACCGACGCCGACGATCGCGCACCGCGTCGAGCGCAGGCGCTCCTGCCCCTCGGCCCCGAACCACAACTCCTGACGGTCAAAGCGACCAGGCATGTTCCCTCCAGATGCGCTCGCTCCGGCCGGTAGCGGTCAGCCGCTCAGAGCCGACGAGAAGGTCGGCCGACGTCGGGGGCTCCTCCCGTTTGGTCCAGATCAGCACGTCGAAGGCGGCGGGCGTGAGGACGATCGCCACGTACGGCCTCCCGGCGAGGCGCCAGAGGGCATTCGGCACCGTCTGCCCGAAGCCGGACAGGTCGCTCGGGGAGAAGGCTGCGGCCCACTCGCCCCCGTACGGGTGGGAGTGCGCCTCGACGAGCACAGCGCGGGTGTCGTGCGCCCGCTTCACGGCGCTCTGCCACGCCTCGTCGGCGACTTCGATGTGATGAGAGGTCTGGATCACGAAGTCGGCCGCTCCCAGCAGTTGCTCGTTCTCGACGTCCAGCCTGTCGGGCTCAGTGCCGTGAGCCCGGGCGAAGAGGAAGGCAGCCTCTTCCACGACGGGACGGGGACGGAGCAGGTGCTGGCGGAGCCGCGCGTACCGTGGCGGGTCGATGTGAAGCGTGAGCCGGCCCATCAGCGACCCTCCCGGAATCGGTCCGCGAAGCCGAGCGCCCAGTTGAGCAGGTTGGAGCCCCTCTGGATCTCGGCCGTGGGGCGCCACTGCCCGCCCTGCGGGGACCAGGACATGATGGACCAGGACCCCGGGAAGGGCGGGTGGTTCCCCGCGGCGGTGATGTTGTTCGGAGGCCTCCCCTGGAAGAGCACGTCCGAGGGCACGTAGATGCCGTAGGGCTGCGTGCCCGGGTGCGCCTGCTGGGCGTGAAAGGCCACAGGCAGGGGCTGCGGGGTCCACCCGCCGATGTCCCCCATCGGGTACTTCGGCAGGAGGAACCAGTGGAAGCCGGACTCCGCGTGTTGGACGTCCGGAAACACCGAGCGAAGGAGCTCCAGCTCGGCGGCGATGCGCGCGTCCATGCTCACCCCCGCTGGAACTTGAGCTTCTTGCAGTAGCCGTGGCCCGGCTTCAACTCGACCGTCTCGGCGGCGGCGAGGTCGCGGGACGTCCCGTTCTGGAGGTCGATCTCCTGGACGCCCTGCGAGGCGTCCCAGCCGCCGAGGAGCGCGATCTCCGCGGTGGTGATGGTCGGGCCGGTCCAGTCCTTCTCCAGCCCCTCGATGTTGACGCAGTACTGGGGCCCGTTCCCGTTCCCGTTCCCGTTCCCGTTCCCGTGCTCGTCCTTGTGCATGGCAGATCTCCTGACAGTTGGGCCTCGGGTCCACCCCGCAGGCGTCCCACCGGGTGATACTCGGAGGCCTGCGTTTCTTGCCGCGGGCCTGGCAAAAAAGATCGGGTTCGGCGTAGAAGGGGTGGACCCGATGGAAGCAGCCACCCCGGATCGCGAGTACCGCCTCCTGATGGAGTCGCAGGACTGGAAGAGCCTGTGCGCTCGCGTGGTCCGTTTCGCGGCGAAGTACCTGCAGGTCACCGACCTCCAGGCGCTCGTGTTCGGAAAGACGGCTGAGGAGCTCGGACTCGAAGCGGTGGAGAAGGTCGCCAGCGGCCAGGCGCGCTGGGACCCTTCCCGGGGGGCCTCGCTCGAGACCTACCTCTACGAGGTGACGAAGAACGTCGTGCTGAGCCACATCCGAGACAACAAGAAGCGCGCTTCCGTGGGGATCGAGCCGCGCGAGGGCGAGAACCACGACGAGGCGTTCGCCCGTGCGGTCGACTCGGCCCTCGAGCCCTCCACCGCGGGACCGCGTCCCGAGAAGGCGTGGGCCGAGCAGGTGGTGAACCGCTTGCTCGCCGACGTGGCACGGCTGCCCGTGCTCGGCCCCATGGTGGAGCACATGTACGAAACCGGCGAGACGAAGCGAAGCCGGATCGCCGCGCACCTCCACGTCTCCGCGGACGACGTCACGAACGCGACGAAGAGGCTGCGCCGCGTGACCGAGGAGATCGTGAGCGAGCTCCAGGACATGGAAGGCGCAGTGAGGTTCCGCACCAACACACCCGACAGGAGGCCCACATGAGCCGTCGACCGCCCGAGGACGAGCGTGACGTGCTTCGACCGCCCGAGGACGAGCGTGACGTGCTGCTTTCCCTGGCCGAGCTCGTCGCCGACGGCACCGACCTGAGCGACGCCGACGTGGAGGCCGACCTGCAGGCGATGGGCATGGATGGGCGCCGGATAGCGTCGGCAGGGGCGGCGCGCGTGCGAGCGCTCCTCGACCGCCAGCGCCTGGGTTGGCAGTCCGCCTCCCGCGTCCGGGTCGCCCGAGCCGTAGCGACGCGGGCGCCTCGGGTTGGCGGAGCTCGCCCGAGAGCCGAGCTCCTCGCCGCGGTGAAGGACCGCCAACGGACAGGAACCCGCGTCGATTGGCACAAGCTCGAGGGGCTAACGGACGACCAGCTCGAGGGGCTCCTCGCGGACGACGACATGGCGAGCGCACTCGACCGGCTGGCGGACTCCGAGCAGGGCTGAATGACGACGAGCCGCGTTCGACTGGAGGCCGCCGAGGCCCATGCTGAAGCGCTGGTGGCGAGCTTGGACATCCGCGCCGCGAGCGAGATTGACCTCGACGCCATCGCGGGATTGCCCCGCTTCAATGCGATGGTGCAGGACGTCCCTATGACCGGCTCGGTCGCCAGGCTGGTCCAACGCGGGCGTGGGGCCGTCATCTCCGTGAGCACGGACGTGCGCGAGCCCGGCAGGCGGCGCTTCGCGGTCGCGCACGAGCTGGGGCACCTCGTGCTGCACGAGGGCGTAAGCGAGTGGGACTTCTGCTCGGCCAAGGACCTGCTCCGCTACGAGCAACGCGGCGCGGAGCCGGAAGCGAACGCCTTCGCCTCGGCGCTGCTGATGCCGAAGACCCTCTTCACGCCGCGATGCCAGCCGTCGAAGCCCGATCTTCACATCGTGGCGTCGTTGGCCACGGAGTTCGCAACGACGCTGACGGCCACGGCTCTGCGATTCGCCCGTTTCTCCCGGGACCGCTGCGCGGTGGTCTTCTCTTTCGGCGGAAAGGTTGCCTGGGCGTGCAAGAGCGACGGCTTCAACGCCTGGCTGCGGGCCGACCTCGATCCCGAGTCGTACGCGGGCGCAGCCTTCCGTGGCGTCGATCCCGTCGATCGGCTCTCCGTCATGCCCGCCGAAGTATGGGTCGATTCGGACCGCCTCCCCGAGGACGCGGAGATTTTCGAGCACACCCGCTGGATGCCCCGCTACGAGACCGCGCTCACGCTCCTGTGGATTTCCCCCGATGCGCCGTACTGATGTCCGGCGGACGGTTCTCCGCACAGGGCACAGCGCCTGTCCGAGTGCTTCGGGCCCCTACTGAGGGGGATTCTTCGCTTCAAGCGCCTCCTCGACCTCCGCACCGACGAGGAAGATCTGGGCGACCTGGCCCGGGTCGACCACCGTGTAGGCCCACGGGTAGGACCACCGGTAGGAGCAGATGAGGACGGTGCGGCGCTCACGTTTTGCGCGCGCGCCGATGAGGTCGAGTAGCGCCACGTCGGACACCCACTTGCGGGTGACGAGCTGGACGTCCGTGAGCAATAGCTCGGCGCAGGAGAACAACGTGGCGAGCACGGGACGCTGCCGGGCCCTTGCCAGTCCCGCCTCGCGGCCTGTGCAGCAAAAGGCCGCGCGTGGCTCTCGGAGGAGGCCTTCCACGAACTCGTTTGGGCATCGCGCAGGCCCATCGGAGTCAGAGACGACGACGACATTCCTTCGCAGGATTTCGTCCCGAGCGTGGATGGCCAGAGTCGGCTGGCCGCGCGGGCGATGTTCGAGCAACGGTCCCTCGGGCGCAATGGTGCCGAGCATCCGAACAACTACCGCCGCGGCCGGTCGAGCGCGAGGAATTCGGCGTCAGTGATGTCCCATCCCCACCTTCTGTCACCACCGCCCAACTCCCGCCTGAATCCGTCGACCTCCGCCTGACTCCGTCGACGAGCCCGCCGACCTCCGGGTCGCCGCCGACCATCCAGCCGGGGTAGCCGTCCCTCGCCCCGAAGGTGGGGGCCCGGCGCTGCAACGCCGAGCTCTCTGGGGCGGTCCCCGGCTTCACGCGGACGCGGCCCCGCGCCAGCGTCGCCGAAGCCGGCCTGTCCCGTCCCAGGGATTTCTACCTGTTCCTGTCCCAGGCGCTCTCCCACCAGCGGGCCGAAGGATCGAGGTACGTCCGCGATCTCGGGCGCTCGAAGCGGGAGCGGGCGTGGGACAATGGCGATAGAAACGCGCGGGATGCGACAGGTGGCTATCCCACTCTTCATCATCCACGGTCCTGTGTTTGCCCCGTCCGGGGCGGACGCCCACGTTTTGGCATTCCGTTCGGCCAGAAGTCCGGATCCTCTGGGCCGATTGGTCGGCCGCGCCCCCTTGATCTTCGGGGCGGAGGCGGTCGATCCCGACGGGCGCCATCGTCCTGCGCTTCTTCACACGCGTCCTCGTTGAAGCCGGGCCAACGGTGCTCGTGAACCACGAGCGCAGGGACCCTCTCGGTCGGAAGATAGACCTCGAGTTCCGGGTAGTTCTCGATCATCTCGCGCAGCAGCTTCTCGCCGATGCGCCCCTCGTAGGTGTCGTACCGTGCATGAGCTGCGAGCTTGCGAGCGCGGTCATGGATGTCCCTCATCGATCCCTCCTCGAAGTGGCGTGCATCTCCGCAACACGACGACGCTGGTGCAGGTCTGGTGTGCCCAAGGTTGTGTCCAAACTCCGTCTCACGGGCGCGGGCGAGGTCACGATCTGCGACCGGCGCACACGCATGGGGCGGGCCTTCATCGGTGCTTTTGGGCCTTTGAGGCTCCGGAGGCGGGAGACGGGGTCGCTGGTTCGAATCCAGTCACCCCGACCATCCATGTGAAGGCCCGCCAGAATCGCGAGATTCGGCGGGCCTTCCTGGTTTCTCCGCGACCGGGCATGTTCGCGGCCGCCGCGCCGGCGCGCCTACACGTGCTCCGGCAACGCGCCGCGGGCGTGCTCCCACGCGTTCCGCAGCGTGTCGGCCTGGGCGCGGCGCTGCACGAAGCGTTGCCGGGCGTCCTCCAACGTCTTGTGACACGCCTCCGCCTGCCGGACGAACACCGGGAGGCTCACGTCGCCTCGGGACGGGTCGGAGACGAGCACCCGTGCTCTCGCCAGCTCGTAGTCCGCCTCCGCCGCCCACGCCGCGGCGTCGGCCTCGTCCTCGTGCGCTTCGGCGGCGGCCACCTCGGCGCGGAGCCAGGCGATCTGCCGATCCAGGAGGCCCCGGTCCGCTCGCGCGGCCGCCACCGAGTGGCCCGCGGCTTCGGTC
This sequence comes from Myxococcota bacterium, assembly GCA_049322475.1. Lineage (GTDB taxonomy): Bacteria > Myxococcota_A > UBA796 > UBA796 > SXON01 > JBMOQZ01. The sequence goes on along the minus strand of JBMOQZ010000337.1, from coordinate 7,227 downwards.
GCCACGGCGTCGGTGTGGGCGCGGGCCGCGCCGAGCTCCGCCTTGGCGAGCTTCACGTCCGCCTTCGCCCCGGCCTTCCGCGCAGCGATGCGGTCGTGGTCGTCGCGAGCCCTGCGCGCGGCGAGGCGGGCCTCGGTCGCCGCGAGGTACGCGCGCAGCAGCGCGTGCCGCGGGACGTCGAGCGAGGCGAGTGCGGCGTCCTCGAGCCCGGCGAGGTCGGCCCCTCTCACCCTCGATCGCACCGGATCGGTCCCGAAGATGGACATCGGATGGGTCCTCCTCCGAGGTAGATACGACCGGGCCGGGGGCGCGCCCGCACGCGCGACTCGACGTGACGCGTGGCGACCGGCTCTGGGACGAACGGGTTCTACGTTCTCGCCATGTACGTCGTGTCCATGCTCCTCGCGCTCGCCTGCCAGCCCGGTGAGCGCGTCCCCGAGCACGTGGAGGACACGCCGGGCGACCTGCCGGCGGCGGCGGACCCCGCGTCCGCGGAGGCCGCGGCCGCGCTGGACGGGGCGCGAGCCCGCGAGCTTCGGGCCGTCGAGGAGCACGAGGACGCCCGCGCACGCCTCGCGGCGGCGCGCGCCGACGTGTCCGCGGCCGAGGAGGAGATCCTGGCCGCGGAGGCCAACCGGGACCAGGCTCGGCTCCGCGACGCGCGCGCGCTGCTCGCCCGACGCGAGGCCCAGGAGGCGGAAGCCGAAGCCCTCGCGCGCTGGAAGGAGCTCGAGCGGGATGCCGCGACCGCCGCGGCGGCGGCCGCGCGCGCCGCGCTCGACGTGCGGAGGTCGGAGCACGAGCTCGACCGGCTCGACGAGGCGCGGAGCCGCGGGCAGGACGCCGGCTACGTCCGCAGCGACTTCCTCGACCAGCTCGCCGACAACCAGCGGCGGTGGGAGGAGGCGCGGGAGGAGGCCCGGGACGCCCGCGCCGAGGCGGACGAGGCGCGCCAGCAGTGGACACGGGCGCGCGCGGAGGCGGGCGCCTCCCCCTGAGCGTCGCGCGGCGTCGGCGAACCCTACCGCCCCCACCCCCGCACGTCCACGAACGCGGCCACGCGCCGCCGGATCTCCTCGCGGATCTCCCGCACGCGCTCCACCGGCTGGCCCTTCGGGTCCGGGAGGGGCCAGTCGTCGCGTTTCAGGCCCGGCACGACGGGGCACTCGTCCCCGCAGCCCATCGTGACGAGCCAGCTCGCGCCCTCGGCCAGCTCGCGCGTGAGCTTGCGCGGCTTGCGGTCGGACAGGTCGACGCCGATCTCGCGCATCGCCGCGACGACCTCGGGGTGGACGCGCTCGCCGGGGTCGGTGCCCGCCGAGACGGCGCGCGCGCGCGCGGGGTCCGCCAGCGCGTCGAAGAAGGCGGCCGACATCTGCGAGCGCCCGGCGTTGTGGACACACGCGAAGATCACCACCTCGGGCTGGGACATGGGAAGCGACGTAGCTTCCGCCGCGTCCCGGCGCGACCGCGCTACGCTCCCCCGTGCTCGTCGCCCTCCTCGCCTGCGCGCCTCCTCGGCGCTGCGAGCCCACGCCGGCGCCCTCCGCCGACGTCCCGGCGCTGGACGCCTGGGTGGAGGACCAGCTCGACGCCTACAATCTCGTCGGCCTCGCCGCGGCGGTGTCGGGCCCCGACGGCCTCGTCTGGTCGGGCGCCGCCGGGTTCGAGCACCTCGCCCGGCGCGTGCCCGTCGAGGCGGACGCGACGAAATTCCGCTGGGCGTCCGTGTCGAAGGGGATCACCGGCGTGCTGGCGAGCCAGCTGGCGGCCGAAGGCGTCGTCGACCTGCACGCCGACGTCCGCGACGCCTACCCCGCCTACGACGTGCCGGAGACCTGGCTCGACGGCTGCGCCGAGCGCGAATGCGAAGCGACGATCCCCGAGGCCGACCGCCGCGTCACGCTCCACCAGCTCCTCACGCACACCGCCGGCACGATGCACTACGCGAACGGGCAGGGGTGGGGCGACCCCCCGTTCTTCCTCGCGAATTCGCCCACCTGGAACACAGGCATGGCGTGGGCGCTCCCGTGGTGGACGAACAAGCCGCTCGTCGCCGTCCCGGGCACGCGCCACAGCTACTCGTCCTACGGGTTCAACCTCGCGGGCGTGGTCCTCGAGGAGGCGGCCGGCGAGCGCTTCGCGGACCTCGTGTACGAGCGGATCGTGGCCCCCGCGGGCGCCTGCACGGTGCAGCCCGACTACCCCTGGGTGAACATCCCGCGACGCGCCGCCGGCTACCTCAACCCCGAGGAGTACGTGGGGATCGACGTCGTGCTCGAGGGCTACGACTCCGACGTCACCTGGAAGCTCGCCTCCGGCGGCTTCGTCTCCACGGTGGAGGATCTCGCCCGCTTCTGCCACGCCCTCGTCTCGGAGCGGCTCCTCGACCGCGAGACCCTCGACGCGACGGCGTGGGGCCCCCACGTCGACGTGGGCGGCTCGGTCTACGGGTACGGCTTCTGGCGCAACGACCGGCACGGGCAGACGCGCATGGCGCACAGCGGCGGCCAGCCGAAGGGGCTCTCGTACGTCGCGGCGTACCCCGACCTCGGCACCTGCTTCGCGGTGATGACCAACAGCACCTGGGCCCCCATCGGCGACCTCGCGCGCAGCCTCGAGGACACGTGGTTCGCCGTGTCGCCCATCCCGTGAGCGTGGTATCTCCTCCCCGTTGACCGTCCGCCTCCTCCGCCTCCTCGCCGCGCTCGTGGTCCTCGTGGGGCTCTTGCCCTGCGAGCTCCGCGAGGCCCTGCCCATCGTCGGCGAGCTCGCCGGCGACTGCTGCGACGACGACGAGGACGACGCCGAGGTCGACTGCTGCGGCACCGCCGCGTGCGCGTTCGTCGCGGCCCTCGCCCCGCCCGCGGGGGTCGCCGCCGCCCCGCCGGACCCGGGCCTGCTCCTGATCCACCGGCCGGCGCCCGTCGACCGCCCCTCCTGGCGCGCCGGACCGCCGCCCACACCCCCTCCGATCGCCTGAGCGTCGCGTCCACGCTCACGCCCACCCTTTCGGAGGTCCCCATGTTCTTCTTCCTGCTCGCGTGCGGGTCCGAGCCCGTCGCCGCGCCCGCGCCCGTCCACGCCCCCGCCGCCGCCGCCCCCGGCTCCCACGAGGACTGGTGCGCGGAGCACGCCGTCCCCGAGTCGCAGTGCACCCGCTGCACGCCGGCGCTCGCCGCCGCCTTCAAGGCGACGGGCGACTGGTGCGCGGAGCACGACCTGCCCGAGTCGCACTGCCTGAAGTGCAACCCGGAGCTGAAGATCGTCCGCCCGCCCAAGAGCCCGTAGGTGCTCGCCCTCTTCGTCCTGTTCGCCGCGTGCGGACAGGGGCCCCCGACGCCGGCGACCGCCGTCGTGAGCGAGGACGCGCTCTGCGAGCACGGCGTGCTCGGATCCGCCTGCCCGAAGTGTGTCCCGGCGCTCGCCGCCGTCTACCGCGCGAAGGGCGACTGGTGCGAGCCGGACGGCCTGCCGCTCTCGTTCTGCCCCATCCACCACCCCGAGCGCGGAGGCCGGCCGGCCGCAGCCCCCGAGGGCCCCGTCGACGGCACGAAGGTGCGCTTCCGGTCCGCGGACATCGCGCGCCGCGCCGGGCTCGCCGTCGTCGCGGCCGAGGCGCGCCCCGACGAGGGCGGCCTCGACGCGCTCGCGACGATCACCTGGGACGCCACGCGCGTCGCGCTCGTGAGCGCGCGGGCGCCCGGCGTCGTGCGCGAGCTGCGCGTGGACGTCGGCGCGACCGTGCGGCGCGGCGAGACCCTCGCCGTGCTCGACAGCGCCTCCGTCGGCGGCGATCGCGCCGCGGTGGAGGCCGCGCGCGCGAGCCTCGCGCTCGAGGAGCTCGACCTCGCCCGCCTCGAGCAGGTCGGCCCCGGCGGGGGGATCGCCGCCGCGGAGATCGACCGCGCGCGCGCCGAGCGCGACGCCGCCCGCGCCGCGCTCGCCGCCGCGGAGGCCGCGCTCGGCATGGTGGGCGCGGGGGAGGGGACCGCCGGCCGCTACACGCTCGCCGCGCCGCTCGCGGGCGTCGTGACCCGCCGCGAGGCCGTCGTCGGCGGGCACGTGGCCGAGAGCGCCGTGCTCTTCGAGGTGGTCGACCCGTCCAGCGTGTGGGCCGACGTCGAGGTGCCCGAGGCCGCGCTCGCCCGCGTCGCGGTCGGCCAGCGCGTCACGTTCCGCGCGGACGTCCTCGCCGACCGCGCGTTCGCCGGCGAGGTCGCGTCCGTCGCGCCCGCCATCGACCCCGCGACGCGCACCGTTCGCGCCCGCGTCGCGCTCGCCAACCCCGACGGCGCCTTGCGCGCGAACCTCTTCGGCCGCGCCCGCATCGCGACGCCGGGCGCCGAGGCGGTCGCCGTCCCGGCGGCGGCGGTCCAGCGCGCGAGCGGCGGCGACCTCGTGTTCGTCCGGCTCGCCGACGACCTCTACGAGGCGCGCCGCGTCGAGGTCGCCGCGCGGGAGGGCGACACCGTGGTGCTCCGCGCGGGGGTCGCCGCGGGCGAGCCCGTCGTCGGCGAGGGGAGCTTCCTGCTCAAGACGGAGACCCTCAAGGACAGCATCGGCTCCGGCTGCTGCGACGTGGAGTAGGCCGTGCTCGAGGCCATCCTCACGTGGTCGCTGCGCAACCGGCTCGCCGTCGTCGTGGCGTGGATCGCCGTCGCGACGTGGGGCGCGTTCGCCTTCGCGCGCCTCCCGCTGGATGCGTTCCCGGACACGACCCCGGTGCAGGTCCAGGTGAACGCGACGGCGCCGGCGCTCTCGCCCGAGGAGGTCGAGCGGCAGGTGACCGCGCCGCTCGAGCAGGTGCTCTCCGGCATGGCGGGGCTCGCCGAGGTGCGCTCGCTCTCGCGCTTCGGCTTCGCCCAGATCACGCTCGTGTTCGAGGACGGCACGGACCTGTACCGGGCCCGCCAGCTCGTCGCCGAGCGCGTCGCCACCGCGCGGCTCCCCGCGGGCCTCGACGCCCCGGCGCTCGGCCCCGTCGCGACCGGGCTCGGCGAGGTCCTGCACTACCTCGTGCGCGGCGCCTCGCTCGCCGAGCTCCGCACCGTCCAGGACTGGATCCTCGCGCCCCAGCTCCGCGCCGTGCCCGGCGTCGCCGAGGTGAACACCTGGGGCGGCGACGAGCGGCGCGTCGAGGTGGGGGTCGATCCGGCCGCGCTCTACCGCTGGGACCTCACGCTCGACGCCGTGCAGGACGCGCTCCGCGACGACCTCGGCAACGTCGGCGGCGGCACCATCGACGCCGCGGGCGAGTCGCTGGTCGTCCAGGGGGTCGCCCGCGCGACCCGCCCGTCCGACGTCGCCGGCGTCGTGGTCACCTCCCGCGAAGGCGTCCCGGTGCGGATCGCGGACGTCGCCCGCGTGGTGGAGGGGCGCGAGATCCGGCACGGCGCGGTGACCGCCGACGGGCGCGGCGAGGCCGTGCTCGGGCTCGGCTTCATGCTGGTGGGCGAGAACAGCCGCGACGTCACGCGCCGCCTGCTCGCGCGGCTCGACGAGGCGCGGGCGAGCCTGCCGGCGGGGGTGACGGTGGAGGTCGTCTACGCGCGGGTCGAGCTCGTCGACCGCGTGCTCGCCACCGTGCGCACGAACCTGATCGAGGGCGCGCTTCTGGTCGTGGCCGTGCTCTTCGCGCTGCTCGGGAGCCTGCGCGCCGGGCTCGTGGTGGCCTCGGTGATCCCGCTGTCGATGCTCTTCGCGGCCGACCTGATGGTGCAGGCGGGCGTCGCCGGGAGCCTCATGAGCCTCGGCGCCATCGACTTCGGGCTCCTCGTCGACAGCGCGATCATCCAGGTCGAGAACGCGGTGCGCCGCCTGCGCGAGCGCCCGGGCGTGGACCGGGTCGCCGTCGTCCGCGACGCCGCCCTGGAGGTGCGCCGCCCGACGATCTTCGGCGAGGCGATCATCCTCGCGGTGTACCTGCCGATCCTCGCGCTCGAAGGCGTCGAGGGGAAGCTCTTCCGCCCGATGGCGCTCACCGTCGTCTTCGCGCTCGCCGGCTCGATGTTGCTGTCGCTGACGCTCGTGCCGGTCCTGACGAGCTTCGTCGCGCGGCCGGGACGCGAGAGCGCGCTCGCCGGCGTGCTCGCCCGCCTGTACCGGCCCGTCCTGCGCTTCGTGACGCGCGAGCGCGTCTTCGTCGTGGCCGGCGCGCTGCTCGTGCTGGGGAACGGCGTGTTCCTCGCGACGCGGCTCGGCTCCGAGTTCGTGCCGCGGCTCCGCGAGGGCGCGCTCGTCGTGAACACCGTGCGCCTGTCGGGCGTGTCGGTCGACGAGTCCGTGCGCATCGGCGATCACGTGGAGCGGACGCTGCTGGCGGCCCACCCCGACGCCATCGCGCGCATCTGGACCCGCACGGGGAGCGCCGAGGTCGCGACCGACCCGATGGGCGTCGAGCTCTCCGACGTGTTCGTGACCCTGCGCGACGGCGTCGACGCCGACGCGCTCGCCGCGGCGATGCAGGGCACGCTCGCGGAGCTCCCGGGCATGCGCGCGGGCATCACGCAGCCGATCGAGATGCGCGTGAACGAGATGGTCGCCGGCGTGCGCGCGGACGTGGGCGTGAAGCTCTTCGGCGACGACCTCGACCTGCTCGAGCGCAAGGCGCGCGAGGTGGACGCCGTGCTCAAGCGGATCCCCGGCGCGGTGGACGTCGTGACCGAGCCCGTGACCGGCGCGCCCGTGCTGGAGGTCCGCGTGGACCGCGAGGCCGCGGGCCGCCTCGGGATCCCCGCCCGCGACGTGCTCGACGTGGTCGAGGCCGTCGGCGGCATCGAGGTGGGCGAGCTGCAGGAGGGCGAGCGCCGCTTCCCCGTGGCCGTGCGCCTCGACGACCGCTACCGCACCGACCCGGACGCGCTCGGGCGCGTGCTCGTCGGCGACCCGCCCGTGCCGCTCTCCCGGGTCGCCGGCGTCGAGGTGGTCGAGGCGCCGGCGAAGATCGACCGCGAGTGGGGCCGGCGGCGGGTCGTGGTGCAGGCGAACGTCCGCGACCGCGACGTCGGCTCGTTCGTGGCGGAGGCGAAGGCCGCGATCGCCCGCGAGGTGGACCTCCCGCCCGGGTACTACGTCCGCTTCGGCGGGCAGTTCGAGCACCTCGAGCGCGCGCGCGACCGGCTGGCCGTCGTGGTCCCGGTCGCGCTCGCGGTCGTGTTCGGCCTGCTCTGGCTCACCTACCGGCGCGTGGGCGACGTGCTGCGCGTGTTCGCCGGCGTGCCGTTC
>JBMOQZ010000336.1:0-7302 GCA_049322475.1 Myxococcota bacterium | reverse complement strand
GCTCGCCGGCGAGCGCCCAGTACCAGGCGTCGCAGTTGGCGCGAAGCGGCGACTCCGGCATCGGCGCGCAGTCGCGCGCGTGGCCGCGGCGCAGGGCCTCGGCGCCCCGCGCCTCCTGCCCCACGGCGATCAGCGCGGCCCCGACGAAGTCCCAGGGCTCGTCGCCCGGGTGGAGGCGGGCGAGCGCCGCGTCGAGGTCGGTGAGGAAGGTCGGGACATCCGCGGGCTCGGCGAGCGTGGCGTAGAGCCAGAGCGGGATCCCGTCGAGCGGGTAGAGCGCGACGAGGTCGCGCAGCGTCACGATCGCGCCGTAGCGGTCGCCGTCCTCGTACGCGACGCGGGCGCGGCGCAGCAGGTGGGCGGACAGGCCGTCGCCGGCGTCGAGCGCGGCCGCCGCCTCGCCCGGGCGACCCGCGGCGAGCAGGGCGTCGGCGAGCGCGACGTGGAGCTCCTCGGCGTTCTCCTCGTCGAGGGCGGCGAGGGCGTCGCCGGCGCGCTTCACCGCCTCGTCGACCCGGCCGGCGAGGACGAGGGCGTCGACCACGCCGATCCAGGCGTGCTCCTCCGCGAGGTTCGCCGGCGGCACGGCGAGCAACACGTCGAGCGCCTCGTCGAATTTGCCATCCCGGCGGAGGTACCACGCGCGGAAGGTGGCGATCTCGGCGTCGTCGGGGCGGACCGCGGCGGCGGCGTCGAGCGCGGCGCGCGCGGCGGGCTCGTCGCCGGCGCCGTGGTGGAGGCGGGCGCGGATCACGGCGCGGTCGGGCGCGTCGCCGTGGCGGGCGACCTCGCGCGCGAGCCAGGCCTTCGCGGCGTCGAAGACGCGGGGCGGGCGGCGCGAGCGGACGAGCGCGACGCGCTCCTCCGGGAAGTCGAGGATCACGCGCCACTTCGAGAGCGCGGCGTACCCCACGAGGCCGGGGATCTCGCTCCGCATGGTCTGCTCGTCCGCGCCGAGCCACCGCGCGGAGAGGTCGACGCGGACGCGCTTCCCGCCGAGGCGGGCGGTCGCGAGCGCCACGCGGCGCGTGGTCTGGAGCAGGCTCTGGGGCGGCAGCTCGTCGAGGCTCGCGCCGATGCCGAGCACGGGCTCCACCCCGACGGTGCTGGCCTCGCGGAAGGGCTCGCCGGTGGCGCCGAGGAAGAGCACGTCGTGCGCGCCGGTGTCGATCTGGAGCGGCACGGCGGCGCGGGTCCCGTCGCGGGCGCGCAGGCGCACGTTCACGACGGGGTGCAGCTCCGTCACCGGCATCGGGTCGCCCTTCGGGGCCCCCTTCAGCGTACCGGGACGCCAGAGCTCGAGCACGTCCGCCGGGTAGTCGACCACACACGTGAAGTTGCCCCACACGTTGTTGCCGAGGATGCCGGCGACCGGCAGCGGCCCCGCGGCGTCGGGCACGCCGGGCACGCCGACGGCGACGTCCACGTCTCGCAATTCCAGCTCGCCGATGCGCAGCGAGGGGATCTCCGCCGCCTCCCAGGGGACGGCGCCGGCGAGCCCCTCGATGAGCCCGGGGAGGGGTCTCGTCGCGAGCCCCAGCCGCTCCGCCACGTCGCGGTTCAGCGCGCTGATGGAGGCGCCCGTGTCGAAGAGGAAGAGCTCCTCGGAGCCGTCCGGCAGCGTGACGAGGACGTGCACCTTGTCGGCGCCGGGGGCGCCCCGCCAGAGGTCGACGACGGTGTGGTCGGGTCCGTCGGGGGAGAGGGGCGCGAGGCCGGGGAGCTCGAGCGGCTGCGCGGCCGCGACGCCGAGGAATAGCATCACGCCGTGGCGTCGAGGCGGTCGGGGTCCTCGAGCAGCACGCGGCACTCCCGCGCGATCACGCCGGCGTGGTAGCCGTCCACGACGCGGTGGTCGAAGGTGCCGTTGACGTGGAGCACGCGGCCGACCTTGAGCTCGCCGTTCTCGACGACGGGCGTGTCCTCGAGCGCGCCGAGCGTGATGATGATCGGGCACCGCGCGAACGGGAAGAACGGCGCGTAGCCGACGGTGAGCCCGAAGACGCCCACGTTCGTGACCATCGCCGAGCCGAAGGGGTCGGGCGGCGCGCCGAGCGGTTTTGTGTTGATGTTCAGCGTGTAGCCGACGAAGTCGATGAACCGGAGCGAGAGCTTCAGCAGCCAGCCGGGCATCCACGCGGTCAGCGACTTGGTCTGCTCGAACTCCTCGTCCTGCTTGGCGCGGATCCTCGCGGCGCGCTCGCGGATGGTCTTCGCGATGCCGGCGACGTCGAGGCGGTCGGCCTTCGAGAGCTTCACGCCGGAGAGGTCGGCCTTCCCGATGCTGGCCTCGTCCTCCACCACCACCTGCACGAAGATGTCGATGTCCTCGCGCTGCTGGAGCGACGAGAAGCGCACGAGCGAGTTGAGCTCGGGGTGCTTCGCCATGATCATCGCGAGCGCGCGGACGACGGCGTGGTTGACCGTGATCTTCTCGCCGGTCTCTTGCCGCTTCTTCGCGATCCACGCCTCGAGCTTCTCGGCCCGGATCTGCATGGAGCCGTAGACGTGGGGGTCGCGCGGGTGGTCCCAGGCGATGGCGGCGATGCGCCGGTAGGCGCTCTGGTGGGGCTGGGGCTTGAGCGCGAGGTTCGGCATGGCGCGGAGTGTACTACCGCTTGGCGTCGAGCTCGCGCTGCAGGTTCTCCAGCACCTTCCTGTAGCCTTCCTCGAGGCGCTTGCGCAGGCCCATCTGCTCCACGAGCGCGCCGAACACGCCGGAGTCGAAGTCGGCGTGCAGCGTCACCATCGTGTTCGTCGACGGCTTGGTCGTGCGGAGGGAGTAGTGGAGCTTGCCGTCGAGGCGACGGCCGGCGGTCTTCACGTGGACGCGGCGGCCGGCGTGCTCGGTGTCGACGTGGTCGAAGGTGTAGCGGAGCGTGCGGGTGTGCGGCGGCGCCTTGACCGTGAGCTCGAAGTCGCCCGGCCCGATCTCCTTGACGCCGTCGAACGCGCCCTGCAGGAGGCGCGCGTGGTTCGCCCGGTCGCCGAGCCAGTCGAGGACGTCGTCGCGGCGGATGCCTTCGATGAGGATGTCGGTGGTGATGACGGCCATGGCGGCCGGGCTAACCCGTTAGGCTGCGCGTCGTGATTCCGTACTTCGAGATCCCGACCTGGCACCTCGGCCCCGTCCCGCTCGACCCGTGGGGCCTGCTCGTCTGCGTGGGCTTCGTGCTCGGGCTGGAGATCGCGCGGGCGCGCGGCATCCGCATGGGCCTCGACGTGCGGGACGTGGTCGACGGCATCGTGGCCACCATCGGCGGCGGCTTCGTCGTCGGCCACCTCGTGCACGTGCTGGCGTACCACCCGGAGCAGCTCGAGGAGCAGGGCGTCGTCGCGCTGCTCAAGGTGTGGGCCGGCTTCTCGAGCTTCGGCGGATTCCTCGGCGCCGTGCTCGGAAGCGTCCTGTTCTACAAGGTGATCCGCAAGCGCCCGTACTGGCCGCACGCCGACGCCATCATGTTCGCCTTCCCGTTCGGCTGGGTCTTCGGCCGCCTCGGCTGCTTCAGCGTTCACGATCACATCGGCATCAAAACGACGTTCCCGCTGGCGGTGCAGTTCCCCGGGGGTGCCCGCTTCGACCTCGGCCTGCTCGAGGCGCTGTGGACGATGGGGATCGCCGGCGCGTTCTGGGCCTTCGGGCGCAAGGAGCGCCCGCCGGGCTTCTTCCTCGCGCTCTGGTGCGTGACGTACGCCCCGGCGCGCTTCGGCCTCGACTTCCTCCGCAACGTCGACCTCAAGGGCGCCGATGTCCGCTGGTCCGGCCTCACGCCGGCGCAGTGGGGCTGCATCGCGATGTTCGGCGCGGGGCTCGCCCTCTGGGTGCGACTCCACCGGCAGAGCGCGGCCCGGGCCGCGGCCTGAAGCCCGAAGCCCGAAGCCTGCTCAGGGCTCGAACCGATACCCCGTCCCCTGCACCGTCAGCACGTGCCGCGGGCGTGCCGGATCCGCCTCGATCTTCGCGCGCAGGCGCAGGATGGTGTTGTCGACCGAGCGCGTCACCACGCCGCCGCGGTAGCCCCACACGTCGCGCAACAGCTCGTCCCGGCCGACGTTCTTGCCGGGCCGCTCCGCGAGGTACGCGAGGCAACGCGCCTCCTGGGTGGTGAGCATCACCTCGGTGTCGCCGCGCACGACGCGCTCGCGGGCGAGGTCGACCTCGCGGTCGGCGAGCCGGATCCGCCCGGTGACCGCGCCGCGGTCGCGGAGCTGGACGGCGACTCGGGCGAGCAGCTCCTCCGTCGCGAAGGGCTTCACGACGTAGTCGTTCGCGCCCGCCTCGAGCCCCTTCACGCGGTCGGCGACGGCGTCGCGGGCGGTCAGGAGGATGACGGGGAACCGCATCCCCGCGGCTCGCCAGCGCCCGAGCAGGTCGATGCCCTGCTCGCCCGGGAGCATCCAGTCGAGCACCACCACCGCGGGCAGCGCGCGGGCGGCCTCCTCGGCGGCCTCCTCCGCGGACCCGACGGCGACGACGTCGTAGCCGGCGTTGCGCAGCGAGGCGGCGAGCGCGACGCGGAGCGCGAACGTGTCTTCGACGAGCAGCACTCTCATGGGGAGCCCAAGGTGAGGACGAAGCGGTTGCCGCCCTCCAGCGCGAGCTTGCCACGGTGCGCGCGGGCGACCTCGCCGGCGGCCCAGAGCCCGAGGCCGTGCCCGCCGGGGTCGTTCACGCGGCCCTCGACGCGCTCGAACTTCTCCAGCACGCGCGCGCGGTCCTTCGCCGGCACGCCGGGACCGTCGTCCTCGACCGCGACGCGGTTCGGCGCGACGGAGAGCGTGACGTTCGGGCCCCCGTACTTGCGCGCGTTGTCGAGCAGCGCGTCCACCGCCTCGTCGAGCCGCTCGGGGTCGGCGACGGCGGGGGAGGGGCGCGCGGCGTGGAGCGCGAGGTTCGGGACCCGGGCGAGCCAGCGCGCGCGGACACCCTCGGCCCACTCGGCGAGGTCGAGCGGGACGGGATCGACGGCGAGCGTGGCCTCGCCGCGCGCCGCCTGCAGCAGGCGGTCGATGCCGGTGGCGAGGCGCTCGGCTTCGCTGCGGACGAGCCCGAGGAACTGGGCGCGCTCGGGGCCGTCGGCGTGGTCGAGCGCGTCCACGAGCGACCGGACGGAGGCGGCGGGCGTGCGCAGCTCGTGCGAGAGCCGCTGCAGGATCGCGTCGCGGGCGACCGCGCGGTCCTGGGACCGGGCGACCTCGCGTCGCCAGCCGAGCCACTCGCGGCCGAGGAGCCCGCCGAGCAAGAGCAGCCAGAGGACCGCGGTCCCGTCGAGCAGATCGAAGCTCGCCTCGGTGGCCCGCGTGGGCAGGCTCCAGATCGGCGTGCCCGCGAGCCGGTGACCCGGCAGGATCGCGTGGGCGTGGGGGGGATCGCCGCCGACCTGCAGCGGGATGCCCGTGCGCGCCTCGATCTCCGCCTCGATCGGCGGCCACCAGCGCGCGGCGCCGTCGGACACGAGGTACGGGTCGCCGTCGATCTGCACGAGCGCGGTCCCGGGGGTCTTCGCGGCGCGGCAGGCGCGCGAGGCGCGGACGGCGGCGACGGCGTCGGCGTACCCGGAGGCGGGGGCGACGGCGCAGTCGGCGGGCGCGGGCTCGGCGGGCTCGTCGAGGACGGCGAGCAGAGCGCCCCCGGCGGCGGCGGCCCCGCGCTCGGCGGCGAGGGTGGTGACGGCGTCGCGCTGCGCCTGCACGCGGTCGGGGATGCCGGCGAGCGTGCGGAGCGCGAGCAGCGAGAGGATCACGACGCGGACGCGGCGGCTCACCATGGGCCCACCGGGACGTCGAGGACCACGAGCGACGGGCCGCCCTCGGTCTGGCGGGCCTTCTCCTCGACGCAGTCGTTCTCCGGGACGGTGTGGACCCACTCGAACTCGCCGTCGTCGAAGGCGATCGCGACGCGGACGAGGTCGAGCGTGTCCGCCGGGCAGGTGAGCTCGCGGGCCCAGCCCTCCGCGTCGTGGAGCGGGAGGACCTCGCCCCCCTTCCATCGGACGAAGCCGTCGTCCTCGGTCCAGTGGCGGGCGTTCACGACGGCGAAGGGGGGGACGGCGCCGCGGGGGGAGGTGGAGCTCGCCGGGACCGGCTCGTCCGGGCGCCAGCGGATGCGAACGATCTCGCGCTCGCCGCGCGCGGACGGCGCGTCGAACGGGAACGTCGCGAGGCGCTCGGCGACGCAGGCGGGCAGGTCGTCGTCGTCGACCTCCCAGGGGAACTCGCCCGGGGCGACCGAGAAGGAGGTGTCGAAGTCCCCCACGGGTCCGCAGGGGGCGAGCCAGCCGGCGAGGTCGACGCCGTGCCATCGCGCGCCGACGGCGCCCTCCCATCGGACGTCGCCGTACTGCGCGATCGCGGTCCCGCGCGGGTGCTCGTCGAAGAAGGCGTCCGCGGCGTCGGGGCCGGGTTCGTCGCAGCCGATCAGGAGCGCGAGCACGCGTCCTCCGAGGCGGGCACGTCGAGCACGACGAGCGCGTGGGCGGTGGCGGCGAGGGGGACGCCGTCGAACGCGAGGTCCCACTCCGCGGCGCGGGCCGCCGCGGCGACGCAGCGGTTCTCCGGGAACGTGACGACGTCGACCAGCACGCCGTCCACGTATGCCAGCGTCACCCGGGTGGCGTCCCCGCAGGCGAGGTCGAGCGCGAGCGCGGCGTCGACCGGGCCCGAGAGGAGCCCGTCCCCGACGGTGCGGAAGGTGACGTCACCGCCGTCGAACGCGACGGAGGACCAGACGATCGCGTCGTCGCGGTCGGCGTAGAACCAGTCGGCGGGAGCGGGGGAGAGCAGGAAGAGCGGCATCGGGCCTCCGTTGGGTGGGAGGAACGTCGCCCGATGCGTGTCGCGAGGAGGGAAGAGCGTGTCGCAGGATGTCGCGGGGGAGGCGTTCACGTTCGCGTTCGCGTTCGCGTGCGCGGGTGAGTTCACGTTCACGGGGGCGTGCGCGGGGGCGTGCGCGTGCGGGTGCGGGTGCGCGTCGACGCGTGCGAAGGCGTTGGGTGAGGCGTCACCCTCGGAGTTGTTGCGCCCGCGGGGCGTGCGGGCGCGCGTAGAAGCGCGAGCGCGTCGCGGGGGAGAGGGGAGCGTCGGCGCGGGCGGCGTCGGCCCTCGGGCCGGCAGGTGACCAGCCGTGACGTCCCCGTGGCCGGGTGTGCGCTATCCTCCGCCGCGTTGGACGACTTCATCTACGGGCTCGTGTGTGGGCTGACCGGGCTCCTGCTCACGGTGGTCCTCCCGCTGGCGAGCCTCGGGTGGTCGATCGTGACGCGGCGGGAGCTGAGCGCGCTGCGCGCCGAGGTGGAAGCGCTC
>JBMOQZ010000335.1:0-7400 GCA_049322475.1 Myxococcota bacterium | reverse complement strand
GCGTTCGTGGCGGCGCTGGGGGTCGCCGCGGGCCTCGCCTTCGAGCGCGCGCTGCGCCGGGCGCGCGAGGACGGCTCGCTGACCCACTTCTAATAGACGAAGTTCCCCAGCACGCGCACGGCGACCTCGTCGTACTCGATGACGTCGTCGCTCGACCAGCGGTGGTTCCAGGTGGCGCCCGCGGAGATCGAGGCCCAGTCCTGAAGGTAGTAGGCGAAGTCGCCCTTCACCCCGAGCGCGACGTCGTTGCGGATCGCCGTGCCGCGGAACGCCTCGCCGGCGACCACCACCTCGCCGACCACGCCGATGCGCTCGGTGAGGCGGGCGTCGGTGGCGACGCTCCCCTTCACGTACGACACGTAGTTCGTGAAGAACGAGTTGCGGAAGTTCTTCTGGAAGCTCAACGAGAGGCCCTGCGTCTCGGTGAGCGAGTACTGCAGCGTCGCATCCAGCAGCAGGTGCTCGAGCCCGGTGAGGTCGGCGCCGACGCCCTCGGCCGCGGCGCCCACGCTCGTCTCGTCGAACACGGCGGAGCCGTAGCCGCCCATGAGCCGGACGGACGCCCGCTCGGTCACCTGCCCGCGCAGCCCCCCGACGATCCGCACCATGTCGTGGTCGGCGAAGGGGATGTCCTCGCCGCCCTCCACCTCCACCACCTTGTCCGCGTAGACCGCGTGCTCCCAGGACACGTCGAGCGCCAGCGCCGTGCGCGGGAAGAACTTCCACGCGAGCGTGCCCGCCGGCCCGTAGGTGTGGCGCGTGTTGTAGTGGCCCAGCCCGTCGGACCCGCCCGCGCCCGCCGTCTGGTAGTCGTCGAGCGCGTACCGGCCGCCCGCGAGGACGTCGAGGGAGCGACGCGGCCGCACGGCGAGGAAGCCGGTCGTCTGGTTGCGGAACTGCTTGGTGTAGGCGTGGACCTCGGACTCGGCGTCGACCGGCACGTTGGCGAGCCCAACGGCCTCGTGGAGCTGCACCCCGACGAGCGAGAGCTTCCAAGCGTCGACGTCGGCACGGACGGAGAAGTCGTCGTACCGATCGAGCGGCACGTCGTCGGCGGCGAAGTACTTGCGCAGCTCGTAGGTGGCGGCCGCGCTGACGTCGAGGTCGTCGCGATCGAGCCGGACGTCGGCGCCGGGGGCGAGCTTCACGTCGGTGCCGCCCGCGTCGCCGTCCACGACGTCGGAGCGGTAGGCGTTGGACGAGTACTCGAGCCCGAGGCTCACGCGCGGGGTGACCACCGCGTCGCCGGCCGGGATGTGCTCGCCCGGGGCCGCCCGGGCCGGCGAGGCACACACGAGACAGCCCGCCGCGAGCACAATCCGCGCTGTCCAGTTCACGCTACCAGTCTCCCGGGCACGAACACTCTATTCCACGAACTTCGGGGGCGCGAGAGAAGCGCGCTCCGTGCGCCGCGCGGTGATAGGCGCGGCGCCTGGAGTACCGATGGAGCGTGTAGGCGTCGTGGGGCTCGGGTACGTGGGACTGCCGGTCGCGCTCGGCTTCGCGCGGCACTTCCCGACGATCGGCTTCGACATCTCCGCGGCGCGGGTCGAGGCGCTCCGGCGCGGCGAGGACCGCACCCGCGAGGCGGGCCCCGAAGAGCTCCGGAACACGGCGCTCCACGTCACCGCCGACCCCGAGGAGCTGCGCGAGTGCACGTTCTTCGTGGTGGCGGTGCCCACGCCGATCGACGCGCACCGCCGCCCCGACCTCACGCCCGTGGAGGCCGCCTCCCGCACCGTGGGGCGCGTGCTGCGGCGCGGGGCCGTGGTGGTCTACGAGTCGACCGTGTACCCGGGGGTCACCGAGGACGTCTGCGGCCCGATCCTCGAGCGCGAGTCCGGGCTCGTCCGCGGCCGCGACTTCTTCCTCGGCTACTCGCCCGAGCGCATCAACCCGGGCGACCGCGAGCACCGGCTCGAGACGATCGTGAAGGTCGTCTCCGGCGAGGACGGGCCCACGCTCGATCGCGTCGCCGCCGCGTACGGCGCCGTCGTCGCGGCGGGGGTGCACCGCGCCCCCACGATCAAGGTCGCCGAGGCCGCGAAGGTGATCGAGAACACGCAGCGGGACCTGAACATCGCGCTCATGAACGAGCTCGCCGTCATCTTCGAGCGCCTCGGCATCGAGACCCGCGACGTGCTCGCCGCCGCGGGCACGAAGTGGAACTTCCTCCGCTTTCGGCCGGGCCTCGTGGGGGGCCACTGCATCGGGGTCGACCCCTACTCCCTCCCGGCGCGCGCCGAGCAGGCGGGCTACCACCCGCAGGTCATCCTCGCGGGGCGCCGCATCAACGACGACATGGGGCGCCACGTGGCGCAGCGAGTCGTGAAGGCGCTCAACCAGGGGGGGCGCACCGCGAAGGGCGCGCGGGTGGGCGTGCTGGGCCTCACGTTCAAGGAGGACGTGCCCGACCTGCGCAACAGCAAGGTCCCCGACATCGTCGCGGAGCTCGTCTCGTTCGGCGCGGAGGTGTCCGTGCACGACCCCCACGCCGCGAGCGACGAAGCGCGCCACGAGTACGGGCTCGACGTGGCCGACCTCGCCGGCCTCGTCGACCTCGACGCGCTCGTGCTCGCCGTGAGCCACCGCGAGTACCTCGACGAGGGCACCCGCGCGTTGTGCGCCCGCCTCCGGCCCGACGGCGTCCTCTTCGACGTGAAGTCCGTCCTCGACCGCGCCGCCGTCCCGCCGGGCGTGCGCTACCTCGCCCTCTGAGGTGTCCGTGCCCATCCTCCTGACCGGCGCGGCCGGCTTCATCGGGTACCACGTCGCCGAGCGCCTCCTCGCCGAGGGGCGCGAGGTCGTCGGGCTCGACGTCGTGAACGACTACTACGACCCCGCCCTCAAGTGGGCGCGGCTCGCGCGGCTCGAGGGGAGGCCCGGCTTCCGCTTCGTCCGGCTCGACCTCGCCGACGGCCCCGCGATGGCGGAGCTGTTCGCGCGGGTGCGGCCCGAGGTCGTCGTGCACCTCGCCGCCCAGGCCGGCGTCCGCTACTCGCTCACGAACCCGCAGGCCTACGTCCAGTCCAACCTCGTCGGCTTCGGCCACGTGCTCGAGGGCTGTCGGCGGAACGACGCCCGCCACCTCGTGTACGCGAGCTCGTCGTCCGTGTACGGGCTCCACACCCGGATGCCCTTCTCCGAGCACGACGGCGTCGACCACCCCGTGAGCCTCTACGCGGCCACCAAGAAGTCGAACGAGCTCTGCGCGCACAGCTACAGCCACATGTTCGGCCTGCCGACGACGGGCCTGCGCTTCTTCACCGTGTACGGGCCCTGGGGCCGCCCCGACATGGCGATGTTCCTGTTCACGCGGGCGATCCTCGCCGGCGAGCCCATCGACGTCTTCAACCACGGCGAGATGCTCCGCGACTTCACCTACGTCGACGACGTGGTCACCGGCGTGGTGCGCGTCGCCGACGCGATCCCCACGGGCGCCCCCGCGTTCGACCCGGCCGACCCCGACCCCGCGACGTCGAGCGCTCCCTGGCGCGTCTTCAACATCGGCAACCACCGCCCCGAGCCCCTGATGAAGGTCATCGCGCTGCTCGAGGAGGTGCTCGGGCGCGAGGCGAAGAAGAACCTCCTCCCGATGCAGCGCGGCGACGTGCCCGCCACGTTCGCGGACGTCGCCGACCTCGGCGAGGTCGTCGGCTTCCGGCCGGACACCCCCATCGAGGTCGGCGTGCGGCGCTTCGTCGACTGGTACCGCGCGTACTACCGCGTCTAGAGGTACGCGCGCCGGAGCGTGATCCGGTCGTCGGGCTGCAGCACGACGTCCTCGGCGCGGCCCTCGCGGATGGCCTGCAGGTTCACGACCTTGCGCTGGCCGTCCTTCGACAGGACGAACACCCTGCGGAGCGACGCGTAGGTGCCCGGCCCGCCGGCGAGCGTGACCGCCTGCAGCACGGTGAGGCCCTCGGTGTAGGGCACCTGCCCTTCCTTCTCGACCTCGCCGTCGACGTAGACGTGGCGGCCCTGCTTGAGCACCACCGTGTCGCCGGCCTCGACCAGCACGGGCTCGCCGAGGTTGAGCTTCGAGATGGTGAAGGTGGCGACCCCGCCGTCGGCGCGGACGAGGTCGACCTCGACGACGTTGTCGCCTTCGGGCCCGCCGCCCAGCGTGATCGCCTGCGAGAGCGTGGTGGGGCCGGTGAGCACCTGGATGCCGGGCTTCTTGACCGCCCCGCGCACCTCGATGCGCTGGCTGCCGAAGGTCCTGACCTCGACGATGACGTGGGGGTCGACGAGGAAGCCGTCGGCGAAGCGCCGCTCGACCTCGGCCGCGATCTCGACCGTGGTGCGCCCGCACACCTCGACGGCGCCGATCAGCTCGACGTCCACCGCGCAGCTCGACGGCACCAGCGTCTCGCGGCTCAAGCGCGGCTCGTCGTACACCTTGATGCTGACGACGTCGCCCGCCCCGAGCCGGTAGTCCTGGGCGAGCCCCGGGCCGGCCAGCGCGAGCGCCGCCATCCCGAGCGCCAACGGTCGGCGCACCCGCTTCACCACCACACGCACGCGGCCATCATACCCCGGGCCCCTCCCCCCCGCACCGCCGGGCGTCCTCCGGGCGGGCAGCGAACGCCGGCGATCCGGGCTATCATCACCCCGGAATCGCGATGCTCTCAGAGAACGACGCGCCGGCCGAGGCCGCCCCCTCCGGGCTCACAGCGGCCGAGGTCCTCGGGATGCTCCGGGTCCAGTGGAAGGTCATCGTGGCCGTGGCGGCGCTCGTGCTCGCCCTGGCGGCGGTGAACAGCCTGCGCGCGCCGAAGCTGTACCGCGCGAACGCGGTCATCCAGATCTCCTCGCACGCGGGGCAGGAGCTCCGCGTCGACGGCGTCGTCGACTACAACGCCGTCACGCAGGAGTACACGTACGCGAAGACCCAGCTCCACCTGCTGGAGAGCCGCGAGCTGCGCGAGGAGGTCGTGCGCCGCTACGAGGCGCTCGGCTTCACCGACTTCACGACCGAGCAGGAGGCGGCTGGCCAGCTCGCCGGCATGCTCGCCGTCACCCAGCGGCGCGACACGGAGCTCGTCGACGTCTCCGTCACCGACACCGACCCCGAGCGGGCCGCGCGCCTCGCGAACCTCGTCGCCGAGGTGTACCGCGAGCAGACGCTCGGCGGCCGGCGCGACGCCGCGCGCGAGGCGAAGGAGTGGCTCCAGCACCAGCTCGCCGACTACCAGAAGCGCATCGCGGAGGAGAACGCCGCGCTCGTCGCCTACCAGCGCGCGAACGACCTCGCCGACGCCGAGGAGAGCGTCACGCCGCTGTCCGCCACGATGGACACGCTCAACCGCGCCTTCGGCGAGGTGAACACCGAGCGGGTCCTGCTCGAGACCACCGTGCGCGGCCACGAGCGCCTGCTCGCGGCCAACGCGTGGGAGGCCCTCGCGAAGGACATGAACACGCCGCTCGTGGTGGCGCTCTACAAGGAGTACTCCGAGGCCGCGGCCGAGAACGCCGAGATGTCCGCCCGCTACCTCGAGAAGATGCCCCAGCGGGTGTACGCCGAGGCGAAGCTGCGCGGCATCGAGCAGGAGCTGCGCCGCGAGGTCGAGCGCACGCTGGCGACCGAGCGCGCCCAGCTCACGATCCTCCAGCAGAAGGAGAAGAGCCTCGGCGAGGAGATCGACGCCACGAAGTCCCGCCTGCTCGGGCGCCAGGAGGCGAAGGAGGGGTACGAGCGGCTCAAGCTCCAGCTCGAGCGGAGCAAGCAGTTCTACTCGACGCTGAGCCAGCGCGACGACGAGCTCGAGCTGGCCGCCCGCACACACCTCAGCAACATCCGCGTCGTCGACGAGGCGCGGCCGAGCCCGTACCCCGTGAGCCCCAACGTCCCGCGCAGCCTGTTCATGGGCCTCGTCGTGGGGCTCTTGCTGGGCGCCGCGCTGGGCTTCGCGATCGAGTACGTCGACGACACGATCAGCTCGCCGCTCGACGTCGCGAACTACCTGCACGTGCCGCTCCTCGGCATCGTCCCGCGCATCGCCGGCACGGCGGGCGGCAAGGACCTCGCGTTGTACACCCACCTCGAGCCGAACTCGCCCGCGGCCGAGGCGGTGCGTGCCATCCGCACGGTGCTGGAGCTCAACCCCACCGCCAAGACGCTGCGACGCCTCCTCGTCACCAGCACCGAGGCGTCGGAGGGCAAGACCACCACCACGGTCAGCCTCGCCGTGTCGTTCGCCACGCGCGGGCGCCGCGTGCTGATCGTCGACGCCGACATGCGCCGGCCCCGTGTCCACCGCGTCTTCGAGGTGGAGAAGACCCCGGGCCTCTCGGAGATCCTCGCCGGCTGCCCGCTCGAGGGCGCCATCGTCCCCACCGGCATCCCGGGCGTGGACATCCTCCCCGCCGGGCCGCGGACCGACGGGCCGAACGAGCTCCTCGCCTCGCCGGCGATGGCGCCGTTGCTCGACGACCTCGACCGCGCCTACGACCTCGTCCTCATCGACTCGCCGCCCGCCGGGATCACGTCCGACGCCGCCATCCTCTCGAAGCTCGTCGACGGCCTCGTCTTCGTCGTGCGCGAGAAGACGGTGTCCCGCTGGTTCGTGCGCGACGTGGTCCACCGCCTCCAGCAGATCGGCGCCCCGCTCCTCGGGGTGGTGGTCAACGCGGTGGACACGACCGGCCGCCGGTCCGGGTACAAGTACTACTACGGCTACCGGTACAAGTACGAGGAGGAGAACAAGCCGGGCGTCGCGGCGAAGTAGCCCATGCCCGACCGCTCCTCGCGCCGGCCCCTCGGGCTCCTCGGCGTCTGGCTCCTCGGCACGATCGGCGTCGCGTTCGTCATGCTCGGGAGCCTTCGCCCGGGCGAGCAGGTCGTGTTGCACGCGCTCGTCGCGATCGGCGCGCTCGGGGCGTGCGTGTTGCCCGACGGCAGGCTCGAGAACGCCGGCGTCGTCGCGCGGGTGGGGCTCGCCGGGGCGATCCTCGCGGGCGCGACGGCTCTCGGGCTCCTGCCCGTGCCGCGGCAACTCGCAGCGGTCCTCGCGCCCGGGCGTCTCGCCGCGCTCCCCGACGCGGCGTGGCTCTCCCTCGGGACGGACACACGAGCGATCGGCGGCGAGCTCGCCACGCTCTCGCTCGTCGTGGGCTTCGGCGCGCTGGTCGCGACCTACGGCGCGGCGCGGTTCCGCCGCGGCGAGGTCGAGGTCGCGGTCACGGGCGCGACCGGGTTGTTCGCCGCGAGCGCGCTCTCGCACGCGGCGACCGACGCGACCGCGATGCTCGGGGTCTTCGCGCCCGAGACCGTGCGGACGCCCTTCTTCGCCCCCCTCGTCAACCGGGACCACGCCGCGTCGGTGTTGCTCCTCGGGGGGCCGGTCGCCCTCGGCGTGGCGCTCGACCCCACCCGGGACCGGGGGGTCCGCGGGGGG
>JBMOQZ010000334.1:0-7492 GCA_049322475.1 Myxococcota bacterium | reverse complement strand
CGTTCCGCCGAAACGCGCACGCGCACCCGCACGCGCACGCTCCCGGGGGCCCGAACGCGGACGCGCACCTGTACGCGGACGTGAACCAGCTTGCTCCCCCCGGGCCCGATGGATAATATTTCGGTAGTTGGCGAATCACCGAACATGCTCTCCGAGGTCTTTCAGGCTCTCTCCGACCCCACCCGCCGGGAGATCCTGCGGCTGTTGCGGGAGGGCGACCTCACCGCCGGCGAGATCGCCGCGCGCTTCCCGCTCGCGAAATCGACCTTGTCCGGCCACTTCCAGGTGCTCCGGTCCGCCGGGCTCGTCGTCGCCGAACGCCA
Organism: Myxococcota bacterium; assembly: GCA_049322475.1. GTDB lineage: Bacteria > Myxococcota_A > UBA796 > UBA796 > SXON01 > JBMOQZ01. The sequence goes on along the minus strand of JBMOQZ010000334.1, from coordinate 7,169 downwards.
GGGGACCCGCATCGTCTACAGCATCGATGAATCCGCGTTCGAGGAGGCCGTCGGCGCCTTCCTCGCGCTCCTCGGGAGGAAGTCGTGATCTTCTCGTTTCGTCGTGATTGGCCGGCGCTCGTGCTCCTCGCCGCGATGTACGTCTTCGCGGCGTGGGCGTGGCCCCGTGTGCCCGCCGAGATCCCCGTGCACTGGGGTCTCGACGGCGAGCCCGACCGCTGGGGCGGCCGCTTCGAGGGCCTCTTCGTGTTCCCGTTGACGACCACGCTCGTCTACGCGCTCATGCTCGTGCTCCCCCGCTTCGACCCCGGGCGCGCCAACTACGCGCGGTTCGCCGGCGTCTACTCGCTCCTGCGCGGCCTGATCGTCGCGTTCTTCGCGGTGATGGAGGCGGTGTCGGTCGCGGCGCTGCTCGGCGCGGACGTGTCGGTCGGGCGCGTGAGCCCGTTCCTCACCGGCGTGCTGCTCGCCGTCCTCGGGGGGCTCATGGGGAAGCTGCGCCCGAACTGGTTCGTCGGCATCCGCACGCCCTGGACGCTCACGAGCAAGCGCGCGTGGATCCGCACCCACCGCGTCGGGGGCTGGGGGATGATCGCGCTCGGCGTCGCGATCTGCGCCGCGGGCGCATGGTCGAGCGCCGCCGCCTACGGCGTGATGCTCGCCGGCACCCTCGTGTACACGGTCGCGATCCTCGCCTACTCGTACGCGGTCTGGCGCGACGATCCCGACCGGCAGGTGCCCGGCGGCACGACACCGGCCTGAGCTAGAGCGCGTCGATCGCGGCGAGCACGTCCTTCGCGTGCCCCGCCGCCTTCACCGGGTCCCACACCCTTCGGACGACGCCCTGCTCGTCGAGCAGGAAGGTGACGCGGGCGATGCCCATGTACGTGCGCCCGTACTGCTTCTTCTCGCGCCACGTGCCGAAGGCCTCGCAGAGCCCGCCCTCGTCGCTCACGAGCGTGAAGGGGAGGCACTCCTTCTCCTTGAAGGCGCGGTGGCGCTTCGGGGGGTCCTTGCTCACGCCGAGCACGGCGACGCCGCGCTTCTCGAACTCGGGCCAGAGGTCGCGGAAGCCCTGCGCCTCGACGGTGCAGCCGGGCGTGAGGTCCTTCGGGTAGAAGTAGAGGACCACCTTCCGTCCGCGCAGCGCGGAGAGCGTGACGCTGCCGGTGTCGGTTGCGGCGGTGAAGTCGGGGGCGGGGGTGCCGTTCACGAGGCCTCCGGGGGGTTGAAGATCACGACCTCGCGGTCGGTGGCGAGCAGGCGCCGCCCGCCGTCGGCGAGCCAGCCGCGGAACGCGCCGGCGACCCGCACCGCGACGGCGCGGCGGGCGAGGTCGACGAGCACGGTCTCGCGCGCCGGCGGCCGGGGGAACGCGCGGACGCGCTCGTCGGCGAGCGGATCGCCCGGGGCCTCCCCCACGAACGCGGGGAGGGGCCAGTCGACGAAGCGGTCCGTCTCGTCGGGACCCGTCTGGGCGATCAGCCAGCGGCCGTCGGCGTCGAGGAAGAGCCCCACGGCCGGGCCTCCGACCCGCACGCTCCAGCGCGTCTGCAGTTGGACGGGGTCGAAGGCGGTGAGGGCGTCCGAGGGCCAGGGCAGGAGGTAGGCCTCCGTGCCGGTCGGGTGCAGCGCGAGCCACGCCGGGTACGAGACAGGCGCAGACGCGGCGGGGATGCGCACGAACACCGCGGCGCCTCCGGCCCGCACGAGCTGTCCGGTCCCCTCGGTGCCGCGCGCCCACGTGACGAGCGCGCCGCCCGGCGCCACCAGGACGCGCCCGAAGCCCGCGCGCCAGCCGTTCGCGACGGCGCGGTTGTGGCCGAGGCGGAACTGCTCGGCGTCCTCGGCGATCGGCGGCAGGTCGTCCGCGATCGCGGGCTCCGGCGCCCGCTCGGTGACCCACGTACCCTCGGCGTGGCGCACCACGTCGTGGTCGGCGGGCACACTCTCCCGCACGGGCGCGAGCGTCGCGAGGTCGACGATCCGCTCGCCGGCGAGCGCGACGCAGCCGGCGTCCTGGGCGCACGCGACGTCGCGCAGGCCCGGGAGGGGGAGGCGACGTACCGCCGTGCCGCCTCCGGCCGCCTCCGGGAGATCGGCGCCGCCGGGCTCGCCCGCGGGGTGGGGGCAACCCGCGAAGAGCGCGACCGACAGGAAGGCGAGCACACGGCCGACTAACCCGTTGTACGGGGGCGGACGGCGGCATACGGGCCCCGTCATGAAGCGCCCCGGCCCTCCCCACGCGCGCCGCCCGCCGCCCCCGCGTCGGGACGATCAGCGCGAGGCGATCGCGAGGCGCGCCGCGGAGATCGCGCGGACCACCGGGCTCCCTCCCGAGTCCGCGCGCCTCGTCGCGGCGGGGCGGGCCGACCTGAACGACCTCCTCAAGAAGATGGCGTTCCGCGACGAGGTCAACACGCTCATGCAGCGTCACGACCTGAACCGCGCGCTGGCCACCCAGGTGGCGCTCGGACAGGCCGACCTCGACTTCATCCTGCTCCGCCGCCGCGTGGACGCCCACCTCGCCGCCACGCGCGACCGCAGCGTGCTCGACGAGACCCAACGCGCCGGCAGCGAGATCACGCTGGGCCTCCATGGTCACCGTACGCTCCGCGCCCGCGTGAAGGCGGTGGAGCGCTACGAGGTCGTGGTGGTCGACACGGAGAAGGGCGCCGAGGAGCGTGTCCACAAGCTCCAGCTCAAGTACGCCTACAAGCCCGACGACCACAAGCGCGTCCGCAAGGGGCTCGAGTACGACAAGGCCCGCCGCGATCGCGTGGTGGAGCCCGTCGCCCGGCCGCAGGACCGCTACGCCTGCTCCGATCGCCGCCTCGGCGCGGCGATGGATCACAAGGCCGCGGTCGTCGCCACGACGCTCGAGGGCGAGTGCTTCCACGGGGAGATCGCGTGGGTGGCCCGCTACGAGTTCGCGATCCGCACGAAAGGCGGCGGCGAGGTCGTGATCTTCCGGCACGCGCTCGACGATCTGCGCGAGGAGCGCGCGACCGGTTAGGGCGCACCCGGTTTCCCGGGGGCTCCAGATGGGTATCCTCAAGGGGGCGCTCTCCGTCCGGCGCTACCGCGTCGACGGGGAGGTGCCCGAGTCGTTCCGCGACAGCTACGTCAAGGCGCTCGAGGACAACGCGTTCCGCGACGCGCTCTCGCCGCTCCACAAGGAGGAGCGGCTCGGCTGGGTGCAGATCCACAACCTGCTCGACACCGGCTTCGCCGACCTCAACCAGTGGCTCTACAACCACTACGCGGTGTTCGCGATGCGGGTCGACAAGAAGGTGCTCCCCGCCAAGCTCTTCAAGGCGCGTCTCGAGAAGAAGGTGCAGGCCTGGTGCCAAGAGAACAACCGCGAGCGCGCGCCGCACGCGGTCAAGACGGAGCTCAAGGAGGCGCTCGAGGCGGAGATGCTGCAGCAGACGCTCCCGCGCGTGCAGCTCTACGAGTGCGGCTGGAACGTGGCGGAGGGCTGGGTCGTGTTCCACAACCAGTCCGAGCTGCCGAACGACAAGTTCCGGAAGCTCTTCCACCGCACCTTCGGCCTGGTCCTCATCCCGTTCGACCCGATCGACTTCGTGGCCGACCGCGGCGAGCTCGCCGAGGGGCTCGTCGGCTCGGGCGCGAGCGATCTCCGCTTCGAGGAGGCGGTCTGATGGACACCACCGAGATGGAGGGCGCGCCCCCGCACGTGTCCGCCGAGTTCCTGCTCTGGCTCTGGTACCGCAGCGAGGTGGGTCGCGGGCACGTCGACTTCGAGGGCGAGGGCGGCAGCGTCGACTTCTGGGTCGACGACCGCATCGCGCTCCGCCAGGCGGGCGAGGACAAGGTCACGGCCGTGCTCACCGGCGAGAACCCGTCGGTGGCGCCCGAGGCCCGTGCCGCCCTCGCCGGCGGCAAGGTCGTGCGGGACCTTCGCCTCGCCCTGCGCCGGGCCGACCGCGAGTACACGGTCACGCTGCGCGGGCCCCGGGTGGAGATCGCCCAGGCGAAGCTGCCCGCGCTGGTGAAGGGCGGCGACGTCGCCGAGCAGCTCTACGAGCGGATGTTCCTCTACGAGGAGCTTCACTTCGTGATCGCCGGGCTCTTCCGCGCGTTCGCGGAGGAGCGGGTGGGGGCGGCGTGGCGCGACGAGGCGCTCCCGGACCTTCGGCGCTGGGCGGCGACCCGCCCCTGAGGGGCACCACGCGCCCCGGCGAGCGCTTGACGCGCCCGGGACGCGACCATAAGCGCCCGGACGCGCGCGGTTAGCTCAGCTGGATAGAGCGTCAGCCTCCGGAGCTGAAGGTCACTGGTTCGAATCCAGTACCGCGCACCACCTGCGCCGCGACGGGCGCCTGCTTGCCCGGCGGGCGTGCACCGCGGTAGGCTCCCGCGTGCTGCGGATGCCGTGGAGTTGCATGCGGACGGTCGTCGAAGTCGGAGCGCGCCGGACGGACCGAGGGCGATGAAGCTCACCTTCTGGGGCGTGCGCGGCTCCATCCCCGTGCCGGGGCCGGACACGGCGCGGTACGGCGGCAACACCTCGTGCGTAGAGGTGCACGCGGCGGGCCTGCCTTCGCTGGTGATGGACTGCGGGACGGGCGCGCGCGCGCTCGGTCAGCAGCTCCTCCGCCGACCGGAGCGCGAGCTGCACCTTCTGTTCACGCACTTCCACATGGACCACCTGTTCGGGTTCCCGTTCTTCGCGCCCATCTTCGCCCCGTCCTACTCGCTGACGGTGAGCGCCCCGGCGTTCCACCCGGACGGCGCCCGCGACCGCATCGGGCGCTACCTCAACGGCGTGTTCCACCCCGTCCGCATCCCGGAGATCCCGGCCCGCCTCGAGTTCGACGCCATCCGCCCCGGGCAGCCCTTCCAGCGCGGCCCCTGGTCCGTGCGCGGGTTCGCGCTGAACCACCCGGGCGGCTCCTGCGCGTACCGCGTCGAGCTCGGCAAGCGGGCGATCGTCTACGTGACGGACACGGCGCCGCTCTCCCGCCCCGGCGACGGGCTCGCGGGCGGGGGCCCGCCCAACGGCCGCGAGCGCCAGTTCCTCGACCTCCTGAAGGAGGCCGACGCCGTCGTCTTCGACACGATGTTCCGCCACGAGGAGTACCTCGAGAAGATGACGTGGGGGCACTCCTACCCGGAGTACGCGGCGAGCCTGTGCCGGGAGGCGGGCGTGAAGACGCTCTACCTCTTCCACCACGCGCCCGACGCCTCCGACGCCGATCTGGACGCGCTCGCGGAGCAATGGGCGTCGCACGCGGAGCCCCACGTGCGCCTCGCCCGGGAGGGGCTGGTCGTGGACCTCGAGGGGTGACGCCGCTCCACCTGGACGTCACGGCCGCCTACAGCATCCTCTCCGCCGCGCTGGTCCTCCTCGGCGCGGCGTGGGTCCTGTGGGGTTCGGCCTGGCTTCGCCGGGTGGAGCTCGCCAGCATCGCCGCGCCGGCCGTGCGCGACCTCGGGCTCCGCTTCGCGCGGGAGGGCTGGGGTGCGCGCGTGGTGGCGAGCGGCGCGATCGAGGGGCGCGCCGTGGAGGTGCGGTGGCGCGAGAAGCTCGATGGCGCGGTGATCGTCGAGGCGCGCGTGGGCGGCGGGGCCTGGACGCCTGTGCCCGCCGGCGAGACCGCGTCCGCCGTGCGGGCCCTCAGCGGCTGAAGACGCCCCGCTCGCCGAGGAAGCGGTCGAGCCGCCGGTAGATCGTCTCGGGCTGCTCGATGATCGCGGCGTGGCTCGCGTCGGCGAGCACGAGGAAGTCGGCGCCCGGGATGGTGGCCGCCATCTTCCGCGAGAGCCACATCGGCGTGAACACGTCGCGCTCGGCGGCGATGATCAGCACCGGGACCCGGATGTGGGGGAGGGTGTCCCACGCGTCGTGCTCGTTGGTGGCGAGCACGGTGCGGATGAACAGGCGCATGTCGATCTGCGCGAGGTGGCGCATGTACGGGAGCATGTCGTCCGCGCTCGCGTAGTACGGGTCGACCAGCGAGAACGTCCTCGCGAAGGCCCAGGACACCGGCGACTCGAGCACGGGCCGGACGATGCGGTGCACGCGGTCGCCGAGGCGGTCGATGACCCGCGCGGCGAGCCGGAAGTACCGGGGCGAGTCCGGGTTGTCGTAGAACGTCTCGAGCGCCTTGCCGGCGGTCCCGAGGATCGGCACGAGCCCGCGCACGCGGTGGGGCCACCGGCGGTTGAACTCCAGGATGACCTGGCACCCCATCGAGTGCCCGAGCAGGAGCGCGTCGGCGACCCCCGCGGCGTCCATCACGGCGGCCATGTCGCGCGCGTGGCGCACCACCCCGAGGTCGGCGTCGCGCAGCTCGCCCGGAGCGTCGCTGCGGCCGTGCCCCCGGTAGTCCCACAACACGACGCGGTAGCGGTCGGCGTAGTGCTCGACGAGGTACTTCCAGAAGAACGTGCTGACGCCCACCCCGTTGCAGCACACCATCGCGCCGGCCGCGCCGCTCTCCGGCCCCGCGGCGCGCCAGAAGATGCGCAGGCCGTCTTCCGCCTGCGCGAACCCAGTGTCCACGTGCGCGCCCCCGTCCGCCATCGCGGCCGCCTATTCGGCGCGCGCGGAGATGACGAGCTCGATGCGGTCGTTCTTCTCCCACGCGGCGGGGGTGTCCGCCCAGTCGATCGGCCGCGCCTCGCCGTAGCCGGCGACGACCAGCCGGCCGGGATCGATGCCCCGCTCGACGAGGTAGGCCAGCACCGCCGCCGCGCGTGCGCCGCTGCGCGTGAGGTTGTCCTCGGCGGGCCCGCGGCTGTCCGTGTGGCCCTCGATACGCACGCCCGTGACCTCGGGGTGGGCCTTCAGCACGGCGACCACCTCGTCGAGGATCAGGCCGTTCTCCGGCAGGAGCGTGGTCCCGTCGAAGCGCAGCTTCTCCCGCAGCTCGATCTTGTCGCGCCCGATGACCACCAGCGCGGGCTGGAGCGCGAGGTCGAGCGACGAGGTGAGGCCGGACTCGACCTCCAGCGCGACCGTCCGCGAGCCCAGCGTGGGCGAGGTGACCGTCACCGACCAGCTCCCGGGCGGCACCTTCGCCATCCCGCGGCCGTCCGCGAGCGCGACGGGCGCGGTCTGCCCGAAGCGGACGGCGGCCTCGACGGGCCGCCCCTTCGAGTCGGTCACCTTGAGGTGCACGATGCCGGGCGCGAGGTCG
>JBMOQZ010000333.1:0-7495 GCA_049322475.1 Myxococcota bacterium | reverse complement strand
CGCCGCGCGCGCGCCCGCCGAGGTGCACGCCCGCGTGGTCGCTTCCCTCGACGGCTGGCGCGAGCGCTGCTGGTAGCCGTTACGTGGGGCCGATGGACGAGAAGACGGACCCGGGCCAGCCCCCGAAGAAGAAGCGCCGTGGCGCGCGCCTGCTCCTGGGCATCAGCCTCATGGGCCTGCTCACGCTGGGGGCCGCGGCGGTCGGCGTGATCTTCGTCGCGCAGGACGGCGGGCTCGCCGGCCTCGGCGGCGGCGGCGGCAAGGCCGAAGGCTTCCTCGAGGTGAGCATCGAGCCGGGGCTCGCCGACGCGCCCGGCGAGACGGGCCTGTCGCTCGACCCGAAGGACTTCCCGCCGCTGGTCACCGAGGTCGCCTCCGACATCCGCCACGCCGCGGAGGACCCCGACATCACGGGCCTCTACCTCGAGGTCACGGGCGCGGACGTCGGGTGGGCGAGCCTGCAGGAGATCCGCGACGCGATCGTCGCGTTCTCGGCCTCCGGAAAGCCCTGCTACGCCTACGGCGACGCCTACGACAACAAGGCGTACTTCCTCGCCAGCGCGTGCTCGCAGATCTACCTCGCGCCCGCGGGCGTCATGCTGGTGAACGGGTTCTCGATCACGACGGAGTACTACGCGGGCACCTTCGAGAAGGTGGGGGTGCGCGCGAACTTCGAGCACGTGGGGGACTTCAAGAGCGCGGTCGAGCCCTTCGAGCGCCCGGGCCCCTCCGAGGCCGCGTCCGCCGCGGTCGACGGGCTGCTCGACAGCCTCTACGGCCAGATGGTCGCCGGCATCGCCGCGGGCCGGAAGCTCGACCCGGAGGTGGTGCGCGCGATCGTCGACGACCCGCCGATCACGCCCGAGCAGGCGCTGGCGGCCAAGCTCGTCGACGGGCTGAAGTACCGCGACGAGGTGCGCGACGGCCTCGCCGGCGAGGAGCGCACCACCCTCGGCGAGTACCGCCCGGACGGCGGCAACCCCTTCGGCGGCGGCAAGAAGATCGTGGTGGTCCACGCCGAGGGCAGCATCATCTCGGGCGAGTCGGGCAACCCGGTGTTCGGCGGCAGCTTCGTCGGCGACCGCTCCTTCGCCGAGATGCTGGAGGACGTGCGCGACGACGAGGACGTCGTCGCCGTCGTGCTGCGCGTGAACTCGCCGGGCGGCAGCGGGCTCGCCAGCGACAACATGTGGCGCGAGCTCCAGCGCGTGCGCACCGGCGGCAAGCCCGTCGTGGTCTCGATGGGGGACTACGCGGCGAGCGGCGGCTACTACATCGCGACCGCGTCCGACCGCATCGTCGCCGAGCCCGGCACGCTCACCGGCAGCATCGGCGTGTTCGGCGGCAAGCTCAACTTCGGCGGCATGTTCGAGAAGATCGGCGTGACGACCCACACCTGGCAGCGCGGCCAGCTCGCCGGCCTCTTCTCGGGCACGAGCGACTTCAGCGACGCCGAGCGCGCCAAGTTCCGCTCCTTCCTCGAGACCTTCTACGAGACCTTCCTCGGCCGCGTCGCCGAGGGCCGCAAGCTCTCGCGCGACGAGGTCCACGCGGTGGCGCAGGGCCGCGTGTGGACGGGCGAGCAGGCGCTCGGCCACAAGCTCGTCGACGAGCTCGGCGGCCTCGACGTCGCGATCGCGCGGGCCCGCGAGCTCGCCGGCGTCGGCGCGGAGGAGGAGGTCACGCTCGAGCGCCTGCCGCGGCGCCGCACGTTCCTCGACCAGCTGCTCGACGACATGCAGAGCGCCGAGGCGCCCGCGGTGCTCGCCGAGCTCCGTCCGACGTTCGCGCGCCTCGAGGCGCTCGCCCGCGTGCTCGACGGCGGCGGGGTGGCGGCGGTGATGCCGGTGGCGATCGAGATCCGCTGATCAGTCCGTCACGACCACGAGGTGAAGCGCCACCCGCCCCGCCATCAGCGCGGAGAGCTGGGTGTTGACGCCCTCGAACGCGCCCACGTCGGCGATCTCCATGCCGGCGACGCCGACGACGTGGTTCCCCTTGCGGAGGAAGGCCTCGGCGGGGATCACGATCTGGTCGGCGGGCTCCTCGGGGTGGGTGAACTCGTAGGTCTGGTCGACGCCGTCCGGCAGGCTGTCCCAGGTCATCCTGCCGCGCGTGAGGTCGTAGACGGCGGCGAGCGCGTTCTCGTAGGCGTAGTCGGACAGGTCGACCACCATGCCCGTCTGCATCTTGACCTCTTCCGGCACGTCGACGTCGGGCGCCTCGGGCGTCTCCACCACGAGCTTGCCCTCGTCGTCGTCCACCGCCAGCGAGATCACCGCGGTCTCGCCGACCTCGTAGACGAGGCCGCGCGAGGAGTCGAGCGTGTACTTCCCCTCCCCTTCGTCCTCGAACTCGAGCGCGCCGTTCGCCGGCGAGCGGAGCGCGATCTCGCCGCCCTCGATGGGCGCGTCCGTGATGTCGCCGGCGTCGGTCACCTCGGCGAGGAACACGCTGCAGAGCGCGGTGTAGCCGAGCTCCTCGGCGTCCGAGAGGTCGACCCCCTCGGGCGCGTCGAGCCCGAGGAAGATGCCCTGCGCGACGAGGGGGCTCGTGCTGCCCTCGACGGTCTCGCCGGCCTGCTGGAGACGGTCGCACCCGGCGAGCAGGACGAGGACCAGCGGCATGGGCTCTTGTACAGCGGGACGACGGCCCGGCGCAAGGCCCGCGTTGACGGGACCCACGGGGATCGTTAGCAGGGCGCTCCCTTTCCGAGTGACCCGATGGCCAGCAAGACCGCCCAGACCGAGTACCGTCGCAAGCTCCGCCGGAAGAACGCCGGCAAGGACGCGCGCCGCGCCCGCGAGAACAAGGGCTCCACGCCTCCCTTCCCCATCCAGCCGCCCGAGGCGAAGAAGTAGCTGGTCCGGACGGACTCGCTCCCTCTCCGCCCCCGGGACGCGGCCGCGCGCGCCGAGCCTCGCCGCGTGCTGATGGCCGACCCCGCGGCCTTCGACGTCACCTACGTGATCAACCCCCACATGGAGGGGAACGTGGGCCGCGTCGACCGCGCCCGCGCGCGCCCCCAGTGGGCCGCGCTGCGCGACGCGTACGTGCGCCTCGGCCTCGCCGTCGACGTGCTCCCCGCCGCGGAGGGCCTGCCCGACCTCGTCTTCACGGCGAACCAGTCGTTCCCGATCGCGGACCGCCGCGTCGTCCTGATGAGCCGCATGCACGCCGAGCAGCGCCGCGCCGAGGTGCCGCTGGTGGAGGCCTGGTACGCCGCGCGCGGCTGGCGGATCGCCCACCTCGGCGAGGACGTCGCGGACTTCGAGGGCATGGGCGACGCGCTCTGGCACCCCGGCCGCCGCTTCGTCTGGGGCGGCTACGGCTTCCGCAGCTCGCTGCGCGCCTACGAGGCGCTCTCCGCGCTCGCCGACGTGCCGGTGGTGGCTCTGTCGCTGCGCGACCCGCGCTTCTACCACCTCGACACCTGCCTCGCCCCGCTGGATGCGCACACCGCGCTCTACGTCGAGGAGGCCTTCGACGAGACCGGCCTGCGGCTCTTGCGCGAGGGCTTCGAGCGCCTGATCCGCGTGCCGATCGCCGACGCCGAGCGCTTCGCCTGCAACGGCCACTGCCCGGACGGGGAGCACTTCCTCGTCCAGGCCGGCTGCGGCGTCTCGCGCGAGGTCGCCGCCGCCGGCTTCGCGGTCGTCGAGCTGGAGACCGACGAGTTCACGAAGAGCGGCGGCAGCGTGTTCTGCATGAAGATGATGGTGGACTGACCTACGGCAGGGTCGAGTCCACGTTCACCGTGATCTGGTCCCACACCGCGGGCGACAGCTCCACGCCGTCGTTGCCGGTCAGCACCACCTTCACGGTGTGGGGCCCGTCGGCGAGCGGGCCGATCGCGGTCGTCGGCGCGCCCGTCGTGGTCGTGAGCACGCCGTCCACGTAGACCGCGTACTGGCCGACGTCCTCCGCCGGCTCGCCGCCCGCGGGCGAGAGCGTGAAGTTCTCCGTCGCCACCGTCAGGTCGAAGGTGCCGTGGACGCCGTACTCGTCGCCGGGATCGGTCACGAGCAGGTCCGGGCGATCGGGGGCCACCTGCACGCGGAGCACGTCGCGGACGGGCATCTCCCAGCCGGAGCGCGCGTCGACCAGCACGAGGTCGAGCACGTGCCAGCCCGGCGCGAGGTGCATCAGGTCGTGCGTCAGCGCGGCCGAGGACTCGTACCAGACGCCGTCGAGGTACAGGTGGTACCAGCCGCGGCTGCTGAAGTCGTCGGGCGCGGCGCCGGTGTCGGTCGGCGGCACGTCGCCCTCGCCCCCGTCGCGCAGGTCGAAGTTCGCCACGGTGATCGCGACCGGCACCTCCGCGGAGTCCCACGGCCCCGCGAACAGGGCGTGGTCGAACGAGACGAAGGGCTCGCCCGCGGGGATCGCGACGGTGACCTCCTCGCTGACGACGGGCGGGTCGAGCGGCTGCCCGGCGCCGTCCACGAGCTCGACCTGGATGACGTGCGGCCCCTCGGGGAGGTGGCCGACGCCGACCTGCGCGGGGTCCGCGCCCCACGCCCAGGGCGCCCCGTCCACGCGCACCGTGTAGTACCCGTCGCCGAACGTCGCGGCCGAGCCGGGCGTGGAGCCCAGCGTGAAGTCGCTCACGACGACCGGGAGCTGGACCCAGCTCCCGATGGGCGCGGTCGCGGGGGCCGTCAGCGTCACGCCCGGCCGCAGCACGGTGAACGCGACCTCGTCCCGCACGTCGAGCTCCTGCTCGTCGCCCTTCGAGAGGCGGACCTCGAGGGTGTGGTCGCCCGCGGGGAGATCGGAGAGCGCGGCGCTCTCCGTGCCGGTCTCCAGCACCAGCGCGCCGTCGAGGTAGACGTGGACGTGGCCGTGGTCGGCCGCCGCCGTGCCCGCCCCGGGCTCCTCCAGCCCGAAGCCGTCGACGTCCCAGGTGACCGCGAGGTTGCCGTAGCTGCCAGCGCCGTCGCTCGGCGAGACCAGCGTGATCGTCGGCGGGGCGGGGGTGGGCCCGGGGTCCTGCTCCCGGCCCGCCGGCCGGTTCGTCTTCTCCACGTCGTCCACGCACGCCGTCAAGAGCCAGAGGAGGGCACACGTCGCCCCCGAACCCGTACGCATGTCGAACCCCCGAATCCCTCCTTCTCATGCCCACCGGCGGGCGAAGAGCAACGGGGTCGTTCAGGCCCAGCCGAACAGGCGCCGCGTGTTCGCCGCGGCGACCGCGCCCACCTCCGCCGCGGTCGAGCCGCGCAGCTCCGCGATCTTCGCGGCGACGAGCGTCACGTACGCGGGCTCGTTCTTCTTCCCGCGGTGGGGGATCGGGGCGAGGAACGGGCTGTCCGTCTCGATCAGGAACCGGTCCTCGGGCACCGCGGCGGCGACCGCGCGCATCACGTCGGCGTTCTTGAACGTGACGATGCCGGGGATGGACACGAGCCCGCCGCGCGAGACGATCGCCTCCATCATCGCGACGTCGCCCGTGTAGCAGTGGAACAGGACCCCCGTGTCCCACGCCGCCTCCTCGTCGAGGATGCGCGTCGTCTCGCCGTCGGAGTCGCGGTCGTGCACGACGATCGGCAGGCGGAGCCCGCGCGCGGCGCGGATCTGCTCGCGGAACACCGCGCGCTGCACGTCGCGCGGAGAGTTGTCGTAGTGGAAGTCGAGGCCCATCTCGCCGAGCGCCACCACCGCCGGCGACGCGGCCATGGCGAGCAGATCGGCGAACGACTCGTCCGTGAAGTCCTTCGCGTCGTGGGGGTGCAGCCCGACGGTCGCGCGCAGGCAGTCGGGATGCCGGCGAGCCGTGGCCAGCGCGCGCGCGGCGCTGTCGAAGCCGTAGCCGGAGCCGACGGTGACCATGCGCTCCACCCCGGCGGCGCGGGCGCGGGCGACGACCTCGTCGACCGCGGCGTCGTCGCCGTAGGCCTTCGCGTCGAGGTGGCAGTGGGAGTCGATCACGAGACCCTCGAGAGCTCCTGGTTGAGCGCGGCCATCAGCGCGTCGAGCACGGTGCGGCCGTTGACGTGGAGGCGCAGCCTGTCCCGGGCGTCGGCGACGGCGCGCTGCATGCGGGCGACGCCCCCGGGCCACATCGCCGCGCCCCACCGCCGGAGCGCGGGCGCGTGGGCCTCGTGGAGCACGCCGTCCGCGCGCCCGAGGTGGAGCAGCGCGGCGTCGCGCACGAGCGCCTCGACCGCGTCGACCACCCGCTCGGCCTTCTCGTTGCCGCCGTCCTCGCGCTTGCCGGCGGGCTCGGTGAGCGCGAACAGCTTGTGGAGCGGCTGGCCGGCGACGGCGACCACCGCGTCGGCGACGGCGGCGCGCTCGGCCGCCTCGCCCTCGGCGAGCCGCAGCGCGAGCCCCGGGCTGCCCTGCGCGTCGACGGCGAGCCGCGGGTCGAGCCCGCGCCCGACGAGCCAGGCCACCGTCTCCTCGCGCGAGACGGGCCCGAAGCGCACCCGCTGGCTGCGGCTGCGCACGGTCTGGAGCAGGGCGGCGGCGCGCGCCGTGACCAGCACGAACTGCGTGCCGGCGGCGGGCTCCTCGAGCGTCTTCAGGAGCGCGTTCGCCGACTCCTCGTTGAGCGCGTCGGCCGGGTCGAGGATCACGAAGCGGCGGCGGGCGCTGTGGCGCTGGAGCTGCAGCGCGGCGATGACCTCGCGCGCCTGCTCCGCGGTGATGACGCGGCCGGACTTCTCGGGGTCGGGCACCACGGTGATCACGTCGGGGTGCGTGCCCGCGAGGATGAGCCGGCAGCTGCGGCACTCGCCGCACGGGCGCGGCGGCGGCGGCCCCAGCATCGGAGGGGGCGCCTCGCAGTTCACGTACAACGCGAGCCGGCGCGCCGTCGTGGCCTTGCCCACGCCCGCCGGACCCTCGAACAGGTAGCAGTGGTGCAGGCGGTCCTCGTCCGCGGCCTTCCAGAGGCGCGCCCGGACGAGCTCGTTGCCGAGGATCGGGTCCACCGCGGAGGGCTAACCGCCCGGCCCGCCCCGCGGGGCGCGAGGTAGATTCGCGCTCGCGGCCCGGCGGTGTGGCCCGGGCGCCCTCTCTCTCCGACCGAAGCCCACGCCCGTCCATCCACCGGAGACGACGCTCGGGGCGCGGAGCCCGACCCGAAGCCCGAGCTCTGAAGCCCGAAGCCTGATGAAACACCCCCTCGCCATCCTGCTCGCGGCCGTCGCCGTCCGCGCCGTCGCCTGGTGGACGTGGTCCCGCTGGCCCGGCGCCGAGGTCGCGATCGTGGACGTGGCCTGGCACGACCGGCTCGCCCGCGCCTGGCTCGCCGGCGCCGCGCCCGCGGAGACGTGGGCCGTGGCGCCGGGGCTCGCCGGCGTGCTCGCCGTGGGGCACCTCGTGGGCCTCGGCGACCCCGAGGGGCAGGCGGCGCTGCAGTGCGCGCTCGGCGTGGGCGCGACGATGGCGATCTGGGCGCTCGGGCGACGGCTCGGCGGCGACGGCGCGGGCGCCGCGGCGGGGTGGCTCGCCGCGCTCTGCGGGCCGCTCGTGTTCCAGGACCTCG
>JBMOQZ010000332.1:0-7524 GCA_049322475.1 Myxococcota bacterium | reverse complement strand
GACACGGACACCGACGCCGACACGGACACCGACACCGACCCGGGCGGCGACACCGGCGACACCGGCGACTCCGGGGTCTGACGCGGACGAGCCCCTCTCCCCGCCCGCGGGGAGAGGGCCGCCCTCCTACTCGACGGTCTCCACCCGCGTGTACGGCTCGTACAGCGGGGTGCCTTCGTCGTAGACGGCGATTCGCTCGAAGGTCCAGTCGCTCGAGCCGTCGGGGTCGGTCACGGTCGCGTAGATCGTCGCGTTGCCGCCGCCCGCGGGCGGCGTCGGGCACGTGTAGCGGACGCGCGCGACCACGGTGGAGTCGAACGCGCCTCCCATGTCGTCCTGCCACTGCCAGGAGGGCGTGTCGCCGTCGGCGTCGAAGACGACGGCGTCGAGGTCCACCTCGTCGCCGGGCAGGCACGCGACCTGCGACGCGCGGAGCAGGTCCCCGACGAGGACCGGCGCGGTGTCGCCGCCGATGCAGGCGTCGCGGTCGTCGCGCAGGCCGTCGCAGTCGTTGTCGACGCCGTCGCCGCAGGCCTCGACGGAGGCGGGGCTCACCGACGCGTCGCCGTCGTCGCAGTCCTCGTCGATCTCGGCGAAGCCGTCGCCGTCGTCGTCGTAGAGCGAGGTGCCCTCGTCGGTGGTGGCGTCGCAGTCGTTGTCGGCGCCGTCGCCGCGCTCGGCGGCGTCCGGGTAGGTGTCGGCCTCGCCGTCGTCGCAGTCGCCGTCGAGCTCGGCGAAGCCGTCGCCGTCGTCGTCCGCGCCCTCGGTCCCCTCGTCGATCTCGCCGTCGCAGTCGTTGTCCGCGCCGTCCCACGTCTCGGCGGCGAAGGGGTAGGTGCCGACGTCGGCCTCGTCGCAGTCCACCGGGTCGGTCGTCGGGCTGTACGCGTCGCCGTCCTCGTCGTCCTCGGGCCACGCGGCGTCGACCAGCACGGACACGGTTGCGACGTCGGTCTCGCCGGCGACGTCCGTGACGGTGACGGTGAGCGTGTCGGGGCCCGCCACGAGGTCGTCCGCGGCGACGTCGACGAAGACGTGCCCGGAGGGGTCGCCGGCGGCGCAGTCGGCCACGATCGCGCCGCGCGCCTCGCTCTCGACCTCGCACGCCAGCGTCTCGGCCGCCTGGTCCACGTCGAAGAGGTTGAGCTCCACCGTGACGACGTCCCACGGGTCGTACCGGAGGCCCGGCTCCGGGCTGCGGATGGCGACGGTGGGCGACTCGTTGTCGGCGTCGGTGCCGGTGTTGCCCTCGAGCGTCACGTCGACGACGGGGTCCTCCGGGTCGTCGGAGGCCACGTCGAGCCGGCAGTACACGGCGTCGTCGTCCGCGGGCACGAAGGCGACCTCCACCAGCGTGGTGGCCTCGGGCGGGAGCACCGTGCCCTGGGGGAAGCGGGCGAGCAACTCGAACGCGTCGCCGCACGTCGCCTCGTCGAGCGTCACGTCGGCCAACGTGAGGTCGGCGTCGCCCACGTTGGTGAGGGTGAGGCGCGCGGGCTCGGCGTCGTCGGGGCTGTCCGGGTGCACCGCGCCGAAGTCCCAGCTGCGCGGCGAGACGACGAGCCGAGGGCCGTTCGCGTGGTCGGTCGTGCCGTGGAGGTAGACGACCTGCTCGAAGCGGACGGGGTCGCGGGCGTACCGGGGCGGATCGCCCTCCGTCGTCGCGTCCGCCTGCACGCTCGTCACGCGCAGCGCGCCCCAGACGTCGCCGCCCGCGGTGGGCGCGAAGGTGACGGAGAGGGGGAGCGAGCAGCCGGGCCCGAGGAGCAGCGGCCCGTCGGCGTCGTCGGGGGGCTCGCCCGTGTCGCCGGTGTCGCCGCCGGCGGTGCCGCCGGTGTCCTTCGCGTCGGCCTCGGCGCCGCAGTCGACGTCGCCGCGGTCCCAAACGACGGTGAACTGCGTCTCGTCGTCGCCGACGACGATCTCGCCGACGCCCATGTCCATGCCGCCCGCGTTGGACAACGTGAGGGTCTGTGTCGCGGTGGCGCCGCGGTCGACGGTGCCGAACTCGAGGTCGGCCTCGCCCAGCGTCATCACCGGGTAGTCGATCGAGACGGTCTTCGTGGCGGGCGCGCAGGCGGCGAGCAGCGCGACGATCGCGAACGGGCGCATGGCGGGGCTCCGGGGAGCCCGGACGATACCTCGCCTACCGCCCGTTGTCCGCTGGGAAGAGCCACGCGTAGACGCGCGGGAACGTCGTCAGCGCCAGGCCGAACACGAGGTGCCAGAACCAGCTCTTGATGCCGAGGAACTCCGACGTCCAGCTCACGTCGCGGGCGAGCGGCGGCAGGAGCAGGTCGACGTCGACGAGCTGGCTCGCCATGCCGACGAGGGGCCCGAGCGCGGCGACGCCCACGCCGTCGCGGAGGTTCGTGGCGCGGACGAGCACGCCGAACACGAGGCTCCAGAACAGCGTCGGGCCGAGCATGTGGACGAGGAAGCCGACCGTCAGCGCGGCCGCGTCGCCCCGCAGCGCCGCCTCGCCGTAGGCGATGGACCCGATGGCGCGGAGCGGCAGGAGCGGATCGCCGCTCAGGAAGAGCCCGTGCCCCACCATCATCGCGGCGAGCATCACGAGCCCGGCGAACTGGCCGGTGACCACGGCCGCGACGAGGTCGCGTTGCAGCTGCGTCAGGCGCAGCGGCGGCGCGTCGAAGCCGACTTCGGGCGGCGGTGGTTCGAGCGGCATCTCCCATGAGGTGCCCACGTCACCGGGTCGCGGCCACCTCGGCGTCGCGCAGGCGCAGCCCGAACCGCGCCTCGGCGTCGTCGGCGAGGGCGGCGGCGGCGGCCGCGAGCGTGTCGAGGCGCCACGCGCGCGGGCCGTCGGGGCCCTCGCTGCGCAGGCCCCCGCCGTCGGCCGTGAACGCGAGCCAGGCGACGCGGCCGGCGTGGGCGGGCCAGGTCGCGCGCGCGGCGCCGGTGGCGCGGTCCCAGAGCGTGACGCCGCCGTCGTCGCCGCCGGTGGCGACGAGCTCGCCGAACGCGGCGAACACGGCGGGCGGGTCCTCGCGCGCGCCGAGCGCGCCCGGATCGCCCGGGGGCGCGTTGCCCTCGGCGAAGGGCGCGGGCGAGGGCACGTCCCAGGCGCGCAGGGCCCCCCGGAGCGTGGCCGTCGCGAACCGGCGGCCGTCCGGCGAGAACGTGACGGCGGTGGAGGCGCCCCCGTGGGTCGCGACGTGGCCGAGCACGCGCGACGAGGCGACGTCCCAGAGGTCGACGCCCTCGCCCACCGCCGCGGCGAGCCGCGCGCCGTCGGGCGAGAACGCGAGCGCGCGGGGCTCCTCGCCGCCCAGCACCGCCACGCGCGCGCCCGTGTCGACGTCCCAGACGGAGCGCCCCGCCGCGAGGAGGCGCCCGTCGGGCGAGAGCGCGAGCGCGCGGGCGGGCGCGTCGGCGATCCGCTCGCGCCCGTCGTCCCAGAGGCGCGTGCCCCCCTCGCCGGTGGCGGCGATCCGGTCGCCGGCGACGGCGAGCGCGTCGACCCGGCCGGGGTGCGTCGCGACGAGCCGGGGCCGCTTGCCGCCGGTCCACGCGCGCACCTTGCCCTCGAAGCCGCCGGTCACGACGCGGCCGTCCGGGGCGACGGCGAACGCGCGCACGCCGTCGTCCGCGGGGCCGATGCGCTCGACGACGCCGACGGGGGGGTCCCACGCGAGCACGGTCCCGGCGGCGTGGGCGGTGTAGAGGCGGGCGCCGGCCCAGCCGACGGAGGCGGCGGCCTCGCCCTGCATGTCGAGGAGCGACATGTGCTCGCCGGAGCGCACCCAGGCGCCGCGTCTCCCGATGGCGGCGATCGCGTGCCCGTCGGGCGCCCACGCGAGCTGGCCGCAGGGCTCGCCCACGTCGGCGGTCCACGCGAGGGTCGGCAAGAACCCGCTCGACGCCGCGATCATCGCGCCCCGCGCCTCGGGCGTGTCGGCGAGCGCGAGGGCCCCGGCGGCGAGGACCCACGCGGCGCTCGCGTCGCCTGCGCGAAGCGCGTCGTGGGCGCGGCCGGCGAAGCTGCGGGCGAGGTCGCCGGTGGCGGCGAGCCGGGCCTCGTCGGCGCGCGCGCGTTGCGCGGACACGTGGGCGAGCGTGGCGCCGTAGACGAGGCAAAGCGCCGTCACCAGGCTGGTCGCGATCGTGACGGCGGCGCGGTTGCGGGCGACGAACTTGCGGAGGATCTCCCACGACGAGTAGCTGTGGGCGCGCACCGTGTGGCCGGTCTGCCACGCGGCGATCTCGTCGGCGAGCTCCTTCGCGGACTGGTAGCGCTCGGCGGGATCGCGCCGCAGCGCCTTCGCGGCGACCTTCGCCAGCTCGATCGGGGCCTCGTCCGCGTTGGGGGGCGGCTCGTGGACGACCTTCGCGAGGATCTCGAGCGGGGTGCGGCCGTTGAACGGGGCGACGCCGGTGAGGATCTCGAAGAGCACGGCGCCGAGCGACCAGACGTCGGAGCGCTCGTCGATGTGGTCGATCTCGCCGCGCGCCTGCTCCGGGCTCATGTAGGACGGCGTGCCCATCATCGTGCCCTGCAGCGTGTGGGCGTGGGCCGTCTCCCGGAGGAGCTGGATCTCGCGGGCGAGGTCGCCGCCGCGGAGGTCGCGCTGGCCGCGCGCCTTCGCGAGGCCCCAGTCCAGCACGACGGTCTCGCCGAACTCGCCGACCATGATGTTCGCGGGCTTGATGTCGCGGTGCACCACGCCGCGGCTGTGCGCGTAGGCGATGGCCTGGCAGGTGTCGACGAAGTGGGAGAGGAGCCGCAGCCGCGCGGTGATGTCCGCGCAGTCGTCGAGCGCCTCGGCGAGCGTGCGCCCGCGCACCCGCTTCATCGTGTAGTAGAGCGTGCCGTCGGCGCGGCGCCCGAGCTCGTAGACCGGCACGATGTTCGGGTGCTCGAGCTGCGCGGTGACGCGGGCCTCCCGCAGGAAGCGCCCGACGGCGCTCCCCTCGCCGAGCAGCTCCTTCACCGCGATCTCGCGGCCGAGGTGGTTGTCGAACGCGACGAGGACGCGCCCGATGCCGCCCACCCCCAGCTCCTCGTCGCGGCGCGCGTAGCGGCCCGGCGCCTCGGCGCCCACCACGACCGGGGCGCCCCCGCTGGTGGTGACCTCGTCGTCGACGCCCGGCTTCAGGTTGGGAGGAAGCTCCTGCGTGGCAGGCAGGTCAAGCGGCGGCTTTCTGTCCGGCGCGCTCACGAGGGGATCGTAGCACCGACATCCCGTTCGGAGTCGAGCGGGACGTGTTCTCGAAGCTCGTTCACGTCCACGTTCGCGGCCACGGGTGCGTCCGCGTCCGGGGGAACCCGGAAGCCCGTGCGCGTGCGCGTGGAGCGAGTCGCCCGCCCCCATCCGCGCGCCCGCCGCCCCCCGCCACGATCGTCTCCTGCACGCGCACGCGCACCCGCACGTTCCTCGGTCCCGTGAACGCCCCCCGCGAACGTGAACCCGAACGTGAACGCGAACGAACCCCGAAGATCCGCGCCTTCTGAAACTACTTCTTCGCCTCGATCCACCAAGCCGCGCCGTCGGGGGTGATCTCGTCGGGCTCTCCCCACTCCTCCTCCGTCGCCGCCCTCGCCGTCCCGAGCGCGACGAGCACGCTGTTGCCGACGGGTCGCCCGTCGGCCGGGCGGTTTGGGTTGTGCAGGAGGCGTCGCCCGTGGGCGCGCTGGTCGAAGAAGATCTTCTGGGGGTGGATGCCGGGCCCCGCGCCCCCCCGGATCGCGACCGGTCCCGCCGGGAAGCTCGCCAGACGCGCGTAGATCACCGGGTGGGCGACCGGCGTGACGGGCAGCGGCGCGCGCGCCGGCGACGCGACGTACTCGACGGCCACGAGCCCGGCGAGCACGAAGGGCACGACGGGGTGCTTCCTCAGCCGCTCCGCGCCGCGCGCCGCGAGCCCGATCAGGCAGAGCTGGCCGAGCAACATGAGGCGCGCGTGGTGGTTGAAGCGCTCGGCGAAGGGGAGCAGCCGGAACGCGGTCACCGCCGGGTTGTCGAGCCCCAGCGGCTTGCCGGCGAAGCTGTACTCCTCGCCCGGCGCCACGAGGACGCAGGCGAGGAACCCGAGCCAGGCGGGGTGCAGCCCGCCCATCGCGGCGAGGCCCACCGTGAACCACCCGAGGTAGGTCGGGTGCTCGCGGACGAGCGCGGGCCCGGGGTCGACCTCGCCCGGCACGACGAACGACGCGAGGTCGGCGCCGCGCCAGGGGTTGAGGTGCCAGAGCGGCTCCTCCTCCACCCGCACCACCCCCGCGTGGTGCCCGACGCCGTCGAGCCGCTCGCGGAACGGGTACGCGGCCGGCGCGGCGAGCACCAGCGCGAGGAGCCCGGCGCCCACCCACCGCCCCGGCCGGTCGAGCGCGTCGGCGAGCCCGATGGACAACGCCGCGGCGGCGCCCAGCCACGCGACGTAGAGCCCGCAGTACGCGGAGAGGGCGAGCAGCACCGCCCCGAGCGCGCGGCGCCCTTCGATCAGCTGCGCGAGCCCCAGCGCCACGAGCCCCAGCGCGAAGTCCTCCGTCAGCCCGCTGACGAGCGAGCCCACGAAGATGGGCGCCGTCGCGAGCCCCGCGGCCCCGACGGGCCCGCTCCCGCCGATGCTGCGGGCGAACGCGCCCCCGCCCACGGCGGCGAGCACGACGCCCACGGCCACCCACGCGTTCCACGCCCAGGTCGGGCCGACGAGCTGGGCGAGCCCGGCGACGAGCCACGTCGGGAGCGGATCGACCACCGGCCAGACCTGCGTGCCGGTGGCGATCGCCGTGCCGCGCGGCCACGCGGGCCACTGCTCCGCCGCCCACCACTGCACCCACGCGTGGCCGTAGAGCTCGGCCCCGGGCGACCCGGCGAGCCCGCTGGCCTGGACCGCGGGGTCGAGCAGGAACGCGGCGGCGAGGAGGCCGATGGCGAGGTCGGACGGCCGCATGGGTCGGGAGGACTCTCCCACGTCGCGACGCGCGCGGGAAGGGGTCGCGCTAAGGGGCGGGCGTGAGCAAGTGGACCACCGCCGCCGTCGCGCTCGCGCTCGCCTGCGCCGCGACCGCCACGTGGCCCGTGTTCTCCTCGCCGACCGACACCATCCTCTGCAACTACGTCCACCCGGACTGCCTCTCGAACCACTGGCTGCTCGTCTGGGTGGCGGAGCAGGTGTCGCACGGGCGGTCGATCCTCCACAACGACCGCTACTACTGGCCCGTGGGCGACGCGCCGTGGCTCGCCGGCAACGGCGGCGAGGGCTTCGCGTACCTGCCCTGGCACCTGCTCTTCGGCTGGCCGCTCGCGTCGTCGATCCACCTGATCGGCATGCTCGTGCTCAACGGCGTCGCGGGCTGGGCGCTCGCCCGCTCGGCCGGCGCCTCGCCGCCCGCCGCGTTGGCCGCCGCGCCGACGACCGCGCTTTTCCTGTACTGCCTCCACGAGCTCGGCGCGGGGCGCTTCACGCAGGTGAGCGTCGGCTGGCTGGTCCTGTTCCTCGCGCTCTGGCTGCGCTTCCTCGACGAGCCGGCCGTGCACCGCGCGGTGGGGGCCGCCGCGC
>JBMOQZ010000331.1:0-7544 GCA_049322475.1 Myxococcota bacterium | reverse complement strand
GCGGCTCTTGGTTCGTCACGACCGCCAAGCCTCCATCCACCTCGGATTCCTGGAGCTCGCCTCGGCCATCATCAGCTTCAAACAAGCGGTTCGGGCGGGGGTGAGGTTTTGAGATGGGCTCTTAGCCACACAGATCCGGCCGTGGGGCCAGACGCAACGCCCGAGGAAGTCCGGAGGTCGGCGGCGGAGGCCGGCTTCGGATATCCGGCAGACGTGGAGCCTATTTGGGATCCTGTCTCCGACAAATGGTATGTGGGGAAGGATGTGTGGCGTCTGGGTGAAGCGTCGGCCGGCGGGGAGGGAGCTTCCGGAGTTCCTGAGCCACGAGAACACAGGAGATCCCGCTCCAGTGAGCCTACGGCCTCGCCTTCAGAGGGTGGCGCCGCGTTCGCGAAGGGGGCCGCTGTTGGCCTCGGAGTCGGCGTTGGGGTTGCCTACGGTTTGGGCTTGGCATTCGGCTTCTCTAACCCTCTGGGGTGGGCACTATTGGGTGCCGTCTTGGTCGTCGGCGCGGTGTCCGTCTGGTCGAATTGGGACGAGATCAAGGGAACAGCCTCCCGGATCCGCTCCGGTGACGCGACAAAGGAGGACTGGTACGCGACGGGCTCCGTGGTGGGTGGTCTGCTTTCTGGCCGCGCGGGCGGCACGGGAGCCTACCGGGCGGGTTTGACACAGGGAACCGTCCTGCGGGCGGCGACGCTCCCGATGCCGGGGCCGTCGCCAATGGTCGAGGTCAGCAGGTGGGGGAGTCCCGGTCTGAATCAAGGGGACTGGGTGATGACGGGGCCTCCGGTCGGGTGGAACTACTTCTGGTCGGGCAAGTGGCAGCCCGGACTCGGGAACAGATTCGCGTGGCCCTCTGCTGGCCAGTCGTTCAACGTTCCCGCCTCCTCACTGCGGCCCCCACAGGGGTGGGGCCCCGACGGCTTCTTCAAGGTCATGCTCGGTCAGTGGCGCTACATGCCTCCACCTCCGCCACAGGCACCTCCGCCTGTTGGCGCCACGCCATGATTCTCCAAGCGATCGTGGCCGTCGTGCTCGGGCTGGCCTGGCTATGGCTGTCAATCGTCAACTGGCTCGCCTTGATCCGGCAGATTTCGGGTACGTGTCCGGTCTCTTGGGTGCCGGCAATTGGCGGCGCGCTAGGTGCCGCTGCGGCAATGATCGAGCCGAGCGGCTTCGTGAGCCCCTACTGGTGGCTCGCGTTTGCGCTGGACGGGGGATCCCTGCCGGGCTTCACGGTGTCGCTCATCCTCGGGCTCAAGCGCCTCCTACGGGGCCGCAAGGAGCCACATTGACGAGCCCGCACGGCCACGCCAGCGCGCAAGCTCAACCCCACTCCGCCCTATGTCCCGCTGCTTCACATCGCTGGGTGTGGTCCCGATGTCGCCTCACGAGACAGTGGTTGTGGAGCGCTCAACCAACGCGTGGTCGATGGGGATGGCCACTCAACCTGACCTCGCAGGCGCCTTCCGCGCCACCCTCCCCGACGCCCTCGCCGCCGAACTCGACGAGAGGCTCGCCGTGCCCATCACCGTCGACGCGAGGCGGAGCAACCGCGCGCTCGCGGAGGAGTACCTCGCCGCCCACGTCGCGCAGGTCGAGAACGCCATCCAGCGGGAGATCGAGGCGGCCGGGGGCAGGCCGCCGGACTTCGAGATGGTCGTCGCCGACCTCGTCCCGGACCTCCTGTCGTACATCCGCGCGCGCCTCCACGAGCGACCGCCGCCGCTGTATGGGGCGCGGCGCGGGCCGGGCGAGCGGGACGAGTAGACCGTCGACCACGGCGAGGTTCTCCACCCCGCACACCTTTCTGCCGGGGTGGGCGGTGAGGTTCCTATCCGCGCTGCGTAGGTAGACCACGACGGCGTGCGACGGGGTTCAGACCGCCCACGACGGGGCCTTCCAGGCGCAACAGGACCACTCGCGCCGGGTCGGGGGCGGGCTGAACACCGCCCTCGGCCCACCTGGGCTCACCATGACCACCGACCTCACGACCACCCTCACCATCTGCCCCGAGATGGAGCGCCCGCACATCCACGAGGAGATCACCATCCCCCTCTTCGAGGGCTGGCACACAACGATGCGCCGGCTCCTGCGCGGGTGGGAGATCTACGACGAGAGCACCACGCCCCGGAGGATGAGGCGCACCAAGAGCAAGCGGCTCACCGCGAAGGAGTGCTCGCCGGGGTTCCTGGCCTACCGGCTCGACGAGGGCGACCGTCGTGGCCGCGAGGGTGCCGAGCGTCGCAACGAGTGGCTGTGGCTCCCGCTCGATCTCGACGCCGTGCCCCTCCCCGTCGACTCCGTGCTCGACATCGTGAGGATGGCGTTCGCGGGCACCAGGCTCGCCGCGTGGACGACGTGGTCGTGCAGGGACGGGTACGCCTCCGTCCGCGTGCTGTTCCCCCTTTCGAGAGCGGTGAAGTACGAGATCCTGTGCCCGCTCTTCTGGTGGGCGCGGCGCCGCCTTCTGGACGCTGGCCTGCCCCACGTGAGTGCGAAAGTGGACGGGAGCCCCTCGGTCGACAGCCGCCTCGACACCCGGCTCTTCTTCCTCCCCGCCGTTCCCTCCTCGCGTGTGCCCGGCACGGAGGGCTGGGGCGGCGTGCTGCCTTGTGGCCTCGTGTCACCCGACGAGGACGCGCTCCTCGACGTGGACAGCCTCCTCGACGAGGCCCGGAACATCGAGGCGGCGGACAAGGATGTCCATCTCGAGAGGTGGCCGAACGTGCCCGTACCCGGGGGGCGCCGGGCGATGGCCGCGATCCGGCGCTCGTCGTCGGGCTACCGCGTCGGCGACGGGGGTAGCCGGCGGGTGTACCTCGACTTCTCGACGTTCCCGATGCACGGCACCGGCTACAACGTCCGCGAGTGGGGCGAGCGGTTCCTCCGGCCGGGTGGAGAGGAGCCGTGCGGCTCGCTCTTCAAGGCGGGGATCTGGGCGCCCGGAGACAACGCCCTCGCCTACAAGACCGCGCACCTCCGCAGGCGCGAGGACGGCTCGCTGTGGCTCCGAGACTGGACGGACGACACCAACTACTACGACGACCGCTTCGAGGTCGTCGACCCGACCGACATCGACGACCTGCTCGGCGACGAGGAGTCCGACTCGCCCGTCGAGGCGGAGCGCGAGCAGGACGCGCGGGACCACGCGGAGCACGAACGGCGGCGGGATGCACTCTCCGTCTACGAGGAGCGCATCCTGAAGAAGAAGGCGAAGGCCGAGACCCTCGACGAGGTGGTCGTCCGGGGCGCGCAGGCCGCGATGGAGGTCGCGCGCAGGCTCTCGCCGAGGTTCCGCGCGCACCTGGAGGCGCAGGGGCTCCCGAGGCCCGACCCGAGAAGACGCTGCGGCTTCGCGCTCGGGACGCAGAACGCAATCACCGGGCAGGCGGGCTCGTACCGGCTCCCGTGCGGCACACGCTCCTGCTCCTCCTGCGCCCCGGTCGTCATCGCCGAGCGCATTGGGGCCATCCTGCACATGCCCGTGCAGCAGAAAGGCGAGGTACGCGGGCAGCCGCTCTCCGAGCGACACCTGTGGGTGTACAGCATCGACGAGGCCGAGTTCGACTCGTTCCGCCAGAGGTGGCTGCGTGCCCGTGTCGCAAATCCTCTAAAGAATACTAGTGATGTAACCTATAGAGGATTTGCGACAGAGGGAGCCGACGCCTACGTCGCCTTCCACCTCGTCGGTGGACGGGTCGTCTTCCTGTCCACGCGTGGCGTCCCCAACGTCGATGCTGAGGACGAGGTCGCGCCCGGCACGGTGACCTGTGGCGGCGAGGACAAGCTCACCGCGCTCCTCGTCCGGCTCGCCGAGAAGACCTACGGCGTGGTGCTCGGCGGCGAGGGTGTCCCGCCCATCGTCGTCGGGAAGATCAGCTCGTCACAAGGCATCACGCTCGACCCCGCAGAGATCTGCAAGCTCGCGACGAAGTCCCCGTGGATCTCCGCCGGCAAGGTGAACCCGGCCCGTCTCCGTGCCGCCTTCCGGGAACGGGGCGTCGAGACCCGGGTCCAGAACAGAACCTACAACACCATCGGGTCGGTCACCTCCGTCGGGTACGTCGAGCCTGCCGTCGCCCTTGCTGCCTTCACAGCCGCCGCCGAGAAGCCCGACGGGCCGGTCGGTCTCCACATCGACCCCGGTCTCGCCGACCTGTTCGAGGACGAGCGGGGCGAGCCGACGCCCGCCACCCCGACGTTCGAGCACAGGTACATCGAGCCCGACATGGAACACCTGCTCGATGACATCCTGAACGACCCTGCGTAGGTAGACAGCATGACCAAGCGCACCCGTTACATCTGTGCTCTCGCGGCGACAATCCGACGGGCGGTTGCCCGGCTCGATCACGAGCGGGGAGTCCCCCCGAAGCAGGTGAAGAAGCGGGGGACGGGCGACCGCCATCAGGTTCCGGCGGAGTGGGAGCAACGGTCGAAGGTGCCGTTCTGGGAGGCGGTGCTCGTGTGCCTGGAGTCCCTGCTCGACTCAATCTCGACGACGTGCGAGCCAGACGACCCACGCCTCGACCGCTACCTCGAACTCGGGCCGTGGGACGCGATGGTGACCATCGCGCGCAAGGCCACGGGGCTCCCGCACTACGCCGAGGCCGTCATCGCGCACGCGGCGCTGCTCCAGACTGCGCGGATGCGGCCGGGATGGCAGCACGTCGTCTGCGCGGAGGCGTAGCAGTCGAACCCGGTTGCCCCCTCCGTGTCCGGTTTTCGGTGCGGTTTCAGTGCGGCCTTCGCGCCGAGAGCGGGCCTCCCGTCGAGTTAATCGCGCGGTTTAGTCTCCCCCCGGACGGGCGTACCAATATGGGATGTCCACGAAGCCCAGGCCCACCCGCGCCGCCCTCTACGTCCGCTGCTCCACCGGCCACCAGGATGTCGGGCTTCAGCTCGACGAGCTGCGGGCCGTCGCCGCTCAACGCGGGTGGGAGGTCGCCGGGGTCTACGAGGACACCGGCATCTCCGGCACCGAGCGCTCCCGTCCGGCCCTCGATCGACTCATCGCCGACTGCAAGGCCGGCCGCGTGGACGTGGTCGTCGTGTGGAAGCTCGACCGGCTCGCGCGTTCGGTCGTCCACGTCTGCACGCTCGCCGAGAGCCTCCACGCATGGGGCGTCGGGCTCGTGTCCGTCCGCGACGCGACCATCGACTCGACGACACCCTCGGGCCGGTTCACGCTCGTCATCTTGGCCGCCGTCGCCGAGATGGAGCGCGCCCTCATCGTCGAGCGCGTCCGGGCAGGCGTCGAGCGTGCCCGCCGCAACGGCAAGCACCTCGGCCGTCCCCGCGTCGCCCTCGACGCGCGCCCGGCCCTCGCGATGATGGAGCAGGGGTACGGTATCAAGTCCATCGCGAAGGCGATGGGCGTCCCGCGCTCGACGCTCCGCCGCCGGCTCGCCGAGGCGGGTGGCCAGAAGTCCCCCGCGCAGGCGGCGGCGTAGAGGGGGCCACAAGTGGAGGCCGAAAGGGTGGCCGAAGACATGTGGTTGTGGACCCCGTCGGGCTCGGGAGGCGACCTCGGCCGCGTGGCGGCTCGGGTGCATCATCGACGGTGGGGCGTGCGCGCGTCCTACATCGTGAGCCCGGCCGGGAGCGTGACCGTCATCCCCGCGTACCCGGACGACCCCGAGGCCGGCGAGCTGGTGGCCGACTTCGACCGCATCCTCGTCGAGCACCTCGGGGGCGAGCATGGGTAGGCGAGGCGACCGTGACCGGCGGGCTCGTCGTCGTGTGCGCATCGAGGACGCTCGACGGCGTCTCCTCGAGCCCGAGGACGAGCACGACCTCGCTCCGCGTCGCCGGGAGTACGACCTCGTTGCACGCGGCGGCGTCCGGCTCCACGTCGCCGGCATCGGCGTCCGGGTACACCTCGACCTTGCCGACCCCCGCGCCCCCGAGAGGCTGATGCCGGCGACGCTGGCGGTGGTTTGGTCGGGAAACCCCCTCGGCGACGAGCAATAGGGGGAGCAGAACGAGGTCGCCGGTGAGAGCGGCGGCGTGTTGGGAACGGCGTTGCAGAGGGACAACGAGCGCCCGCCCACGAGCAACATCGGGGTTTTCCGCTGCGCGTTTTCGATGCGGGTTCATGCCCGAGGGGCGGGGAGGTTTAGCGGCGAAGTTGCGAACGTACACGCGGCAATGGACGACGACCTCCCCACCCGCCTGCACATCGCCGTGGCCTCGCTCGACATGGCCATCGACAACCTGCTCGACGCCCGGCTCGAACTCGCCCCTCTGGAGAGCATGCCCGTCCCGCTCCTCGGCCTCGACGCCGCGCTCCGTGGCGACGCGGCCTACCGCGAGGCCCGTGCCGAGCACAGGCAGGTGCTCGCCGAGCTGCGGGTCGTGCTCGGTGAGGAGCGCTTCGACCTGGTCCTCCGGGTCGAGGAAGCCGGCAACGCCGTCTCCGTCGCCGCCACCGACGTGGCCTTCCGCCTCGGGCTCGCGGTCAGGGGTGCCCCGTGCCAGTAGTGCCCGAGCGCCGCATCCCGCGCGTCCTGGACCTCTGGTTGGAGGACATCGAGCGCAGGTACGACATCTCGGACGCCACCAAGCTGGCCTATTGGCGGACGACCCTGCACCTCCGGGCGTGGGGACGCCTCCGCGCCCTCCAGCACCTCGACCTCCACCCATACGTGCGGGAGCGCCTCGACAAGGGCGTCGCTCCTCGCACGCTGGCGCTGGAACTCCGCGTCATCCGCATCTTCTTCAGGTGGGCCCGCGACAACCGGCACATCCCGAGCACGGCCAACCTCCGGTGCCCCCGACTCAAGATCGACCGCTCGCGGTTCGTGGAGAACCACGCGACGCCGACGCCCTCGGAGGCTGCGCGGGTGATCGAGGCGATGCCGGACGACGACTGGAAGCTCGCCACCGTCCTCCTCGCCCGCACCGGGGCTCGCATCGGCGAGGTCGTCCGCCTCCGCTCCTGCGACCTCGACGAGGTTCACGGGCGCCTCGCTTTCGGCGCGTGCGAAGGGGCCTCCAAGACCGGGATGAGGTGGTTCCCGCTCGACGCGGACACCCGCACCCTGCTCGCCGGGCGAGGCGGGCACGGCGATGCCCCGCTCCTGCACCTGGAGGGCACCGGGAACCGTGGGGCGGGCCGGGTCGTGGTCGGCGCCATCCAGGCCCTCGGACGCCGCCTACGGGTCGCCTGCGACGTTGCCGGCGTCCCCCGGTTCACGCCGCACGGGTTGCGCCGCATGGTCGTCTCGCGGCTCCTCCGCGCGCGTATCGACGCCGCGACCGCCGCCTCCCTGACCGGGCACTCGATCCAGGTCATGCTGCGGCACTACCAGGTAATTTCCGACGACGACCGCCGCGACGCCGTCGAGGCCGCGAACCTCGGCGCGCTGGTCGATCCGCCTCGGAGCCGCGCAGCCTGACGGGCTCCGGGTGTACCATCGCGGCGATGACGACGGGCCGCGAGATGTGGAGCGGGACGGCGGGAGCCGGGAGGGCTCCTCCGCGACCCCGCGACCCCCGTTCTTTCGCCGTCGTCGGGGGAGGAGAAGGGCCCGAGGATG
>JBMOQZ010000330.1:0-7588 GCA_049322475.1 Myxococcota bacterium | reverse complement strand
CCGACGACGAGGCCCGCGGCGCGCGGGCCCCCGCCGCCGAGCCGGCCGCCAAGCCGAAGTCCGGCCGGTCGAGCGCCGCCAACACCGTGTCGAAGGCCGACGTCACGACCGACACCCGCGCGGGCGCCGTCCCCTACGACTACGACAACGACTGGTACGCCGGCTACCCCGACGTGTCCGCGAAGTACGCCACCGCCGCCATGCAGGAGCAGGGCGGCAAGTGGGCCGAGGCCGCCGCGATCTACGAGGGCATGACGGGCGACGCGCGGGTCCAGGTCGCGCAGGACGCCGCGTACCGCGCCGCGAAGGCGTGGCGGAACGCGGGCGACCCCGCCCGCGCGCTCCGGGCGGTGGACGGCGGCCTGCGCAAGAGCGGCGCCAACACGCCGTTCCGCGCGCAGCTCCTCGCGTTGCGCGGCGACCTCCTCTCCCAGGAGGGCCGTCAGGCCGAGGCCGCGCGCGCCTGGGAAGAGGCGAGCGAGCTGAACGCCGACCGTTAGGCCGCGCGCCGCGCCCGCTTCGGCGCGAGGTGCGCACCCGTGCGGCGGAGCTCGCGGATCAGCCCGAGCACGAAGCGGCCGCGCCGCTGGATCTCGGCGAGGTCGGCGGCCGCGGGGCTCTCGTCGGGTGTCTCGGACCACACGAGGTCCGCGTCCTCGAGCAGCACGTGCAGGCTCTCCTCGGCCTCGCGGAGGAGCGCGTCGGTGTCGGGCGAGTGGGTGATCATGTCCTCCCCATCGGCCGGCCGGGCGCGGGCTTGAGGGACGTCCCCCCGTGCGCACCTTCCGGACGTGGAGACATGGGGGATTCTCGCGGCGTGGCTCGCGCCACGGTCGCCCGAGCTCGGCTTCCACTGGCAGATCGCGCCGCGGGTGCGGCTCTGCGAGGAGGCGCCGGTGTCGCGCGCGCGGGTCGCGCGGGCGATGGCGTGGTGGCAGGCGCTCGGCGCGCGCTTCCGTGGCGTCGACGACGTGGGCCGCTGCCTGTTCGACGCGGACGGCGCGCCGATCGCGGGAGCCCGGGTCGCGTACGGCGCGATCACCGTGACGCGCTCGCCGTTGCCGGAGGACACGCGCACGGACTGGTGCGCGTACGGGGGCGTGCCGCAGTGGGCCGTGGTGCGGCTCGGCGCGGACCTGCCGCTGGTGGTGGAACACGAGCTGGGGCACGCGCTCGGGTTCGCGCACGTCCACCGCGCGGGGCACGTGATGAACCCGAGCGTGGCCGGCCTCGGCCCGCGGACCGACGGTCTTGCGGAGGCGCTGGCCGCGCAGTAGCGAGCGGCATGCGCCACTGGCTCGTCAAGTCCGAACCGACCGTCTACAGCTTCGCCCGCCTCCGGGAGGAGGGCGGCACGCGCTGGGACGGCATCCGCAACGCGCAGGCCCGCATCTGGCTGGGCGAGATGAAGCGCGGCGACCGGGTGCTCTTCTACCACTCGCAGACCGACAAGGCGGTCGTCGGCGAGGCCGAGGTCGCGAAGGAGGCCTACCCGGATCCCACCGCGGACGACGGCAAGTGGCTCTGCGTGGACCTCGCGCCCGTGCGGGCGCTGCCCACGCCCGTGACGCTCGGCCAGTTCCGGGACGAGCCCCTGCTCGCCGGCACCTACCTCGTGAAGCAGGGCCGGCTGTCGGTGGTGCCGCTCTCGCCCGAGCAGTACGCGCGCGTGATCCAGCTGGGTGGCCTGTGATCGCCGTCGTCGCGGCGGCGCTCGCCGGCACGGCCGTGGAGGAGGTGGCCGCGGCGGCCGGCGGCCGCTCGGCGGTGGTGGCGTGCGCGCCGGTCGGGCGGGCGCTCCACGTCGCGAGCACGTTCCCGCTCCCGGGCGACGCCCTCGCGAAGCTGGAGGAGAACCCCGCGGGCCGCGCGGTGCTCGCCCTGCGCGATCCCGCCGCGGCCGAGGCCGCCGGCGTGGACCTCGCCGGCACGATCGTGACGTCGTTCCGCAAGGGGGACGACGGCGCGACCGAGGTCGTGGTGCCGTTCTCGGGCTCGCCGGCGCAGGCGGAGGCGCTGCTCGCGCGGTTCGGGGCGAAGGTGACGCCCGAGCCCGGCGGCTGGCTCCTGGACGGCGAGAAGGTCGACCTGCACGCCACGCTCGCGGCCGGGCGGCTCGTGTTGCGCGGCGACGCGGCGACGCCGGCGACGCCGGCCGCGCCCGACCCGCTGCTCGCCGGGCTGCCGGCGGTGGACGGGTGTGTGGTGTGGGTGGACGAGCCCGACGGCGACAAGCGGATGCACGCCGCGGCGTTCGTGCCGCTGTCCGGGAAGGCGCCCGCCGTGGTGCGGCTCGAGTACCCGGAGCCCGTCGCCGACTCGCTCACGCGCCCGCCGGTGAAGCCCGCCAACGGCTCGTCGGTGCAGGTGCCCACGTTCGTCGCGACGATCGGCATCCCCGCCGACGACCTGCTCGCCGCCGTCGCGCCCGTCGCGAAGCTTCCCCCCGAGGAGCTCGCGAAGCTGCGCGAGGTGGTCCGGTTCGGCGCGGGGGCGACCGTGGCGCTGTTCGGCAACCCGCGCGAGCAGGTGTTCGTGGCGCGGCTGCCGGTCACCGACCCGGGCGGCCGCCCGATGCCGGCGAAGAAGACGGCCGCGCTCGCGCGGAAGATGGCGGCGGCGATGGGGGACGTCTCGAAGTCCTCGCCGACCTCCTTCCGCGTCGTGACCGAGCGCAGCGTGTTCCACGTGGCCGCCGAGCAGGGCGCGATCGTGATCGGGTCGGTGCCCGAGGCGGTGGCCGAGGCGGCGAGCGGGGCGGGCACGCCCTGGCTGGACGCCGACGCCGCGGCGTGGGCGAAGGACTGGACGGTGGGCCTCGTCGGGCTGCAGCTGCCCATGCGCGCCGGTGTGCTGCTCGCGCCCGAGCGCGCGGAGGTTCAGATGTCGGTGGCGCCGCTGCCGCCCGAGCTCACCGCGTCGATGGCCGGCGCGATGGCGGCGATGGCGGTGCCGAACTTCGTCCAGATGCAGCGGAAGGCCAAGCGCTCGGAGGTGCCGGCGAACCTCGCGGCCATCGCCGTCGCGGAGCGGGCCCACTTCGCGGCGAACGACCGGTACGTGGCCGTCCCCCGGGCGGTCGCGGCGCTCGGCAAGGAGGCCGTCCCCTGGGTGGGCGGCCCCGAGTGGACGCAGCTCGCGTGGTCGCCCGAGGGCGAGGTGCGCGGCAGCTACTGGGTCGAGCTCGTCGGCGACGGCTTCGTCGTGCACGGCGCGATCGACGTCGACGGCGACGGCGTCCCCGCGGAGTACACGCTGGGTCACGACGGCGGCGAGCCCGTGAGGGTGACGCCGGAGAACGTGTACTGACGGTCAGGTCTCCGCGCGCCTGCGGGGCCTGAACACGACGACGGCGATCCCCCCGACGAACACGAGCGACGCGCCCGCGCAGCAGAGGACCCCCGGGTGGAGGGGATCGTACGTGAGCGTGTGGAACACCATCGTACCCACGTCGTACCGGGCGAGGCCGCCGTCGGCGCCCTCGTAGGCGAGGCCCGCGAGCGTGGGGCGGAGCGCGGCCTCGAGCGCGTCGGCTCGCCCGCGCGCGCCGATCGCCCAGCCGACCGCGGCGCCCCCGTCGTAGGGCACGATCCCGAGGCGCAGGTCCTTGTCGTTGATCTCGGGCCGCAGGAGCACGCCGACGCGGTCCTTCGCCTCGATCGGGTCGGCGGGCACCTTGTCCGCGGCCTTCCCGAAGCGCGCCTGCTTCACGAGCGCGGCCTTGTCGGCGAAGCTCGCGGCGTCGAGCGGTCCGAACGCCCACTCCTCCTTGCAGAGGAGCATCAGATCGGTGTCGGCGCCGGGCGCCGGGCGCACGGCCGCCGCGCACTCGGCGGGGTCCTTGGGGCCGAACGCGCCGACGAGCCCGGCGATCTCGGCCTCCTCGGACGGAAGCGGGCGGCGCCAGCCCTCCGGCAGCGTCGCGGAGAACCCGAGCTTCGTCGGCAGCGCGCCCGCGAGCGATGCGAGGTCGCCCGGCGGCTTCTGCACGGTCAGCCGGTCGAGTACCTGGTCGAGCCCGCGCTTCGCCTTCGCCGCGTTGGCCGCCGCCGCGTACGTCACGACGTGGAACACGCGCCCGTCGAGGGCGATCGCGCCGGCGTAGGCGACGCCCCGGACCCCCTTGTCGAGCGCGAACTTCAGGTCGGCGCGGGCGACGTCGCGGCCCCCGTGCGCGACGACGTCCGCGCGGTCGAGCGCGACCTCCGTGGCGCGCTTCTCCTCGAGCTTGGCGCGGTAGGCGGCGGCGAAGCCTTCCGCGGCGGCCTTGGTGGGGGCGTGCTGGAACGGCGTGTACCAGGCCTCCAGCTGCACGGCGCCGTCGCCGCTCTTCGCCTTGAAGTCCCAGTCCGACCAGCGCGTCATCGCCCAGCCGGCGGGCAGGTCGAAGGTGACGCCGGCGTCGGCGAGGGGGAAGGTCTCGGCGTGGGCGACGAACGCGAGTGCGTACAGCATGGGCCGGGGATGATACCGCTCGCCCGGCAGCGCGCTACATGGCGGCGATGCCGACCACCTTCCACCTGCGCGTGTGGACCCGGTTCCTCGCCCCGATCGACGAGGTGTGGAAGCTCGAGACCGACCCCGCCGAGATCTCCGCGGGGTTCCGCCCGCTGGCGACGTTCCGCTTCTCCGACGAGGCCGCGGTCGCCCGCGCGCTCGCCGGCGAGGTCCCCGTGACGGTCGGGGCGCGCTTCGGCTTCGGGCCGGTCGGCGTCGTCGCCTGGCCCTCCACCCTCGACGTCGTCGAGCCGGGGAAGCGCTTCCGCGACACCTCGGAGAACGCGCTCTTCTCGCGTTGGGAGCACGAGCACCTCTTCGAGGAGACGCCGGACGGCTGCCGCTACGTCGACGCCGTCACCTTCACGCCGAAGCTCCCGGCGCAGAAGATCATGGCCATCGCGACACAGCGCATGTTCCAGCGCCGCCACCGCGCCGCCGCGAAGCGCCTCCCGACCGACCCCCAGGCGACCGCCGTGGGCGTGCTGCGCGTGCTCGTCGAGGGCGAATCCGCGCCGGGTTAGACCGCCGGGATGCGCGTCCCGGTCTCCCTCCTGAAGCAGATGGTCCCGATCCCCGTGGACCTCGACACCCTCGTGCGCGTCATGAACGCGCGCGTCAGCGAGATCGAGCACGTCCACCGCTTCCCGAGCCGCGAGGCCTTCCGCGACGTCCGCGTGGTCGAACTGATCGAGGCGGTCGAGCGGCGGGAAGAGCACACGCGCTGGCGCACCACCGCGGGCTTCGTCGTCGCCGGCGACAAGTACGGCGTGAAGGCCGGCGAGCGCTACGCCGCGGTCATCGGCGGCGCGCTGCCCGACGGGACGCGCGTGGAGGCGCGGAAGGTCGCCGGGATGGACAGCGACGGCGCCCTCGCCAGCGAGGCCATGCTCGGCGTCGGCAAGGACGCGGCGCGGCCGCTCCGCTTCGCCCCGGACACGCCCGCGGGCGCCGACGCCTGGGCTGCGCTCGAGCTCGACGACGTCGTGCTCGAGTTCGACCTCGAGCCCAACCGCCCCGACCTCTTCTCGCTCGTGGGGATGGCGCGCGACGTCTCGGCCATCTGGGCCGTGCCGCTCGCCGAGCCGCCGCGCGCCGACCTCTCGGGGCTCGCCCGCGAGGGCATGCCGAAGATCGAGCTGAAGTCGCCCCGGGCGCGCGCGTACGTCGCGCTCGCGGCCACGCGCGTGAAGGTGGGGCCCTCGCCCCAGTGGCTCCAGAACGCGGTCCGCAAGCTCGGAATGCGGCCGATCAACAACATCGTCGACGCCGCCAACCTCGCGATGATGGAGATCGGCCAGCCGCTCCACACCTTCGACCGCGCGCGGCTGAAGAGCGACCGCATCGCGCTGCGGATGGCGAGGCCGGAGGAGCGCATCACGACGCTCGACGGGGTGGAGCGCACGCTCACCGACGAGTGCCTGCTCGTGTGCGACGGCGACGCCCCCGTGGCCATCGCCGGCGTGATGGGCGACGCCACGAGCGAGGTCCACGAGGACACGACCGACGTGTTGATCGAGTGCGCCGCGTTCGACATGGCCGCGGTGCGGCGCGCGTCGCGGCGCCTGTCGCTGCGGACGGAGGCGTCGCTGCGGTTCGAGAAGGGGCTGCCCGTCTCGCGCGTGCGGGCCGCGGCGGAGCGGCTCGCCCACCTCCTCGGGCAGGTCGCGGGCGCCGTGCCCGTGGGGCTCGTCCGCGCCGGCGAGACCTCGCCCACGGCGACGATGGTGTTCCTCGACCGCGCCTACATCCGGAGCCGGCTCGGGATGGACGTCGACGACGGAGAGATCGACCGCATCCTCGTCGCGCTGGGCCTCCACGTCACGCACGCGGGCGTCGTGGTCCCCGAGTACCGGCCCGACCTGAAGATCCAGGAGGACCTCGCCGAGGAGGTGGGCCGCGTACACGGCTACGAGCACGTCCGCGCCGAGGCCCCCGTCATGGGGCTCGCCGCGGTGCAGCCGAACCGCTGGCTCGTGGCCGCGCGCGCGGCGCGGCGCGCGCTGACCGCGCACGGGTGGGACGAGGTCTACCTGCCCGTCTGGATCGGCGACGCCGAGGTCGAACGCTTCGGGCTCGCCCGCGACGGGCTGATCGCGCTCATCAACCCGATCGCCGAGAACCTGAAGTACTTCCGCCCCACCGCGCTGCCCGCGCTGGTGGAGGCCGCGGTGCAGAACCGCAAGGAGCTCGACCGCTTCGCGCTCTTCGAGGTGGGGAAGGTCTACGCGCGCGACGAGCGGGGCGCCGTCGCCGAGCGACAGCACCTCGCGGGGATCGCCGTCGGCGCCGACCTGCTCGCCGTCCGCGACCTGCTCGCCGGGCTGGGCCGTGCGCTGGGCGCGGGTGTCGAGGTGACGCGGACCGAGCATTTGCACCTCCACCCGGGGCGCGCGCTCGCCGTGGGCGGCTGGGCGGTCGCCGGCGAGCTCCATCCGCGGCTCGTGCGGGCGCACGGGCTCCGCGAGGCGCCGATCGTGCTGGCGGCCGACCTCGAGGCGGTCGCGGGCCTGCGGGTGCCGGTCACGCGGTTCGCGCCACCGCCGCGCTTTCCGTCGATCGAGCTCGACCTCAACGTGGAGATCGGCCCGCGGGTGGAGGCCGCGCGGGTGCTCGCCGCGGTGCCGAAGGTCGACGCGCTGCGGTCGGCCGAGGTGCGCGACGTGTTCCCGCTGCCGGCGGGTGCGCGGCTCACGCTGCGGCTGTCGTTCAACGCCGGCGATCGCTCGCTGACGCAGGAGGAGGGCCTCGCCCGGCTCGGCGAGGTGCGGGCGGCGCTGGCGGCGCACGGCTTCTCCCCCGCGTGACCGGCTCTCACCGGGGCGCCGGCCGGCTTAGAATGGTGCGATGATCGCGCTCCTGCTGGTCGCGGGCCTGGGGTGGGCGGAGGACGGGTCGAAGGAGGAGGAGAAGCCTCCCGAGGCCGCGCCGGCGCCCGTGGTGTTCAGCCAGGGCGTGGCGACCGACCCGCCGCCCGGCGACACGACCGCGTTCAAGGGCGCGAGCACGCCGCCGCCGCCCGACCCGGCGCGGGAGGACAGCGCGGCGGCGCTGAAGGCGCTCACGGAGGCGGCCGCGCAGAAGCCGGCGG
>JBMOQZ010000329.1:50864-71274 GCA_049322475.1 Myxococcota bacterium | reverse complement strand
GGGCGGCGGCTGGGGCGGAGGCGGCGGCGGCGGCGGCGCCTACGGCGACGGCTCGGGCCGGAGCCCGGGCGACGGCGGCGACGCCGGGCTCGCCGTCGCGCTGAACGGCGGCACGGTCACGTTCACCGCGGGCGACGACACCACCCGGGTGAAGGGCGCGGTGGAGTGAACGGCCAGATTGGCATCCGCGTCCGCGAGGCCCTCGCCGCCGGGGACTGGCGCGCCGCGGCCGACGCCCTGCCGGAGCTCGACGAGGCCCACCACGTCGAGATCCTGCTCGGCGCCGCCCTGCGCGACGCGCGCGAGGGGCACCTGCGCGCACGCCTCTACCTCAGCACGACCGACTGGGCCGCCTACTGTCGGCAACTCGTGACGGAGGAGCCGGACCGCTCGCTCGACGACCTCGCGGCCGCCTATGTCGCCGAGCGGCGCGTGCCCGACACGTGGCGGCCCGGCGGCGAGCCCCTCCGCGAGCGGGTCGCCGACGACCTCGACGCCGCGCGCCTGTACGCGGCGGGGGTCGCCGGCGACGCCCTGATCGACGCCTTCGGCCACAAGCCGCTCCACCCGGCGGTCGCCCACTACTACCGCCGGGGGCGGATCTGGGGGCTGGGGCCGAGGCCGATGCTGGTGTTGGCGGCGTCGTGACGGCCACCGAGCGAACCGTTCGCGGGGGGATGCGCCGGATCCGTCGGCGAACGGTTCGGCGGGCGGCAGGAAACCGAACCGAACGCGGCGGGATCCCCCCCGTCCCCCGGTGTACGGTTCGGGATTCGCCCTTGTGGTGAACCGTACGGCGGAGGATCCCGGGGATCCTCGGCCGAGCGGTTCGTCTCCCCGAGCGCGACCGCCCGCCGCGCGGACGCGCGCGGGTCGCGCGTGCGGGAGCGCCCGGCCGACGGACATCGGGCGGGCGCTCACGGGCTTTCGTCGGCCGCGGACGCGCCGACGGCGCGGTCGACCACGTCGTCGCCGGTGAGATCGACGCCGCCGGCGAGGCCCCCGCACGCGACGGCGATAGGCTCCCGCGCGATGGCGCGCCTCCTCCCGCTCCTCGCCTTCCTCCCGCTCCCGCTGGTGCTCGTGCGCGCCGGCTACGAGGGGGCGATGCCGGGCTCGCTCATGGGCGAGGGGTGGGGCCGGCTCTTCGTGGCCGGGCAGCTCGCGCGGTGGGTGCGCGGCGAGGCGCCCTGGGGCGTCGCGGACCTGTGCTTCGGCGCGGAGCCGCTCCCGTTCTGGCCCGTCGACCTCGTGCCCACCGCGGTGCTCGCGGCGACGCGCCCGCTCGGCGACGCCGGGGCGATGGCGGCGACGATCGCGGTGCTCTTCGCGCTCGCCGGCGCGGGGACCTTCGCGGCCGCGCGTGCCCTCGGCGCGACGACGGCGGGGGCGATCGCCGCCGGGCTGGGGCTGCAGGCGCACCCGTTCCTGCTGCGCAACGCCGAGGACGACATCCTCGAGGTGCTCGCGGTCGGGTTCGTGCCGCTGGGCATCGCCGCGCTCGCCCGCGCGCTCCGGGCGCCGTCCGCCGGGAACCTCGTGCTGCTCGGGCTCGCCGCGTGGGCGCTCGGCGCGAGCAACCCCTACGCCGCGCTGCACGCGGCGATCGCCGGCGTCGTGGCGTCGCCGTTCCTGCTGAAGCGCCACGGCGCGCGCACGTTCGGCGCGACGGTGGCCGCGATGGCGCTCGGGATGGGGCTCGCGGCGGCGCCGGTCGTCGCGACGGAGCGGCGCGCGGGCGGTCGCCTCGGCGGTGCCTACACCGCGGGGTTCACGCTGGCGCCGGGCGAGCGCGTCCGCCTCGCGCCGCCGGGGCCGAGGGTCGCGGGCGAGGCCCCGGGCGAGGGCGGGCGCGCGCCCCGCGAACGGCCGGAGCCCGAACGGAAGGCGCCGCCCCCCTGGGCGACGTTGCCGGGCGGGACGGCCGCGATCGTCGGCACGGCCGCGGCGCTGTTCTCGCGGCGGGCTCGCCCGTTCGCGGTCGTCGCGGTGCTCGCGTGGCTCGCCGGCCCCGCGCCCGGGCAGCTCGCCCGCATGCTGCACCTCGGGCCGGGGTTCCGCTTCGACCTCGTGCAGACCGTCGTGGGCGCGCTGCCTCTGTCGCTGGGGAACCCGCAGCGCGGGATCCTGATCTTCGCCGTCGCCGCGTGGCTCGCCGTCGCGCGGCTCGGCGGGTGGGGGCTCGCGCTCGCGGGGCTCGCGATCGCCGAGGCGGCGACGAGCCTGCCGGACCTGCGGATCCCGGGCGCGGTCATCTCCGTCGACCGGGACGTGCTCGCGGCGGTGCGGGGCCCGGCGATCACGTTCCCGAACGGCGACCCGCCCGTCTTCCACCCCGGCGTGCCGCCCAAGTGGGGGCTCTACCTCGCGAGCCTGCACGAGGAGCCCGTGGCGTCCGACTACGCGCGCGGCGGCGCGCCCGCGGACCTCGGCTTCGTCGCAGAGTTGTCCGCGGTCGCGGGCGTGCCCGTCTCCGCGCGGCTCCGCGACGCGCCCCCGTCCGACACTGCGGGCTTCGCCAGCGTGCTCGTGCTCTACTCGCTCCTGCCGCCGCCCGTGCAGGCGCGCGCCCGCGACTGGCTCGCCGCCGAGCTCGGCGAGCCCGCGGTCGAGACGGAGTGGGGCGCGGTCTGGCGGCTCGACTAACCGCGCGCCCGCTGCTTCTTCGGCAAGAGCGCCTCGACCACGCGCGCGGTCTCCTCGTCGCCGAGGATCCCGCGGGGATCGCGCCCGCGACGCACCTCCGACGCGATGCGCTCGAGGTGGTCGACGCGGACGGGCACGCCGCCCACGCGGGGGGTGCCGATCGCCTCGTGGAGCGCGTCGCCCTCGAGCCCGTACACGCGGGCGAGCACGGCCTTCTCGCGCGTGCGCTCGACCATCGGGAGCGAGAAGCAGCGGTGCACGCCGAAGCGGACGCCGATGCGCGCGAACTCGTCGCGCTCGCGGGGCGGCGGCACGGGCGCGGCGACCCCCAGCCCGCGCGAGAGCTCGAACAGGAGCCCGCGCGACGGCCCGGACAGGCGCGCGTCGGTGCGCAGCGGCGCGAGCAGCTCGCTCACGAAGTCGCGCGCGAGGGCCTGCAGGCGCCGTTGCACGCGGGTGGTCGCCCCGGGCCCGAGCAGCTCGTTGCGGGCGAGCCGGATTCCCGGCTCGAGCAGCGTGGGCCCGGCGACGAGGCGGGCCACGACGCCGCCCTCCCAGCGCACCGTGCCGTCCTCGTCGATCGTGAAGGCCCCGTGCGACGCCTCGACCAGCCGCTGCACCCGCGCCTCGATCTCGCCGGCGAGCGCGGCGCGGGCGACCTTCTCGGCGCGCGGGTCCGCGTCGGCGGGCCGGAACGAGATGCCCTCGAGCGAGCCCAGGGACAGCCCCCCGGCGCGCACCTCGCCGCTCGCGACGGTGGCCGGCGACGTGAGCGCCATCGCCTTGCGGTCCACGAAGCGCTCGGTGAGCCCGGCGTGCAGCGCGTCGGAGAGGCGGTCCTCCACCTCGCGCGCCCGCGCCTGCCAGCCCGCCGCGTCGTCGAGCCACGCGGCGCGGTGCGAGACGTAGGTCCACGTCCGCACCCACGCGAGCCGCGTCGTGAGGCGGTCGATGTCGCCGTCGAGGCGGTCGAGCTCGTCGAGCTGCTTGCCGATCCAGCCCGGCGGGATGCGCCCCGCCTGCGCGAGGTGGCTCCAGAGGTGGAACACGAGCTCGACGTGCGCGTCGGTCATCGTCTTGCGGAAGTCGGGGACGCGGCAGCACTCCCACAGGAGCCGCACGTCGGCCTCGCCGCGCACGTCCCCCACGCGCGGGGCGAGCGCGGCGAGCGTGACGGCGTCCTCCTCGTCGCGGGCGAGCGCGAGGTACGGGCGGCGGGGCGGGGCGAGGAGCGACTCGCCGAGCGTCGCGACGGAGCCGAAGTCGAGATCGGTGTTGCGCCACCACAGGCGCTGCAGCGGCGCGAACGCGTGGGCCTCGACGGCGGCGGCCACGTCGGGGGCGACGTGACAGGCCTCGGTCCCGCCGAAGGTGCCGTCGCGCCGGTGGCGCCCGGCACGCCCGGCGATCTGCGCGACCTCGGCGTTGGTGAGGCCGCGGTGGCCCCGCCCGTCGAACTTGCGCAGGGCGCTGAACGCGACGTGGTGCACGTCCATGTTCAGGCCCATGCCGATCGCGTCGGTGGCGACGAGGCAGGGGACCTCGCCGGCCTGGTACATCGCGACCTGCGCGTTGCGCGTCCGCGGGGAGAGCGCGCCGAGCACCACCGCGGCCCCGCCGTGCCGCTGGCGGACGCGCTCCGCGAGGGCGTAGACCTCGTTCGTCGCGAAGGCGAGCACCGCCGTGCGGGCGGGCAGGCGCCCGATCCCGTGCCAGCCCGCGTAGGACAGCTTCGAGAAGCGCGCGTGGCGCTCGATGCGCGCGTGCGGGACGAGCGCCTCGAGGACCGGCGCGATGGTCTCGCTGCCGAGGAGCCAGGTCTCGCGCACGCCGCGCGCGTGCAGGAGGCGGTCGGTGAAGACGTGGCCGCGGTTGCGGTCGCCGGCGAGCTGGATCTCGTCGACGGCGAGGAACGCGACCGCCTTGTCCGTGGGCATCGCCTCGACGGTGCAGACCCACCATCGCGGATCCGCCGGGATGCGCTTCTCCTCGCCGGTGACGAGCGCGACGGCCTGCTCGCCCTTCTCGGCGGTGATCCGGTCGTAGACCTCGCGCGCGAGCAGGCGCAGGGGGAGCCCGATCATCCCGGTGCGGTGCTGCAGCATCCGGGTCACGGCGCGGTGGGTCTTCCCGGTGTTCGTCGGGCCGAGCAGCGCGACGACCTCGCCCTCGTTCATCCTCTCCTCGTCGCGACGGCCACCCCGAGCAACACCACGACGCCCCCCGACACTTCCCGCGGCGACGGAATCTCCCCCAGCACCGCCGCCGCGAGGAGCGTCGCCCCCACCGGCTCGAGCAGGATCACCGCCGAGACGACGGCGGCGGGCACGTAGCCCACGGCGTAGTTGAACCCGACGTGCCCGAGCAGCTGCGGGCCGAGCGCGAGCGCGGCGAGCACGTACCAGGTCTGCCGCGAGAACCCGGTGAGCGGCACCCCGCCGGCGACGATCGGCAGGAGCAGCCACAGCGCGCACGCACCGCACACCAGCGCCCCGTACGGCCCGATGGCGACGCGCTGGCGGACGGATCGCCCCACCACGAGGTAGGCCGCGCTCAACGTCCCGCCGAGCGTGGCGAGGCCGTCGCCCATGAGGTCCGCGTCGCCGATCTCGCC
The DNA here is from genome assembly GCA_049322475.1 of Myxococcota bacterium. Lineage (GTDB taxonomy): Bacteria > Myxococcota_A > UBA796 > UBA796 > SXON01 > JBMOQZ01. The sequence continues at coordinate 66,014 of JBMOQZ010000329.1, read as the reverse complement.
CGACATGAGCGCGATGCCGCCGAGCGCGACCGCGACGCCGCCCCAGAACCGCCGCGGCGGGTGCGCGCCGAAGAACGCGGCCTCGAGCACGCCCGCCCAGACCGGCGTCAGGCAGACGAGCACGGTGGACCGCATCACGCTCGTGTGGTGGAGGGACGTGATCCACGCCCAGAAGTGCGCGGCGAGCAGCAAGCCGGCGAGCGCGACGAGGCCGAGGTCGCGACGCGACACGCGCACGAGCGTGGGCGACAGCAGGGCGGCGACGGCGGCCGTGCGCCAGAACGCGACGGCGAGCGGGTGGGCGTCGGGCGCGAGGCGCACCAGCGTCCCGGCTGCGCTGACGCCGATCAGCGCGGCGACGAGGACGAGGGCGACGCGGGGAGGGGCGGGGGCGCTCACGGCTCCTTGAGCGCCCAGGTGCACACCGGCACGCCCGCGACGACGTGCGTGCGCTCGGCGTGGCTCACGACGAAGCCGGGCGACTCCGCCACCAGCTCCTCGAGGAGCTCGCCGGCGAGCGACCGCACCTCCGCGACGACCTCGCCGCGCTCGAGCAGCACGCCCGGGCGCACCCGCGGGATCAGCACGCCGCTGACCGAGGCGCGCGGCCCGCTGTCGCGGCGCCACGGGCCGCCTTCCACGCGGGAGGGGTGGGTCGCGCCGGCGGGTGACAACATGTCGAGCGCGCTGAGCATGCCGACGACGGCCTCGGTCACGGTGTCGACGGCGTCGGGGTCGAGGTAGAGCCGCGGCCCCGCCTCCACGGTGATCGCCGGCACCTGCAGGCGGTTGAGCACCGCGCCGGTGAGCGAGCGGTCGAGGCGGTACCGGGCGTAGCGGTCCTCAGGGTACTCGTGCAGCACGGTCAGGCCGCTGGCCTCGGCGATGCGCCGCGCGCCGCCCTCGACCTGCGCGCGGGGGCCCGGGCGGAGGCCCGTGGCGCGGTCGAGCAGCGCGTACGGGAGCGACGCGGGGGCGTCGGTGTGGAGGTCGATCACGACGTCGGGCTGGCGGGCGCAGATGTCGGTCCAGACGGCGTGCGCGAGGCGCTCGGACGGGCTGCCGTTGCCGTCGCCCGGGAAGAGGCGGTTCAGGTCCTGGTCGTCCTCCGGGACCTTGCGGGAGCGCCGCTCGAGCCCCTCGGGGTTGAGCGTCGGGTAGAGGTGGACGGTGCCCTTCGTCAGCCGCGCCTCGAGCGCCGGGGCGAGCCGGAGGATGGCGCCCACGCCCACGCACTCGTCGCCGTGTACGTTCGCGGTGACGACGGCGCAGGGCCCGCGCGCGGCGCCGCGGCGGCCCTCGGCGGTCGCGGTGACGGTGAGCACGGTGAGATCGGCGCCGCGCATCCCGATGGGGACGCGCGCCACGGTGCGGGGCATTCCCCGCGGCTAACCCGCGCCGTCCCCGCTCGGCCCGCGGGCGAGCGCGCGTTGCAGCGTGGCGACCAGCTTCTCGGGGTCGACCGGGCGCTCGAGCGTGAGCGCGTCGGGGCACGCCGCCGCGGCGAGCTCGTCGGTGACGTCGACGGCCTGGACCACGAAGTGGAGGGGGCGCCCGTCGGGGTCCCGATGGAGCCTCATCAGCCCGCGCAGCCAGCGAACGGAGCCGTCGGCGCGGACCCAGGGTCGGATCGCGGTCACGACCGGCGCGCCTTCGAGCAGCGCGACGCGCCCGCCGTCGCGGCTCGCCTCGGCGTGGTCGGCGCGCACGATCTCGAGCCAGGAGTGCCCGATCAGGTCCTCGCGCGGGCGACCGAACAGCGCGCACAACGCGGGGTTGGCCTCGAGGATCCTCGTGTCGAGACCCACGACCGCGGCGGGGAGGGGGAGCAGGTCGAAGACGGCGCGGAAGTCGATCGCGCTCATTCCGTCACGCACACCATGAACTTCAGGTAACGCCCCTCCGGGAAGTGCAACGCCGCGCAGAAGTCGGGGGCCTGGCCGCCGTCGTGGAGGAGCCGGAGCCGCTTCTGGGCCCGCTGCGCCCCGGCGAGCAGCATCCCCTGGAAGCGGTGCGGGCTCACCGAGCCGAGGTTCGAGGCGGCCACGAGCCAGCCGCCCGGACGGAGGACGCGCAGCGCCGCCGCGACGAGCCGGGCGTAGTCCTGCTCGCCGGACCAGACGCCCTCCTTCGCGTGGGAGTGGCCGGGCGGATCGAGCAGCACGACGTCGAACGGCCGGCCCTGCCGCCGGAAGCGGTCGAGCGCCTTGAACGCGTCCTCCGCGAGCAGCTCGTGGGGGGCGAGCCCGTTGGCGCGGAAGTTCGCGGCCGCGCGCTCGAGGTACGCGGGCGACAGATCCACGCTCACGGTCTCGGCCCCGCCCAGCGCCGCGCAGACGGAGAAGGCGCCGGTGTGGGCGAACAGGTTGAGCAGCGAGCGCCCCTCCCAGTGGGGCTGCAGCCACGCGCGGTTGTCGCGCATGTCGGGGAAGAGCCCGACGTCCTTGCCGTCGCCCGGGCGCACGAGGAAGGCGACGCCGCGCTCCTCGACGCGGACCTCGCCCGGGTCGTCGCCGCGGACGAGGCGACCCGCGGGCACCTCGATGCGGTCGCGCGGGTCGGGGCGAAAGGCGAGGTGGACCGAGGCGGCGTCGAGCGCGTCGCAGATCGGCTCGACGAGGGCGCGCAGGGCGGGGGAGTCGAGCGTGACGACGGCGTGGGCGCCCCAGACGTCCACCCGCACGCCGGGGAGGTCGTCGTTCTCGGCGTTGACGAGGCGGAAGGCGTCGGTCCGCGGGGGGAGGACGCCCTCGCGGCGCCGGCGCGCGGCGGCGATGCGCTCGGCGACGAGGACGGCGTCGACGGGACCGGCGTCCTCGCGGAAGCGGCGCGCGGCGATCCAGCCCTCGTCGGCGAGGCCGACCCCGAGGACGTCGCCGCGCTCGGAGGCGAGCGTCACGACCTCGCCGGCGCGCGGCCGCCCGGCGACCACCTCGTTCGGGTACACCCAGGGGAAGCCCTGGCGGAGCCACTTCTCGCTGTACGCGTTCACGACCAGCCGCCCGCCCGCCGGGGGGGCCGCGCGGTATGTTCCGGCCATGGAGCGTCCCTTCTTCATGCCGGGCCACCTCGGGCTGCAGGCGGAGTTCTACCAGCTGGTGCTCGCGGCCACCTACCACGCGGACGGCATCTGGGGCGACGCGACCTTCGACCTCTACGCGCGGGCGCTGCCCGAGGGGTGGGGGTACCTCGTCGCGGCCGGGCTCGGGCCCCTGCTCGACCACCTCGAGGCCCTGCGGTTCTCCGACGCGGACGTCGACGCGCTCCGCCGCGAGCCCGCGATGGCGAAGGTGCAGCCGTCGTTCTGGGACGCGCTCCGTCGCTTCCGGTTCCACGGCGAGGTGTGGGCGGCGCCCGAGGGCTCGGTCGTGTTCCCGGGCGAGCCCATCGTGCGCGTGACGGCGCCCCTGCTCGCGTGCACGCTCGTCGAGACGCGCGTGATCCAGCTCGTCAGCACCTCCACCGCCGTCGCCACGCGGGTCGCCCGGATGGTGGACGTCGCGGGCGGTCGCTCGCTCTACGACTTCGGCTCGCGGCGCTGCCCGGGGCCCGAGGCCGCGCTCCTCGCCGCGCGCGCGGCGTACGTGGGCGGGGCCGCGGCGACGACGAACGCGCTCGCCGCCGGCGCGCTCGGCGTGCCCGTGATGGGCACGATGTCGGACACGTTCCTCGCGGCCTACGGCGACGACCGGCTCGCCTACGACGCGTTCCGCCTGCACTTCCCGACCGTGGGCCACTTCAGCCTGCCGGACGACGACCCGGTCGACGGCGTGAAGCGCTTCCTGCCCTTCAAGAAGGCGGTGCAGAGCGTGCGGATCGACCACGAGGACCTCGCCCGCACCGCCCACACCGTGCGCGACGCGCTCGATCGCAACGGGATGCAGCACGTGCGCATCCTCGGGTCGGGCAACCTCGACGAGCACCGCATCGCGAAGCTCGTGGCCGTCGGGGCGCCCGTGAACCTCTTCGCCGTGGGGCGAGGCGTGGCGGCGGGCACCGACGGCGGCATGCGCATGGCCTTCCGCATCGCCGAGATGACGCGCGGGGCGACGCCCACGCCGGTGACCCGCGCGGGCAGCGCGCCGTACCCGGGGCGCAAGCAGGTGTGCCGCTACGCCGACCACGACGTGCTCTGCCTCGAGAGCGAGGTCTGGTCCCACGAGCAGATGGGCGCCGCGCCGCTGTTGCGTCCGGTGATGGTGGAGGGCGAGCGCGTCGCCGGCGATCCTCCGCTCGCCGACGTACGCGGCGCGCGCGCCGCCGCGGTCGCGGCGTTGCCGGCGCAGGTTCGTCGGATCGAGCGCCCGGACGTGTGGCCCGTGCGCATCTCCGACGGGGTGGCGGCGCTCGCGGTGGGATAGGGGGCCGTCGCCATGACCCTCATCCTCGCCCTGATCGCCTGCTCCCAGGAGCCCGCCGCCCCCTCCGCGCCGCCGGCCGCGCCGCCGAAGCCCGCCGGGGTCACCGTCGACGCCGCCGCGAAGGCGCTGTTCGCGCCGCTGCCCGCGCGCATGGACGGCCCCGAGGGCGCGCCCAGCGCCGAGAAGATCGCGCTCGGCCGCATGCTCTACCACGAGAAGCGGCTCTCGAAGGGCGGGCAGATCGCCTGCGCGTCGTGCCACCAGCTCGACCGCTTCGGCGTGGACGGCGAGCCGACCTCGCCGGGTCACGAGGGCCAGCGCGGCGGGCGCAACTCGCCGACGTCGCTCAACGCGGCGGGCCACGTGGCCCAGTTCTGGGACGGCCGCGCCGCCACGATCGAGGACCAGGCGAAGGGCCCGGTGCTCAACCCCATCGAGATGGCGATGCCCGACGAGAAGACGGTCGTCGCCGTGCTCGGCGGCATCCCGGAGTACAGGGATGCGTTCGCGAAGGCGTTCCCCGGCGAGCCCGACCCGGTGACCTACGACAACATGGCGAAGGCCATCGGCGCGTTCGAGCGCGGGCTCGTCACGCCCTCGCGCTGGGACAAGTTCCTCGCGGGCGACGACGCCGCCCTGACCGACGCCGAGAAGACGGGCTTCAACACCTTCGTCGCGACCGGCTGCGCCTCGTGCCACGGCGGCGCGTACGTGGGCGGCGCCTCCTACCAGAAGCTCGGCATGGTGAACCCCTGGCCGGACACGACGAAGGACGAGGGCCGCTTCGCCGTCACGAAGGCCGACGCCGACAAGATGGTCTTCAAGGTCCCGAGCCTGCGCAACGTCGCGAAGACCGGCCCGTGGTTCCACGACGGGTCGGTCACGACGCTCGAGGACGCCGTGAAGAAGATGGGCCACCACCAGCTCGGCAAGGACCTGTCCGACGCCGACGTGGCGTCCATCGTCACCTGGCTCGGCGCGCTCACCGGCGAGCTCGATCCCACCTACGTCGCGGGGCCGGCGCAGCCGGCGGTCGCGACGGGCGGCTAGGCTTCCGGCGGCCTCAACGCCACGACCGTCGTGCCGAGCAGCAGCAGCTCGCCCGGCACCGCCGCGCGCGGCGAGGTCACGCGGGTGAGCTGGCCGCGCGTGTCGAGCACGTAGGTGGGACAGGTCTCGTGCAAGGGCAGGATCGTCGTCTTGCCGCTGTCGACCATCACGCCCGTCTGGCGGCGGCCGGTGAGGACCTTGTCGAGCGTGTAGCCCTTCTCGCGGGCGCGCGCGGCGCGCGGTCCGCCGAGCCAGCGGATGTTGTCCTGGTTGTTGCGGTCCGGCAGCAGGAGCCCGGGGTGGTTGGGCTCGCGGCCGAGCTCGACCTGCTGGCCCGCGCCGACGCCGAGGCGCATCTGCGTGTCGCCGACGAGGGCGCCGACGTAGCCCTCCTGATTCAGCGCGTAGTAGCGCATCGCGCCCGCGGCGCAGCGGATGGTGACGCCGTCCTGCAGCGTGACGGTGGCGTTGACGGGCGCGGTCTGGGCGGCGATCTGCACGCCCGGCCCCAGCACGGTGAGCGTGGCGCCGGTGGAGCCCACGTCCACGCGCAGGAGCGCGCGCTCGCTGCGGTTCACCCAGCGGCCGTCGGGCAAGAGATCGTAGCTGTAGCCCGCGATGACCTCGGCGAGCTGGCCCGCGGGCGGCGACGGCAGGGCGAGGCCGGCGATCACGAGGTCGAGGATGGCGGTCGAGCCGCCGTCGAGGATGATCGTGTCGGAGCCGGCCGCGCGCGTGGGCGCGCGCTCGTGCTGCTGGATCGCGGCGCGCAGCGCGGTGGGCGTGCCGATCACGAGGCCGCGGCCCGCGCGGGTCCACTCGAAGCGGTCGCTCGGCGAGATGTTGAACGTGGAGAGCCAGAGCCGGCTCGGGTCCACCAGCGGCAGCCGGTCGACCGCCTCGGCGAGCTGCGGGCTGCCCGGGCGGAAGCCCTCCAGGAGGATCTGCGAGCTCGGCAACAGGCCGGGGACCGGGTCGCCCTGCTGCCAGCGGACGAGCGTGCGCCCGCGGACCGCGGCGACGAGCACGTCGGGGAGGTAGGCCGCGTGTTGCGGGACGGCGCGGAAGACCTCGACCTCGCCCGGAATGCCCTTCAGCGCGTGTCGCCCCGTGCTCTCCCAGGGGATCTCCGCCTGGTTCATGCAGTGGCGCGTGCTCTTCGCGAACCAGACCTCGCCCGTGGGCGTCTTGGCGATGATGCGCGCCGCCATGTTGACGGGCTCGCCGAAGGCGTCGTTCTCGGTCTCCTCGACGTCGCCGGTGCACACGCCCGCGCGGAAGGCGACGTTGCTGCCGGCGCCGGGGGCGTGGGCCTCCACGAGGTCGAGCGCGGCGCGGACGGCGTCGGTGGCGCTCTCGAACAGGGCCATGAAGGAGTCGCCGATGTTCTTGACCACCCGCCCGCCGCGGCCGGTGAGCACGGGCTCCACGAGGCGCTGGTGCATGGAGAGCAGGTTCCGCAGCCCCTCTCGGTCCGAGGCGGACACCGAGCGGGTGTAGTCCGCCATGTCCGTGAACACGACCGTGCGGGTGCGAGTGCGGGTCAACACGCGAGGGGCTCCTCGGCCGCCGAGTCTACCCGCCGAGCCTGCCCGTGTCGACCGCCCACCGGCTCGGTCGAAGGCGGCGAGACCATCCGTGACTGACAATCTGTCACGCTCCTCTGAGGGTACAGGCGGACCCGGACAACCTGTCGCGAGGAGGGGTCGACACGTGTTGTCACGGGGCCTCCACACGGCACTGTTCCGCCGGCACACAGCTTGCTAAGCCTCCGACCCCATGGCCGACCCGACCTCGCCCGAAGACCGCCGCGCCGCCGCCGCCACGCGGCGTCGCGCGTTGATCGCGATGGCCGCGATCTCGCTCCTGGGCTTCCTGCTCGGCGCGCTGGTCAACGTCGGGCTCGCCCGGGTGCTCGCCGTCCCCGAGGACGTCGACGTCCCGGAGTTCGTCGAGGCGTCGCCCGAGGACGTGCCCGGCGAGGAGCGCAGGGGGCCCGCGCCGATCCTCGACGGCGGCGAGGACGCCGGCGAGGTCGCCGATGCCGGCGACGCGCGCCCCAGCCGCCCGCGGGGCCTCTCGAAGAAGGCCTACGCCGACGTGATCGTGCGCCGCAACATCTTCGACTCCACCGCCGTCTACGACCCGAGCGCCGGCGGCGAGCAGGGCGACGGCAGCTGCAAGAGCTCCGGCGACGTGCGACTGCTCGCCACGATCGTGGCCGAGGTGCCCGCCTGGTCCTCCGCGCTCATCAGCATCGGCGGCGGCAAGGAAGCGAAGGCCGAGGGCTACGTCATCGGCGACGAGATCGGCGGCGAGGGCCGCATCACCGCCATCGACCAGAAGAAGGTCTGCACCGACGGCGGCTCCTGCATCTGCATCGGCGGCGAGGTCGCGAAGGCCGGCTCGGCCGCGACGACCGAGGGCGCGGGCGAGGGCGGGGTCTCCAAGACCGGGGACAACAAGTTCCAGGTCGACCAGTCCGTCATCGACGACGCGATGAACAACTTCGAGACGCTCGCGGGCCAGATCCGCGTCGTCCCGCACAAGGACTCGAGCGGCAACGTCGACGGCTACCGCCTCTCCGCGATCCGGCGCGGCAGCCTCTTCGACAAGCTCGGCATCAAGAACGGCGACATCGTGCACGCGGTCAACGGCCAGCCGCTGACGAGCACGGAAGGCGCCCTCTCCACCTACCAGACCCTGAAGAACGAGCGGTCCTTCAGCTTCGAGCTCACGCGGCGCAACCAGCGCCAGACGCTCGAGTACGAAGTCCGCTAGCCGCGGGTACCCCCACGATGAAGCTCACGCACGCCACGCTGCTGCAGACGATGACCCGCTGGGGCCTGCTCGCCTCCCTGGTCGGCGGCCTCGCCGTCCCCGCCTTCGGGCAGGACGACGAGGACGGCCCGCCCGCGGGCGAGGACGGCCCCGAGCGAATCCGGCCCATGCCGATCGGGCCGGGCGGGCTCCCGATGCCCGGCCGCCTCGGCGGGCCGGAGGGGGGGCCCGCCGAGGGCCCCGCCGCCACGCCCACGCCGCCCGGCCCGAAGGCCTCGCCCGAGTCCGACGCGAAGGGCGAGCCGACGGCGTCGCCGACCGGCTCGGTGAACACGAAGAAGGTCCCGTGTGTGGAGCCGACGTCGAAGGTCACGATGGACTTCGCCGACGCGCCGCTCATGGACGTCGTGAAGTACATGGCCGAGATCACGTGCCGGAACTTCATCCTGTCGAAGGAGCTGTCCGGCAACGTCACGATCATCAGCCACCAGCAGGTGACCGTCGCGGAGGCGTACGAGGCCTTCCTCTCGGCGCTCGAGGTCGCCGGGTACACCACGGTCACCGTCGGCAAGAACACGAAGGTGGTCGAGACGGGCAAGGCCGCCAACGCGCCCCTGCGCGTCTACGAGGGCGACGAGATCCCCGGCACGGACAACTTCGTCACGCAGATCATCACGCTCGACAACGTGTCGGTCAGCGACGTCTCGACGATCGTGAAGGAGCTGTCCGGGTCGAGCGCGCGCGTCATCGCGTACGCGCCGACCAACACGCTGATCGTGACCGACGCCGCGTTCAACATCCGCCGCGTCTACCGCATCGTGAAGCAGCTCGACGTCGCCGCGCCGCGCTCGAAGATCGAGATCGTCCCGCTCAAGTGGGCGACGGCCGCGGACGTCGAGAAGATCCTCGAGGACGTCTACGGCGTCACCGCCACGTCCACCACGTCGTCGTCGTCCTCGTCCACCGCGTCCTCGCGGACCCGCCGCCGTCGCGACGAGGCCGAGGCGGCCACGTCCGCCTCGTCCACCAACGTGGGCAAGGAGGGCGCGTTCATCGAGAAGATCATCTCCGACGAGCGCACCAACTCGCTCATCCTGATGGCGAACGACGAGGCGCTCGCGAAGGTGAAGGAGCTGATCGCGCAGATCGACGTCGACGTCGATCCGTCCAAGCACGCGCAGATCCACGTCATCTACCTCGAGCACGCGAAGGCGGAGGACGTCGCGAGCGTGCTCTCCAACCTGTCGAGCAGCTCGGGCCGGAGCAGCTCGTCCGGATCCTCGAGCTCGCGGTCGGGCACGGGCTCGTCGCGGAGCGGGTCGCAGCGGGGACGCGGCAGCGGCACCACCGGCTCGGGTCCGGGCTCCGGGAGCGCCAAGCCGGGCCTCCCCGGCGGCGCCGAGGGCGGCTCGAGCACCGGCGTCACCGCCGCGCTCGACTCCGACGTGCGCATCGCGGCCGACGACAACACCAACTCGCTCGTGCTCGTGGCCGGCCCGGAGGAGTACCGCATCCTCAAGTCGGTCATCGACAAGCTCGACATCCCGCGCCGGCAGGTGTTCGTCGAGGCCGTGGTGGTCGAGGTGGGCAGCGAGGACGAGTTCAACCTCGGCCTCGGCCTGCACGGCGGCCTCCCCAACGACGACGGCAGCGTCATGTTCGGGTCGATGCAGCTCGGCGCGAACTCCGTCGCGCTCGACCTGTCCAGCCTGCTCTCCGGCCTCGCGATGGGCGTCATCGGCGAGACCATCGAGGTGCCCTACCTCGACACGAGCACGCTCACGACGTCGTCGCTCGAGGTGCCGTCGTTCGGCATCGCGCTCAACGCGCTCGCGTCCAACTCCGCGGTCGACATCGTGTCCAACCCCAACCTCCTCGTCGTCGACAACGAGGAGGCCACGATCAACGTCGGCCGCAACGTGCCGTTCCCGGTGTCCGCCGGCCGCGACAACAACAACAACCCGATCGTCAGCTACCAGCGCGAGGACGTCGGCATCACGCTGACCGTCACGCCGCAGATCAACGAGTCCAACTACGTCACGCTGGAGCTCTCGCTCGAGGTGGCCGAGGTGGAGGAGGACGCGAGCGCCAGCTTCGGGCTGGACGCCGCCACCGCCGGCTTCATCACCTCGACGCGCCAGACGGAGAACGTGGTCGTCGTCCGCGACAACCAGACCATCGTGATCGGCGGCCTCATCGGCACCACCGGCACCGAGGTCGAGACGAAGATCCCGCTGCTCGGGGACCTGCCGCTCCTCGGCGTGCTCTTCCGTGGCAAGCGGGAGACCGAGCGGAAGACCAACCTGCTCATCTTCCTCACGCCGCACGTCATCAACGAGCCGGCCGACCTCGAGGAGGTCTACCGCGTGAAGGCGGCGCAGCGCGAGGAGTTCCTCCGGCGCTTCTACGGCCGCAGCCGCGAGGCCCAGGAGGAGGAGCTCAAGGCCCTGCTCTTCGGCAGCATGAACTTCGTCGACGAGCCGAGCCAGTACCGCCAGAAGAAGGCGCCCGCCGACACCGGCACCGGCACCATCGACACCGGCGCCGGCAAGGTGGAGCAGATCCCCGAGCCCGCCGCGCCCACGACGCCGGCCCAGCCGGAGCCCACCGAGTACCCCGATCTGATGGAGTCCGAGGACTAAATGGCCGTTCGTCGCGAAGGGATCGAGTCGCTCCTGACCCGCTCGGGCGTGGACCCCGCGCGCCTGCGCGAGGCGCGCAAGGAGGCGGAGCGCTCGGGCGACTCGCTCGTGCAGAGCGCGGCGCGGCTCGTCGACGCCAGGCTCGTCGCCCGCTCGGTGTCCGAGATGCTCGGCCTGCCCTACCGCGACGTCATCGAGCTCGACCGCGTCGACATCGATCTCGTGCGCCCCATCTCGCTGGCGATGGCGCGCGAGGAGGGCATCCTCCCGCTCTGGCAGGACGGCGGCTTCGTGCGCGTCGCGATCTCGGACGAGAAGGGCCTCGGGCTGCTCGAGGACCTGCGCCTGCTCTACCGCAAGCCGGTCCGGCCGGTGGTGGTGCCCGCGGACGTGCTCCGCGACGCGACGAACAAGACCTACGACCGCGCCGCGCGCAACGCGGCGACCGTGCTCGAGGAGGTCCGCGAGGAGGGCGGCGGCGAGGAGCTCGCCGAGGACCTGTCGCTCAACGAGGACCTCCTCGACGACCCCAACCAGGCCCCCATCATCCGGTTCGTGAACACGCTGCTCACGCAGGCGGTGAAGGACCGGGCGAGCGACATCCACATCGAGCCCTTCGAGCGCGAATTGGTCGTGCGCTTCCGCATCGACGGCGTGCTCTACGAGATCGTGAAGCCGCCGCCCAAGTTGCAGGCGTCGATCGTGTCGCGCGTCAAGATCATGGCGGGCCTCAACATCGCCGAGAAGCGCGTGCCGCAGGACGGCCGCATCCGCACGCGCTTCGCCGGCCGCGAGATCGACCTGCGCGTCAGCACCCTGCCCGTCCGCCACGGCGAGCGCGTGGTCATGCGCATCCTCGAGAAGGGCACGGTCTTCAACCTCGACCAGATCGGGATGGCGAAGGCCACGGTGTCGGCCTTCCGGCACCTCATCCAGCGCCCGCACGGCATCCTGCTGGTCACCGGGCCCACCGGCTCCGGCAAGACCACCACGCTCTACTCCGCGCTCGCCGAGATCAACGCGCCCGACCTGAACATCCTCACGATCGAGGACCCGATCGAGTACGAGCTGCGCGGCATCGGGCAGACGCAGGTGAACCCGAAGATCGACCTGACGTTCGCGAGCGCGTTGCGCGCGCACTTGCGTCAGGACCCCGACGTCATCATGGTCGGCGAGATCCGCGACAAGGAGACCGCCGACAACGCGGTGCAGGCCTCGCTCACCGGCCACCTCGTCTTCTCGACGGTCCACACCAACGACGCGCCCACGACGTTCGCCCGCCTCATCGACATGGGGGTCGAGCCGTTCCTCGTCGGCAGCTCGATCATCGCCGTGCTCGCCCAGCGGCTCGTGCGTCGCCTGTGCCCGCACTGCAAGCAGGTCTACGATCCGCCCGACGTCGAGCTCAAGGAGGCGGGCGTCGAGCGCGCGCGCATCGCCGGACACACCGTGTACAAGGCGGTCGGCTGCCCCGCGTGCCTGTCCACCGGGTACAAGGGCCGCGCCGGCATCTACGAGCTGCTCGTCGTCAGCGAGGCCGTGCGGCAGCTCGTGCTCTCGGGGGCCAACGCCGGGGTCATCCGGCGCAAGGCGATCGAGGAGGGCCTCGCGACGCTCCGGGACGACGGCATCCGGCAGGTGCTGGAGGGCCTCACCTCGCTGGACGAGGTGATGCGCGTCACCCAGGAAGACACCATCGAGCTGGACTGACCCATGGCCGTCTACGAATGGGTGGGGCTCGACGGCGCGGGCAAGTCCGCGAAGGGCATCATCGACGCGGACTCGCCGAAGACCGCGCGGTCCAAGCTGCGCAAGGCCGGCAAGTTCCCGACCGAGGTGTGGGAGAAGAAGGAGGGCGCCACGCGCGGCGCCGGCCTCAACGTCGAGGTCGACTTCTCCAAGTACTTCCAGCGCGTGACGCCGCAGGACCTCGCGACGCTCACCTCCCAGCTGTCCACGCTGGTGGGCGCGGGCATCCCGATGGTCGAGGCGCTCACCGCGCTGGTCGATCAGACCGAGAACCCCAAGCTCAAGGCGGTGCTCGTCGACGTGCGGCAGAAGGTGAACGAGGGCGCGTCGCTCGCGCGGGCGATGCGCGGCCACCCGCTGGTCTTCGGCGAGCTCTTCGTGAACATGGTCGACGCCGGCGAGCAGTCCGGCGCGCTCGATCTGGTGCTCGAACGACTCACCCAGTACACCGAGAGCCAGGTCGCGCTGCGCGGCAAGCTCGTCGCCGCCATCACCTACCCCATCCTGATGATGGGGGTGTCGACCGCGCTCGTGCTCGGGCTCTTCACGTTCGTCATCCCGCGCATCAAGCGCATCTTCGACAGCTTCGACGAGGGCTTGCCGCTCATCACGAGCGTCCTCTTCGGGATCTCCAACACGCTCACCAGCTACTGGTGGCTGATCCTCATCCTCGTGGGCGGCGTGGTCTACGGCTTCCGCCGCTGGGTCCGCACGCCGAAGGGCCGCCACTGGTGGCACGCCCGGATGCTGAGGCTCCCCGTGTTCGGATCCATCAACAGACTCGTGGCCGTGTCACGTTTCTGCCGCACGCTCGCCACGCTGCTCACCTCCGGGGTACCGATCCTCACGGCGCTCTCGATCGTGAAGACCGTCGTGGGCAACGACATCATCGCCGCGGCGGTCGACGCCGCGGGGAAGAACATCTCCGAAGGCCAGTCCATCGCGGGCCCGTTGCGGGCCAGCGGGGAATTCCCGCCGATCGTGACGCACATGATCGCGATCGGCGAGAAGACGGGCGAGCTCGAGACGATGCTCTCGAAGGTGGCGGACGCCTACGACACCGAGGTCGAGAACACCGTCAACACGCTCACCTCGCTGCTCACCCCCATCCTCACGCTCTTCATGGGCGGGACCGTGTTCGTCATCGCGCTCGGCATCCTGCTCCCCATGCTCAACCTCACCTCAGTCGTACGGTGAACCCAATGAACGTCAACCGTCTCCGTCGCAAGCGTCAGAAGGGCATGACCCTCGTCGAGATCATGGTCGTCATCGCCATCATCGGCGTGCTGATGACCGTGGTCAGCGTGGGTGTCATCGGTTTCCTCGACGACGCCAACGTCGACGCCACCCGCATCCAGATCAAGAAGATCGAGGAGGCGCTCGTGGTGTACTCGTCCAAGCACAAGGGCAGGTTCCCGGGCACCTCGGACGGGCTCGGCGCCGCGAAGAAGTACTTCCAGAACAGCGAGGTCCCGACGGATGCGTGGGGCAACGAGTTCCAGTACTTCTCGCCCGGGACGCACGGCGACCACGACTACGAGATCATCTCGCTCGGCAAGGACGGCCGCGAGGGCGGCGAGGGCGCCGACGCGGACATCTACTCGTGGTCCACGGGCAACGAGGAGTAGATGACGCCGTCGCCGCGCGCGCGCCGGGGCATGACCCTGATCGAGATCATGGTGGTCCTCGCGATCATGGCGATCGTGGTGGCCATCGGGATCCCGAGCATCCGGGCCATCTTCGACGTGCAGCAGCGCGGCGCGGCGCGCGAGCTCGCGCTCACCTACAAGTTCCTCGCGCAGGAGGCCGCGATGCGGAACGTCACGTTCCGGATCGCGTACCACCTCGACGAGGGCTGGTACCAGGTCGAGGTCGGCGACCCCGACACGCTCGTGTTCTCCGACCCGCTCGCGCGCGAGGAGTACGAGCGCGAGCGCGAGAAGGACGTCAAGCGCCTGTCGAAGGAGGAGGAGGAGGCCGCGGCCGAGGAGGCCAACCGCTTCACCGGCCTGGATCTGCCAGGTTTCACCTCGAAGGTGGAGCTGCCGTCCAACACCGTGTTCGCCTGGGTCTACACGCCCCAGTACGGCGAGGCGGTCACGCCCAGCGAGGAGCCGCCGGAGAAGCCGGAGGACGCCGTCGTCGTCTACAGCTACGTGTTCGCCAGCGGCGAGTCCGAGCACACGCTCGTGCGGCTCGTCGACGCCGACGACCCCGAGGACGGCTTCACCGTCGAGGTCGAGCCCCTGACCGGCAACGCCACCGTCGAGAGCGAGGTGACCGACATCGGCGCGTCGATGGCGTGGCTGCCGAGCGAGGCGCCGACGATCCGATGAGACGCGGCTTCACGCTCCTCGAGGTCGTCATCGCGCTCGCCATCCTCGCGGTGTCGCTGGTGGTGCTCGTGGAGTCGCAGTCGAGCGCGGTGCTCGTGACGGTCGACGCGCAGAGGACGCTGACGGGGACGTGGCTCGCGCAGGAGAAGATGGCGGAGGCGATGCTCCGCGTCGAGTACGAGGGCTTCACCGACCAGGACATCGACGAGGAGGGCGACTTCGCGGACTTCG
>JBMOQZ010000329.1:0-50854 GCA_049322475.1 Myxococcota bacterium | reverse complement strand
AGAGCTTCGGCGAGGACGTCGACTTCGGCGACGCCTTCGAGGAGTACAAGTGGGCCTACACGATCCGCGAGGTCGACCTCCAGATCGGGGACATGAGCGGGCTCGCCGACCAGCTGGGCGCCGCGGGCTACGGCCCCTCCGAGGAGGAGCAGGCCGCCGCCTCGGACGCCGGGCAGGAGACGCCCGAGACACGCGACCTCTCGGACATGGGTGTGTCGCCCGACATGGTGTCCGACATGCTCAAGCCCTACATCCGCGAGGTGCGCGTGCTCGTGTGGTGGGGCGAGGACGAGCCCGATCTGGAGGAGGGCTGCGAGGACTGCATCGAATTGGTCAGCCACGTCATCAACCCCACGGGCGTCGTCACGCCCTTCGGAGGCTGACGTGCGCCGTCGGGGGGGCTTCACGCTGCTCGAGGTGATCGTCGCGTTGTCGATCCTCGCGATCATCGCCACGCTCACGTTCGCCTCCATCCAGGGCGCGCTCGCCGCGCGTGACATGCTGGAGGGCGAGGACGAGGTCAACCAGATCGCCCGCGTCGCGATGGACAAGATCCGCCGCGATCTGCAGCTCGCCTACCTCACCAAGTCGACCAGCGCGGTGAACACCTACCGCACGATTTTCGTGGCACAGAACCAGTCGCCCGACCGCGTGTGGTTCACGTCCCTGTCCCACAAGCGGCTGTACCGCGACGCCCGCGAGAGCGATCAGACCGAGATCACGCTCTGGACCGAGGACGACCCGCACGTCGACGACGCGATGGTGCTCCTGCGGCGCGAGGCGCCCCGGATCGACCACGAGCCCGAGAAGGACGGGGTGATCCAGCCTCTGGCCTACAAGGTGAAGGCCTTCGAGCTGCGCTTCCTCGACTCCCTGACGTCCGAGTGGAAGGACGAGTGGGACACGACGGGCACCGACACGCCCAACCGCCTGCCCCGCGCGGCCCAGATCACGCTCACCCTGCTCGCCCCCGACCCCGACGACGACGAGAAGCTGGTCGAGCGTCCGTTCCTCACGACGGTGGTCCTGCAGTTCGCCCCGGCGCTCACGCCGAAGGGCGGGGTGAAGCTCGAATGAGGCGCCTCGGGCCCGAGCGTCGCCGGCGCGACCGGGGGGGCGTCGCCCTCCTCGTCGTCATCAGCACGATCATGTTCCTGACCGTGCTCGTGACCGACATCAGCTTCGGGGCGCGCGTCCGCTTTCTCGGGGCGGTGCACGAGCGCGACGAGGCGAAGGCACAGGCGCTGGCGATGACCGGCGTGAACTTGTACCGCCTCATCCTGATGGCCAACCGCCAGCTCGCCAACAACTCGAGCTTCGCCTCCGCGATGGAGATGTTCGGCCTGTCGGGCGACGCGCTCTGGCAGATGGTCCCGTTCGTCAGCACCGGCGTGCTTCGCATGCTCGTCGCCGGCGGCGGCGAGGCCGACGACGCCGACGTCGAGGAGTTCGCCCGGACGGGCGAGGTCAGCGAGGAGGTCGCCGAGGAGAGCCGCGAGGACAAGGGCAGCCGCTTTCACGGGCGCAACTTCCTCGACTTCGACGGCGACTTCACCGCGTCGGTGCAGGGCGAGGACTGCCGCGTGAACGTGAACTCCTCCGAGTTCGTGTCGCGCAGCCAGGACAAGCGGGTCGAGGAGACCGCCACGGGCCAGCAGATCTACGGGCTCCTCTCCGGCGAGGAGAACGAGCAGTGGCTCCGCGAGCGCGATCTGGAGCGCTGGGACCTCGTCGGCAACCTCGCCGACTGGGTGGACGCCGACAACTTCGTGTCGAGCGGGAAAGGCGGCTACGAGGACGACTTCTACAACACGCGGTCGAGCCCCTACCTCTCCAAGAACGCGAAGTTCGACTCGCTCGAGGAGATCCGCCTGGTCGAGGGCTGGCAGGACGACGTGTACGAGCGCTTCGGCGACCAGCTCACGATCTACGGCGGCGGCAAGGTCAACGTGAACTGCGCCGAGGACGACGTGATCCGCGGGCTGCTCAAGGCCTACTGCCCGACGGCGCAGGAGTCGCAGATCGACCAGTTCTTCGCGGACCTCGCGGAGTACAGGCTCCTTTCCGCGTTCAAGAACGGCTCGGCCTTCTACCAGTACGTTACGGACCAGCGGATCACCTGCGACGAGGGTCTGAAGAGCGTCGTCGACGTCAAGACCAACGTCTTCACCATCACCAGCACCGGCCTCGTCGGCGACGCGACCGCGACCTACACGGTCGTGGTCGACTACACGTCGTCGGACCAGGGCTCGGTGCTCTACTGGAGGGTCGACTAGATGGCGACCGTCTACGGGATCGACACCGGCAGCTGGCGCGTCCGCATCGCGGCGATGGAGGGCAGCTTCCGTCGTTTCGAGGTGCGCGACGCCGCGCAGGTGGCCACGCAGACCGGCGATGCGGGCGAGCCCTTGCCCTTCGAGGCGCTCGACACGCTGCGCAAGAACGAGCCCGGCTGGGAGGCCGCCGAGAAAGCCGCCGCCGTGCCGCTCGACGCCGCTGTCGCGCGGCTCGTGCGCCTGCCGTTCACCGACCGAAACGCGATCGCCCGCGCGATCCCGGCCGAGGTCGAGTCGCAGGTGCCCTACGACCTCGAGGACATGGTGCTGGCCTCGCGCGTGATCGACGCGCGGGACGGCGCCAGCCGGAGCCTCGTGCTCGTCGCGCCGCGCGACGACCTGCGCGCGCGCATCGACGCGTTCGCCCGCGTGGGGAGCGAGCCCCGCGTGTTGTGCGTCGACGCCGACGCGCTCGCGTCCTACGCGGACCGCGGCGTGCAGGCGATCGTCGACGTGGGGCACCGCCGCACGGTCATCGCGCTCTGCCAGAACGGGCAGCTCCTCGCCGGCCGCCTCGTCGGGCTCGGCGGGCTCGCCGTCACGCGCGCCGTCGCCGAGGCCGGCGGCGTCGACGAGGCGCAGGCCGAGGCGTGGAAACACGAGATGGTCGTGCCGCCCCCGCCCGGCGCCGCGGTGGCCGAGTGGGAGGGCGAGGAGCGCACGGACGCGGGCGCGTACGTGGACCACCCGGCCACGAAGGCGCTCGTCGCCGCGGTCGAGGAGTGGATGTCCGAGGTGCGCGCGGAGCTCATCTCGCTCGAGGACGAGCTCGGCGTGGGCGTCGACGAGGTGCTCTTCTGCGGCGGCGGCTCGCGTTTGCGGGGCCTCGGCGAGCGCCTCGCGGCGAGCACCGGCGTCCCCGCGCGGACGGTGCTCGTCCCCGGCGGTCACCCGGTCGAGTACGCCCTCGCCGTCGCGCTCGCCCGGGCCGGCGCCGGCGAGCTCCGCGTCGCCGACCTCCGCACGGGCGACCTCGCCTACCACGGGCACGCCGAGTCGCTCTGGAACACCATCGGGCTCGTCGTCGTGGGCAGCGGGCTCGCGATGATCGCGGCGGTGACGCTCTTCACGGTGCAGTTCGTCGACGCGCAGCGGCGCCTGAACGAGCTCGACGCGAAGATGGCGGAGGTCGTGACGAAGACCTTCCCCGACGTGCCCGCCGACCGCGTGAGCGAGCCCTCGACGGCGCTCGCGATCATGCAGGAGAAGTCCGCCGCCACCGCCCAGCGCGTCGAGGCGCTCGGCGCCACCGTGAGCGGTGTGCCGCCCACGCTCGACATGCTCAAGGTCATCAGCGAGCGCGTGCCCCCCCACAAGGACGCCCGCATCGACGTCCGCGAGCTGACCATCAGCGAGGAGGCCGTCACGTTCAAGGCGGAGACGGACAGCTACGAGAGCGCCGCGAAGATCGAGGAGGCGCTCCGCCGGGAGCCCCGCTTCGGCAACGCGCGCAAGGCCGACGAGAAGAAGGTCGGCGAGGCGCTCACGTTCACGATGAACATCCCCCTCGGCGAGACCGCGGCCGAGGAAGGCGAGGAGGGCTGATGGCCGCGATCGCGACCAACCCGGTGCGCCAGCGCTTCGAGGAGGCGGTGGCCACCATGAGCGCGCGGGACCGCCGGCTCCTCGTCGGGCTCGTGATCTTCGTGATGACCGCCATGCTCGGCGGGACGTGGTGGTTCGCGCGGACGCTGCTCGGCGACGTGCGCAGCCGCATCGACGATCGCGAGCACACCCTGTCCCTGCTCGAGGGGCTCGCCGACGACGAGAAGTCGAACGCCGCGCAGGTGCAGCGCATCGAGGAGGAGCTCCGTCGCAACGCCGGTCAGGACCTCCCGGCGTTCGTGGAGAAGTCGGCCGAGAAGGTGGGCATCAAGGCCAACCTCCAGTCGCAGCGCGAGAAAGAGGTCTCCACGCGGGGCAACCTCGAGGAGAAGACCTACGCGGTCGAGCTCCAGAAGGTGCCCGTGCAGGGCCTCACCGACTTCCTCTACGAGATCGAGTCGGGCGGCTACCCGCTGCGGGTGCGGTCGATGAAGACCAAGACGGTGACGGTGTCGGGCGCGAAGGTGCTCAACGTGACGCTGGAGATCAGCGCCTTCCGCCTCGTGGAGGAGGCGGCGGCGGAGGCCCCGGCGGGCGAGGAGGTCAAGGAGCCATGATGCGTCGTGTGTTGTGGGTGCTCGGCGGCCTCGGCTGGGGCGCCGTGTCCTTCCTCGTCGGCGTGTACGCCACGTTCCCGACCGACGTCGCGCGCCACCGCGCCGAGCTCGAGTTCCACAAGGCCACCAACAAGGAGATGGCCGTCGGCATCGGCGATCTCTCCCTGTGGCGCCTGTCGGGCGCCGACCTCTCGGACGTCGACCTCTACACGGTCAAGCGGGGCCGCCGCACGAAGGACGACCCGAAGCCGCCGATGGAGCGGACGAAGGTGCTGCACTTCGATCGGCTCGCCGTCCGCGCCGCGATCCTGCCCACCCTGCTCGGGAAGCGGGCGGTCGCCTACGTCGCGGAGATCTACGGCGGCGACATCGACGGCACCTGGGCGACCTCCGATCGCACGCTGGAGGTCACCTACGACATCTCCGACGTCGACCTGTCGAAGATGCCGCTCGCGAGCGAGACGATGGAGCTGAACCTGCTCGGAACGATCGAGGGGAGCGGCGACCTCGTGCTCGACACCGAGGACGTGAAGAGCTCGAGCGGGTCCGTGCGCCTGTCGTTCCCGGGCATCGGGCTCGGCAAGGGCAGCAAGGTGGCCGGCTTCGAGCTCCCGGAGGTGGTGTTCGACAAGGCCGTGGTCGCCGGCGAGGTGAAGGAGGGCAAGCTCGAGATCACGGAGGGCACCTTCGAGTCGAGCGTGCTGACCGCCACGCTCTCGGGCGACATCACGCTGAACAAGAAGCTCGGGCGCAGCCGCAACCGCCTCGAGCTGTCGTTCACGCTGCCCGAGGACATCGACAAGCTCGCGCAGGTCGCCCCCGATCTGAAGCGCGCCCGCGACTCCGACGGCGTGTACCACTTCCTCGTCACCGGAACGGTGCTGGCCCCGAACGCGCGTCCCAACCGCGCCGGGGGGCGCGCCGCGCGCACGCCTCGCGAGGACGGCCCGCTCGCGGGCGCGGGCGTCGGCCCCCTCGCCGGCGATCGCGAGGGCGACGCCGCGGCGAGCGAGGAGGCGCGCCGCGCGCGCCGCGAGAAGCGTATCCAGGAGCGGCGCGAGCGCCTGCGGAAGCGCCGCGAGGAGGCCGCCGCGCGCGGCGAGGGGCAGTCCGACAAGGACCGCGACTTCCCGCCGCCGGACCTCGATCCGTCCGACATGCCGCCGGGCCCCCCGGACGACCTGCCTCCCGGGCTCGAGGAGCCGCCGCTCGACGAGGGCTTCCTCCCGGGCGACGAGGAGCCGCCGCTCGACGAGCCGATGCCCGAGTAACTACTCGGCCGCCTCGGGCGGCATCGCCGCCCGCAGCTCGCGGAGGAGCTCGGTGGCGCCGGCGTGGATGGGGTCGAGCCGGAGCGCCTTCTGCACGTGGGTCATCGCCGTGGCGCGATCGCCCCGGCGGGCGGTGATCGCCGCCAGCCAGTACCAGGCGTCCGGGAGCCCGGCCTCGAAGGTGAGGGCGAGCTGGATCAGCGAGGCGCCGTCGTCCTCGCGGGAGGTCTGGGGCCGGCGCGGGTTGTGGAAGCGCGCCCAGCCGAGGCCGGCCATGGCGGACGCGGAGTCGGGGCGTGCGTCGCGGGCCGCCTCGTAGAAGGCGTCGGCCGCCTCCCACTCCCCGCGCTCGAGCAGCCGGCGCCCTTCGGCGAGCCCGTCGTCCTCCGCCGCCGCGACCACGAGGTCGAGCCCGGTGTCGGCGGCGGCGGCGTCGATGCGCTTGAGGATACGCGCGGCGAGCTCGCGCACCTCGGGCTGGGCGTCGCGCGTCAGCGGGGCGTAGCGGGCGCGCAGGCGCTCGACCGCCTTCGCCACGAGCGCCGCCTGGCTGCGGCGCGGGACGCCGAGCGCGGTCCACGCGTCGGCCTCCTCCACCAGCTTCACCTCGCGCTTGAGCCGCACGAGCAGCTGCGCGGCGGCGGCGACGGACGACGCCGGCGGCGGGACCACGCGGCCCGCGGGAGCGGCGAGCCGCTCGTGCGCAGGGGCGGGCGGCGCGGACGACGGACGGGCGGGGAGGGGCGTGCCCGGCGGGGCCGTGGGCGTGCGCGTGTAGAGCGGCAGCGGCGTGCCCGGCGGCGCCGTACGCGGGTGTCCCGTGCGGAGCGGCATCGGCTCGCGGGGCTTCTGCGCGTACGCGTCGGGGAGCGGCGTCCGGCCGCGCGACGGCGGCGTGGGCGAGGGCGAGGGCGGCGGCACGCGGCGCGAGGCGGTGGCCGGGGCGACCGCGCGGACCACGTCGGAGAGGTCGAGCAGGCTCACCGGCTTCGTGACCACGCGCGAGATGCGCAGCACCTGCGCGGCCGCGGAGACCTTCGAGGGGTCGTCGCAGAGCAACACGACGTTGACCGCGCCGCCGCCCGGCGCCTGGCGGAGCGCGCGTACGACCTCCACGCCGCTCACGTCGGGCAGGCGCGCGTCGATGACGAGGACGTCGGGGAGGGAGGCGACGAGCGAGCGGACGCCGCCGCGCCCGTCCGGGGCGCCGGTCACCGCGTGCCCGTCGAGCTGCAGCATCTCGCAAACGAGGCGCCCCACGTCGGGCTCCCCCGTGACCACCAGGACGACCAGTCGGACCTCCCTACACGCGCGACAAGACTATTCGGTCTCGGCCGGGGGCGGGGAGGGGACGTCGCCCAACAGCTCGCGGGAAGCCGCACGGACGCGCGCCGCCATCGACGACGCGCGCGCGCGCGCGTCCAGGCTCTTCTCCCGGTTGGCCGTCTCGCTGTACTCGGCGATGAGGCGCTCGACCGCCCCGAGGATCACCTCGGGCGAGGAGCCGCGCGGGATGCCCAGCACACCCCATGCGTCCACCGTGGGCGCAGAGGGCTCGGTGGCGCGCGCGCCGGGGCGCGGGATGTCGGTGGGCGGGATGCTGGTGCGCGTGGGCGACTTCCACGCGTCATTCGAAGGAGGCGGTCGCGACGGCGCGTCGGGCGAGAACCCGGGGTTCGATGGCGGCGACGTGCGCGCGGCGGGCGGGGGAGGCCGGACCTCGGGGCCCGGAGGCGCCTGCGGCGCCGGGGGCTGGGAGGGGCCGTTGGCGCTCCAGCGCATGGTCCCGGGCGGGATCGAGCGCGTGCCGGGGCGCGGCGGGACCGTCTCCTGCGAGGGGGGCCTCGCCGGCCGCGGCGGGAGCGGCGGCGTCGCCGCGTCGGGCGGGATGGAGCGCAGCGTCGGCGAGACCTGGGCGGCCGGCGGGAGCGTCGGCGCCGGGGGCGGCGCGGGGGCGTCGACCGTGGGCGCGGACTCGCCCTCCGACGGGCGATCGCCCCGGCGAGCGGCGATCTCGCGCACGAGGTCGGTGAGATCGAGCACGTCGATCGGCTTCGTCAACACGCGCTCGGGCTCGAGGTCGCGCGCCTCCCAGCGCGTGCGGAGCGGGTCGTCGGCGATGAGCAGCGCGGTGACGCCGCGCCCGCCGGGCGACTCGCGCAGCGCGCGCAGCACGTCCACGCCGCCGATGTCGGGCAGCTTCACGTCGAGCAGCGCGACGTCCGGCAGTCGCGACATCAGCGCGCGGAATGCCGTGCGGGCGTCGGCGGCTTCCCACACGGCGTGCCCCTCGGCGCGCAAAACGTCGCCGATGATGCGGGAAAGCTCCGCATTCGCGATGACGATCAGGATGTCCAACGAGCGCCCGCTCCCTCGACCGTCATCGAGGATACGCACGGCTCGTGCGTTTGTCTACCGATCGATCGGCAGGAGTTTTCGACCTGACTCCTCCCCGTTCGGTTCGTCGCCGAAGGCGGGCACCCGCGGGGGCGCGAGTTAGGGTGCGTCCGTGCGCTCCGTCGCGCCCGAGGTCGAAGGTCTCTACGGAATCGCGGACTCCGCCTTCGGCGACCCGCTCGCCCAGGCGCGCCTGCTCGCGGACGAGGGCGTCGCCATCGTGCAGCTGCGCTGCAAGGGATGGTCGACCGCAGGGCGGATCGCGCTCGCCCGCGTCTGCCCGCCGGTGTGCCTCGTGATCAACGACGACGTGGACGCCGCGCGGGCGGTGGGGGCGTGGGCCCACCTCGGGCAGGAGGACGGCCCCGACCCGGCGGGCACGACCTTCGGGCGCTCCACCCACTCGGTCGCGCAGGCCGCGTCGCCCGGGGCGGCCGCCTACGTGGGGTTCGGGCCGGTGTTCGCAACCGACACGAAGGACACGGGCTACGACGCGCGGGGGCTCGACCTGCTCGCTGAGGTGGTGCGGGTCTCGCCCGTGCCCGTCGTCGCGATCGGCGGGGTCACGCCCGCGCGGCTCGACGCGCTGCGGGCGACCGGGGTGCACGCGTGGACGGCGATCGGCGCGGTGTGGACGGCGCCCGACCCGCGCGCGGCGATCCGCGCGCTACGCGCTCGATCCTAAGCCCAGCGCCTCGATCCGCGCCTGCAGCGTGTTGCGGGCGATGCCGAGCAGCGCGGCGGCGGCCTTGCGGTTGCCCTGGGTGCGGGCGAGCACGAGCTGGATGAGGGCGCGCTCGGCGCTGGCCACCACGATCTCGTGGAGGGTGTCCGTGCCGCCGGGCGAGTAGGCCGTGACGACCGGCAGGAGCCTCGCCCGGGCCATCTCCTCGAAGCTCTCGACGCCCGGGCCCTCCGCGCGCGGGAGGAGCAGCGCGCGCAGGTCGTCGCGGAGCTCGGCCCCGCGGACCACGGCGGCGTCGACCGACCCGAGCACCTGCACCACGAACATCTCGAGCTCGCGCGCGTTGCCGGGCCACCGGTGCGCGTGCAGGAGCGCCCACATGCCGCGGTCGAGGGAGCGCCGTGGGAGGCCCATGCGCCGCGCGTGCTGGTCGAGGTAGTGCTGGGCGAGCTGACGGAGGTCGGTCGGGCGCTCGCGGAGCGGGGTGAGCACGAGCCGCGCCCAGGCGATGCCCGGGATGGGCTCGGGGAGCCGCGAGCCGCAGACCACGCGCCACCCGAGGTCCTGGGCCTGGCGGACGTGGGCGCGCAGCTCGGGCCGGCGGTGGGCCGACTCGAAGAAGACGGTGCCGGGCTCCGCGCCGGGCGCGAAGGTCTCCTCGGCCGCGAGCGTGAGGAACGTGCCCGGACGCGACGCGAGCCGGTGGATGACCCGGGCGATCCGCTCCTTGCCCGTGCCGCGCTCGCCCTGCAGCAGGATCGGCAACGGCGACGCCGCGAGGCGCGCCAAGAGCTCGATCGGCTCGGCGCCGAGGCCCATCCAGCCGAGCAGCTTGCGCTCGGCGGGGTCGAGCCCGAGTCGCCCGCACACCTGGCGGGCGAGGCGCACGGAGGCGCGCGGCGTGGCCGGGAGGCGCTCGAGCGGCGGGGCGTCGTCTCCCAGCGATCGCACGGTCGGCCGGTTCGGGAGCGTGTTGGCGAGGCTCGCGAGGAGCTGCGGCGACAGGTGGGGCAGCTCCGGATCGACGAGCGCGAGGCGCGTCTCGTCGAAGGCGAGGGCGCGGACGAGCCCCGGCCAGTCGGCCACCGCGCGGACGGCGAAGCCCTCCCGCAGGAGCGGGACGGTCGTCTCGGCGCGGAGCGTGTCGCGCGACGTCGCCACGACGATGGAGGACATGCCGCGCGACTGTTATCCTTTCACGCCCGCCCGCATGTCCCTCCTCTCCCTCCTCCTCCGCGCCGCCTTGGCGCAGTCCCCGGAACTGGACCCGGAGGCGCCCGCCGCCGAGCCGGGCGAGCCCTCCATCTGGGAGTACATCGAGGGCGCCGAGAGCGCGCCGCCGGCCCCCGCGGTGATCGAGGCCAGCCGCGAGCTCGTCGAGGAGCGCATGGCGGAGCTGGCCTACAGCGGCGTCGTGGGCGCCGAGCCGCCGGTCGCCTATTACCTCGACCCGCTCGCGGCGCTCTCCGCGGACCCGCTGCGCCTCGACGAGGTCGACCCCTCCGAGTTCGACATCCCCATCGTCGTCAACGAGCACGTCAAGCGGTGGATGACCTACTTCCTCGGGCCCGGTCGGAAGTACTACGCGCGCTACCTCGAGCGCTCCACGAAGTGGATGCCGATGATGCACCGCGCGATCGAGGCGCGGGGGCTGCCGCGCGACCTCGTGTACCTCTCGATGATCGAGAGCGGCTTCTCCACCGGCGCCACGAGCTACGCCTCGGCCGCCGGCCTCTGGCAGTTCATGTCCTACACGGGCAAGGACTACGGCCTGCGGATCGACTGGTGGGTGGACGAGCGCCGCGACCCGGAGGCGGCGACCGCGGCGGCGCTCAAGTACCTGTCCGACCTCCACAAGATGTTCGCGGGCGACTGGTGGCTCGCCTGGGCCAGCTACAACGGCGGGCAGGGCCGCGTGATGAACGCGACGCGCCGCTACGGCACGACCGACTTCTGGAAGATCGCCGAGCGCGACTACCTGCACACCGAGACCGAGAACTACGTGCCGAAGCTGATCGCCGCGGCGATCATCGGGAAGCACCCCGAGCGCTACGGCTTCGTCGGCATCCCGTACCAGGCGGAGTTCCGCTTCGAGAGCGTCGAGGTGCCCGCGTCCACCAGCGTCGAAGTGCTCGCCAAGTGCGCGGGCATGACGCTGGACGAGTTCGTCGAGTACAACCCCGCCTTACGACGCTTCGCGCTCCCGCCGGACCCCGAGGTCCAGAAGGTGCGCATCAAGACGGGCGGCGCGGTCGCGTTTGCCGAGGCGTTCGCCAAGGTGCCGCCGGAGGAGCGCCTCACCCTGCAGCGCCACGTCGTGAAGCGCGGCGAGTCGCTCGCGGGCATCGCGCGCAAGTACGGCGTCAGCGTCGAGGAGATCGCGAAGGTCAACCGCATCGGCAACGTGAACCGCATCACGGTGGGCATGGAGCTCGTCGTGCCGGTGCAGGGGAAGGCGCTCACCTCGACCGCGGGGGCCAGCGTGACGGAGCCGAAGGCGGAGGCGAAGCCCGAGCCGAAGCCGGCGCCGAAGGCCGAGGCGCTCACCCACGTCGTGAAGGCGGGCGACACGCTCTCGGGCGTGGCCACCAAGTACGGCGTGACGGTCAAGGACCTGCAGGGCTGGAACAAGCTCGACGGGACCACCATCGTCATCGGTCAGAAGCTGACGGTGAAGGGGGGCGCGGCCCCGCCGGCGGCGAAGACGCTCACCTACACGGTGCGGCGCGGCGACACGCTGGGCGGGATCGCCGAGAAGTACGGGTGCTCCGTCGCCGATCTCAAGAGCTGGAACGGGCTGAAGGGGTCGACGATCTACCCGGGGCAGAAGCTGAAGATCAAGGAGTAGAGGCAACCGCCGAGACGCCGAGGAGGCGCCAAGAACGCCAAGTTGGGTGAGAGGGCGGAGCCTCTTCGTTCTCTTGGCGTCCTCGGCGTTCGCTTGGCGTCCTTGGCGGTTGCCTTTTAGGCTCTCGAATGCTGTCTGTGTCGGAGGCGCGGGACAGGATCCTCGCGCACGTCCCCCCCAACGGCGCCGAGCGCGTCTTCCTCGCCGAGGCGTCCGGGCGTCTCCTCGCCGAGGACGTGGTCTCGCCGCGGCCGCTCCCGCCCTGGCCCGCGAGCGCGATGGACGGGTTCGCCGTGCGCGCGAGCGACGTGCCGGGCACGCTGCGCGTGATCGAGACGGTCGGCGCGGGCGCCGTGGGAAAGCGGGTCGTGGGTCCGGGCGAGGCGACGCGCATCATGACGGGCGCCCCCGTGCCGGAGGGCGCGGACGCCGTGGTGATGGTGGAGGACACCTCGACGGACGGCGAGGCCGTCACGGTGCGGGTCGCCGCCAAGGTGGGCCAGCACGTGCGGGCGAGGGGGAGCGAGGTCCCCGAGGGCGTCGTCGTGTTGCGCAAGGGCGCGGCGATGACCCCCGGCGCCGTCGGCGCGTGCGCCGCGCTCGGGATCCCGTCGGTGCGCGTCGCGCTCCGTCCGCGCGTCGGCGTGCTCTCCACCGGCGACGAGGTCGTCGAGACGGGCCTCCCGCTCGGCCCGGGCCAGATCCACTCCAGCAACAACCACGCGCTCGCCGCGCTCGTCTGCGAGGCCGGCGGCGTGCCCGTCGACCTCGGGACCGTCCGCGACGACCCCGCCGCGATGGCCGTCGCCTTCCGCGAGGGGCTCGCCCAGTGCGACGTGTTGCTCTCGACCGGCGGCGTCAGCGTCGGCGACTACGACCACGTGAAGGGCGTGCTCGCCGGGCTCGGCGTCGCGATGGACTTCTGGAAGGTCGCGATGAAGCCGGGCAAGCCGCTCGCGTTCGGCACGTTCGGCGGGCGGCCGGTCTTCGGGCTCCCCGGCAACCCGGTGAGCTGCATGGTCAACTTCCACCAGTTCGTGCGGCCGCTGTTGCGCACGATGCTCGGCGATCCGAACCCCTACCTGCCCGTCGTCACCGCCACCGTGCTCGCGCCCCGCCGGCGCGCGACCGGCCGCCCCGAGTTCGTGCGCGTGCGCCTCGCCCGCGACGGGGACCGCCTCGTCGCCGACGTGGCCGGCCACCAGGGCAGCGCCGGCGTGCTCTCGATGGCGGCCGCCCACGGCTACGCGCTCGTCCCCGCCGACGCGCCGGAGGTCGCCGGCACGTTGTCCGTGCAGGTCTTCGACTGGTCGTTCACCGCCGGGCCGCAGGCCCACGTCCACTTCGGCGGCGAGGGCGAGGGCTGTTGTTAGGCAACGTCCTCGCGGGCGGCCTCTCGTCGCGCTTCGGATCGGACAAGGCGGTCCACCTCGTCGACGGCGAGCCCATGGCGGTGCGGGTCGCCCGCGTGCTCGCCGAGGCGGGCCTCGCCCCGCGGCTCGTCGCCCGCGCGCCCCGCGGCCTCGGCCTCCCCGAGCTGATCGAGCCCGACGGGCCGCGCCACCCGCTCTGGGGCGTCGCCGCCGCGCTCGCCGACGGCGACGGCTTCTTCACGCCGGTCGACCTCGTGGACCTGCGCGTGGAGCAGGTGCGCGCGCTGCTCGCCGCGCGTGGCCGCGCGAAGGGCCAGCCGCTCCTGGGCTTCTTCCCGGCGAGCTTCCGCGAGGTCGCGCTCGAGGCCGCGCTCGCGGGGCGGCCGGTGCGGGAGGTGGTGACGGCGGAGGTGGACGTGGGCGTCGTGCGCAACCTCAACCGAAAGGGGTAGTGTCGCGGCCGACCGAGCGACCCCAGAGCCGAGTCGACTGGGACGGGTTCGAAGCAGAGCCCCGCCGACCAGGACTCCGGTCGGCGACCCTGCGGGAAAATGGGCGTTCTTTCGTTCCGACACACCCCCGAACCGAGCGTGGGAGGTCGTGGAGTCCCAGTCGGGTCGGCTCTGATCGAAAAGCGTCCTGTTCAGGCCGGCTTTGCCCCCCGGTCGGGGGCAGCGCTGCGCCGGCGCGTATACCTTGAGCCGGTGCTCGACGCCCTGAATCCTCCGCTCGCGACGCGGCGGCTCACGCTGGAGCCGCTGCTCGGCGCCCACGCCGACGAGCTCTTCCCCCTGCTCGCCGATCCGCGCACGAGGCGGTGGATCCCGCCGCCGAAGGCCCGCACGCCGGCCGAGCTGTGCGAGCGGTGGACGGCGCTCGAGGGCCGGCGCTCTCCCGACGGCGCCGAGGCCCGGCTCGCGTGGGCCGTGCGCGCGGACGGCCGCGCCGTCGGCAAGATGGACGCCAACGTGCGGGACCTCGTGGCGACGAACCTCGGCTACGTCTTCGGCGCGGACTTCTGGGGCATGGGGTACGCCTCCGAGGCCGTGGGCGCGGTCGTCGACCACCTCGTCGCCAGCGGGATCGTCGAGCTGCGGGCGACGGTCGCGGAGGGCAACGTCGCGTCGCGCCGGGTGCTCGAGCGGCACGGGTTCACCCGGCAGGGCACACACGAGGGCGAGCTGCTCTACGTCCGCCGATGACCGTCTCGCAGCGCGTCACCCCGCCCCGAGCGGCAGCCGCACCGTGAACGTCGAGCCCTTGCCGACGGCGCTGCGCACGTCGAGCTCGCCGCCGTGGGCCTGCACGATGCGGCGCGAGATGGCGAGCCCGAGGCCGGTGCCGTCGTGTCGCGTGGTGAAGAAGGGGACGAAGAGCTTGTCGAGGTCCTCGGGCGTGATGCCCACGCCGGTGTCCTCCACCGCGAGCTCGAGCGCGGGCGCGTTGCGGGCCTTCGGGTCGCGGAGGTGGCCGGCGGCGGCGCGCAGCGTGAGGGTGCCGCCCCGCTTCATCGCCTGCATCGCGTTCTGGCAGAGGTTGAGCAGCACCTGCTTGATCTTCACCTCGTCGAGCGCGACCTTCGGCAGCCCGTCGGCGACGGCGACCTCCACCCGCACCGACTCGCCCTGGGCGTCGACCACGTGCGCGACGTGGCGCAGGAGCGCGGCGGGATCGGCCTCGTCGCGGTGCACCTGCAGCGGGCGCGCGTAGTCGAGGAACTGCGACACGACCTGGTTGAGGCGGTCCACCTCGTCGACGATGACCTTCACCATGTCGGCGTCGGGGCCCTCGCGCGCGACCTGCAGGTACTGCGCGGCGCCCTTGATGCCGGCGAGCGGGTTGCGGATCTCGTGGGCGAGCCCCGCGGCCATCGTGCCGAGCGCGGCGAGCCGGTGCTCCTCCTTGAGCTTCTCGAAGCCGTGGATGTTCTCGAGGATGACGCTCGCGCGGCTCGCCGCCCCGCACAGGCGCGCGATCTCCTCCTCGGTGAACGCCTCGTGCCCCTCGGCGTCGCGCAGCGCGATCCAGCCGAGCACGACGTCGCCCGACGTGAACGGCACGACGACGTCCGCGTTCATCGCGTCCATCACGCGCAGGCGCGCCTCCGGCTCCTCGGTCCGGGCCCGGGCGAGCCGGCCGCGCACGTACGCGCGCTCCGCCGCGAACGCCTCGGTGAACGGCTGCCGCGCCACCTGCACGATGGGCGGCTGCTCGCGCTCGCCGCGCTCGACCACGAGGCGGTAGCCGCGCCGCTCCTCGTCCCACATGTACATCGACGCGATCGTGGCCCGCCCGCTGGCGACGAGCCGCGAGAGCATCTCGTGGCCGAGCGCCTCGACGGAGAGCACGCGCACGAGCGCGGTCTCCACCTCGTCGAGCGTGTCCTGCAGCGCGAGGCCGCGGCGGTTGAACACGCGGCTCGCCCACGCCTCGAGCTGCTTCTTCAGCGGCTCCCACGCGAGCAGGAACAGGCAGCTCGCGAGGAACACCTGGAACGCGCCGTGCACCGGGTACGCGCCGATGAGCGACGCCACCGAAAGTGCGTCGATGCCGACGAGCAACACCCCGGCGATGCCCACCGCCGCGAGGCGGCTGAAGATCTCGGCGAGGTCGAGCAGCCGGTAGACGGTGATGATCTGGAACAGGAAGTAGACGAAGATGCTGGCGAAGATCGCGCCGAGCGGCGGGAACGCGCCCTGGAGCACGACGAGCCGCGCGAGCAGCGACATCTGCGCGGACGGCGCGCCCTCGATCGCGCGCGTGACGGCCTCGATGGCGGAAAAAGCGATCGCCGTGCCCGCCAGCGCGAGGAGCCAGCGGATGCGGGCCTGCTCGACCTTGTGCTCCGCGTCCCGCTGGAGCGTCCACAGGCGGTGCAGCGGCGCGAGGAAGGCCCCGAAGATGTAGAGGCCGAGGACCACCTCCGCGACCGAGGCGCGGGGCACCTCGCGGAAGAACACGAGGTCGACGACGACGAAGGTGACGGCGACCACCGGCGTCGCGAGCGCGAGCTGCCCGAGGCGAGGGTCCGGCTTCTGGTCCGGCCGGCCGAAGAACCGCTCCACGAACGCGAGCAGCGCGAGCGGCAGGAACGCCCCCGCCGTGGCGTGGACGTACTTGAACGCGCCCAGCCCCGGCAAGAGGTAGAGCGTGAACCCGAGGTAGCTGAAGCAGAGGATCGACGAGAACAACGAGAACGCGCGGCGGACGGGGTCCTGGCGATCGCCGAGCGGCACGCGGATGGCGAGCACGCCCGCGATGACCGTGGCCAGCGCGTACAGCAGGATGTTCACGCCGTTCTGGTATCGTGCGGCGCGTGGACGATCCGCGTCGCCGGCTGCCTTCGATCGATCGTCTCGTGAAGCTCCTGCCCGACGCGCCCCACGCCGTCGCGGTCGCGGTGGCGCGGGCGCTGGTGGACGGCGTTCGCGCGGGCGAGCCCGCCCCGGAGGACTGGGCCGCCGCGATGGCCGCGGGGGTCGCCGCCCGGCGAGCCATGCGGCTCCGGCGCGTGATCAACGCCACCGGCGTGGTGTTGCACACGAACCTCGGGCGAGCCCCGCTCTCCCCGCGCGCGGCCGAGGCCGCCGCCCGGCTCGCGCAGGGCTACGTCAACCTCGAGCTCGACCTGGAGACCGGCGAGCGCGGCGAGCGCGCCGCCGGGATCGCCGGCCCGCTCCGCGCGCTGACCGGCGCCGAGGCCGCCGTCGCCGTCAACAACAACGCCGCCGCCGTGCTGCTGATGCTCACCGCGCTCGCGAAGGGCCGCGAAGTCGTCGTCAGCCGCGGCGAGCTGGTGGAGATCGGCGGCGGCTTCCGCGTGCCCGAGGTGATCGCCAGCGGCGGCGCCAGGCTCGTGGAGGTCGGCACCACCAACCGCACGCGCGCCCGCGACTACGCCGCGGCCATCGGACCCGAGACCGCGGCCATCCTGCGCGTGCACCCGTCGAACTTTCGGGTGGTGGGCTTCACGGAGAGCGCGTCGCGCGCCGAGCTCGCCGAGCTCGCTTGTGAGCGCGGCATCCTCCTGCTGGAGGACCTCGGGTCGGGCGCGCTGGTGGAGGGCCTCGGCGAGCCCACCGTCCGCGAGGTGCTCGCCGCCGGCGTGGACGTCGCGTGTTTCTCCGGCGACAAGCTGCTGGGCGGGCCCCAGGCGGGCGTCGCGGCCGGGCGTGCCGAGCTCGTCGCGAAGCTGCGGCGGCACCCGCTCTACCGCGCGCTGCGGCTCGATCGGCTCGTGCTCGCCGCGCTCGAGGCCACCCTGCGCGACGTGGAGGCCGGCGAGGACCCACCCGCCGTCGCGATGCTCCGGCTGTCGACCCGCGAGCTGAAGGCGCGCGCCCAGGGCTGGGTCGACCGGCTGCGCGACGCCGGCGTCGAGGCCA
This sequence comes from Myxococcota bacterium, assembly GCA_049322475.1. Lineage (GTDB taxonomy): Bacteria > Myxococcota_A > UBA796 > UBA796 > SXON01 > JBMOQZ01. The sequence continues at coordinate 33,397 of JBMOQZ010000329.1, read as the reverse complement.
CGGTGCTCGCCGGCGAGAGCATGTCGGGCGGCGGCACGGTGCCCGGGCAGGGCCTGCCCACCTGGGTCGCGGCGCTGCACGTCGGCGATCCGGACGCGACGGCGAGGGCGCTGCGGACGGGCGAGCCGGCGGTGATGGCGCGGGTCGCGGAGGGCCGGGTGCTGCTCGACCCCCGGTGCGTGATGCCCGACGAGGACGAAGCGCTGATCGGGGCGGTCATCGCCGCCTCCGCCGGATAGGGGCGCGGGCATGGCCGTCGGCTTCTACGAGCTCCTCCAGGTGGCCCCCGACGCGGGGTCGGACGCGATCCGCGCGGCGTACCAGGAGCAGGTGGCGCAGGTCGTGCGCAAGCTGCGCGCGGCCGAGGCGCGCCAGCTCGACGTCTCGCCCATCGAGGCGCGCCGGGCGGCGCTCGGCGAGGCGTGGGCGGTGCTCTCCGACCCCGCGCGTCGCCGCCGGTACGACCGCTTCCGCGAGCTGTCGCGGACCGGCCTCCCGAGCGACCCCGAGGAGCTCTGGGCCCAGGCGGGCCCCTCGCTGGTCGACCCCGCGGCGGCCGCGGCGGTGGAGGTCGTGCGCACGCTCTCCGATCTGCGCGTGGGCGAGGCGCTCGCGGCGGTGCCCGCGCCGCCGGAGCCGGAGGTCTCGCCGGTGCGCAAGCGCGCGGCGCCTCCGCCGCCCGAGCCCGTCGCCGAGGCCAGCTTCGAGATGCCTGCGCCGTCGATCGCCCCCGCGCCATCGCCGGCCCCCGCGCGTGCGTCCGCCGCGGTCGTGCGGCCGTCGGCGGCGCCGGCCATCCAGCTCGGCACCATCCCGAGCGAGGACCTCGCCCGCCTGCTCGACCACTACGGGCCGACCGGCGCGTTCTTGCGCGCGGTGCGCGAGCTGCGGCGCATCCCGCTCGACAACCTCTCCGGCACCACCCGCATCACCGCGCGCTTCCTCGACGCGATGGAGCGCGACGCCTACGGCGACCTCCCCGGCGCGACCTTCGTGCGCGGCTACCTGAAGATGGTCGTGCGCACGCTCGAGGCGATCCCGCCGGGCCCCGAGCTGGACGACTTCGTCGAGGGCTACATGTCGCGTTTCCACCGCGCGCGTGGCTGACACCCTCCTCTGGATCGCGCGGCCGGGCTCGCCCCGGCTCGACCGGGCGCTGGCGGCGGCGTTCCCGCAGCTCTCGCGCGCCCGGATCCAGCAGCTGATCGAGGCCGGCCACGTCACCGTCGACGGGGCGCCGGCGCGGGCCTCGGCGAAGCCGGCGGCGGGCCAGGAGGTGCGCGTCGAGGTGCCGGACGCCGTCGTGAGCGAGGTGGTCGCCGAGGACGTCCCGCTCGACGTGCTCCACGAGGACGACGACGTGCTGGTGCTGGTGAAGCCCGCGGGCATGGTGGTGCACCCCGCGCCCGGCCACCCCGGCGGCACGCTCGTCAACGCGCTGCTCGGGCGCCTCGGCAACCTGTCGACCATCGGCGGCGTCGCGCGGCCGGGGATCGTGCACCGGCTCGACGCGGGCACGAGCGGGGTGATGGTGGTCGCGAAGAACGACCGCGCGCACCGTCGCCTGTCCAAGACCTTCGCCGCCCACGACCTCGACCGTCGCTACCTCGCGGTGGTGCACCGCGTCCCGCTGCACGACGGCGGCGTCATCCGCAGCGAGCTCGCCCGCGACCCGCGCGACCGTCTGCGCTTCGCCTCGGTCCCCACGCGGCTCGACCTCGCGGAGCTCGACGAGGACGAGCTCGAGGAGGCCGCCTCGCCGAAGCGCGGGCGCCCCGCCGTCACGCACTGGCGGGTGCGCGCGCGGGGCGACCGCATCGCGCTCGTGGAGTGCAAGCTCGAGACGGGGCGGACGCACCAGGTGCGCGTGCACCTCTCAGAGGCCGGGCACCCGATCGTCGGCGACGCCGCCTATGCCCGGCGCGACTGCATCGCTCCGGCGGGCATCCGCGCGCGCGTCGAGGCGCTCGACCACCCGATGCTGCACGCGTTCCACCTCGCGTTCCCGCACCCCCGCGACGGGCGCCGGATCGCGTTCACCACGCCGCCGCCCGCCGACTTCGTCGAGGTGTGCGCGCTCGCGGGCCTGCCCGTGCCGGCGGAGCCCCTGACCGAGCGCGCCTGGGGCTGACCTAGTCGCAGGCCCGGTCGCTCGACGGGTCCTGGTCCGGGTCGACCGCGAGGTCCTCGATCCACGGCGACTCCGAGTCGTGGACCTCGAGCTCCATACACGCCTCCTCGCCGTCGTCGGGGCAGGCGACGCACTCGTCGCCGAAGCTGGAGGCGAGCTCGCAGACGTCGATGCCGTTGGCCTCGCTGATGGGGCGCGTGTCGATGAGGCCGGTCACCACGACGGCGAGGATGGCCTCGCCGTCGTCGGTGAAGACGCCGCCGACCGTGAGGTCGTAGATGTCGAAGGTGGTGTCGCCGGCGGACATCTCGGTGTCGAGCGGGTCGGTGCGGAAGAGCGGGTTGGACGTGAAGCTCGTGGGCGTGAAGTCGACCGCGTAGGTGCAGGGGTACTGCTCGAGGCCGCGGCTGTCGGTGTCCCAGCCGGCGGCGCCGACGATGTCGATCTCCACGTCGTCCGAGGACTCGACCATGAAGAGGAGGTGGGTGGTCTCGAGCTGGCCGGCGAGCAGGCTGCCCGCGTTCGGCTTGACCCACTCGACGTCGCGGCCCTCGAGGTCGAGGTCGTAGGTGCGGCCCTCGAGCGGGCTCTCGGTGGCGGCGCCGACCGTCGTGAAGGAGACGGACATCTCGTCGCCGCAGGCCGCGGCGGTCGCCGTGTAGGTGGTCTCGCGGTCCAGCAGGTCGTCCAGCGTGAGGACGGCGCTCATGCCGTCGTCGGCGATGGTGACGGTGCCGGCCGGGCCGCCCTGCACGCTGATGTCGGCGGCGTCGATGGCCTCGGAGAAGGTGGCGACCACCTCGACGTCGATCGCCACGTCGGTGGCGCCGTCCGCGGGGGACATGGCCTCGATCGTGGCGGTGCAGTCGGTGTCGGCGTCGGCGTCGGCGTCTGCGTCCGCGTCGGCGTCGGTGTCGGCGTCGGTCTCGTCGATGTCGGTGGTGTCGTTCTCGTCGGTCTTGATCTCGCCGCCGCCGCAGGCGACCAGGAGGAGGAGGGCGGACAGGCGCATGGGAAACCTCGTGAGGCGGGGGCCATTATCGCCCGGAGGGGCGGGGGGCCGCCACGATCCGGGGTTCACTCGCACGCCTCCGCCTCCACCACCTCGACGTCGACCTCCTCGGCGACGAGCTGGTCGATGAGGAAGTCGAGGCAGTAGGGCTCGCCGTCCGAGCAGGCGACGCACTCGCTGCCGAAGCTCACGACGAGGTCGCAGATCACGCCCTCGTCGCCCGACTCGTCGACGAGGGGCGCGAGCGGCCGCGTGTCGACCGTGTAGGAGAGCTCGCCGCCGCCGATCCAGGTGCCGTCCGACGCGAAGGTGCCGGACACCGTCGCGTCGTCGAGCGTGACGGTGGCGCCGCTGAAGTCGACGTCGAGCGCGATCCCCGACAGCGTGAACGCGGGGGAGTCGGAGAGGTCGGCGACGACGGTCTCCGTCGCGACGCAGGTGTCCTGCTCGGGCGGGTCGGAGCCCTCGACCGCCGGGACGTACAGGAGCGTGAGCTCGGTCGCGGACTCCTCGGTCGCGGAGACGAGCCAGGTGCGTGTGGCGTAGGCGGTCAGCACCGAGCCGATCCCCTCGGGCTCCACCACGCGGCCGTCCTGGATGCCGAACGCCCAGGTGCGGCCCTCGAGGCTCGTGGCGAGGGGCTCTCCCAGCTCGGAGGTGCGGAACCCGATGGTCGCGTCGCCGCCGCAGTACTCGAGGGTGACCTCGTACGCGGTGGAGGGCTCGAGCGGCTCGGCGAGGCGCCAGTACACGGTCTCGCCGTCGTCGGAGGTCTCCTGCGTCCCGGGGATGGTGGTGACGATCGTGGCGGTGCGGTCGGGGTCGGAGAGGTGGAACTCGACGTCGTCGCCCACGAAGACGTCGGTGTCGCCGTCGGCGGGCACGGTTGCGTCGAGGGTGACGTCGCAGCGGCGCGTCGTCTCGGTGCGGCCGGTGTCGGAGGTGTCCTCGGTGGGCTCGGGCGGCGGCTCGGTCTCGCCGGTGTCGTCGGACTTGTCGTCGTCGTCGTCCTCGGGGAGGGGGCAGCCGGCGAGCAGGACGAGCGCGATCACTCCGCGCACGAGGTCCCCGTGTCGCAGACGGCGTCCTCCGCGGGCGGCCCGAGGTCGCAGTCGACGCAGTCGACGCCGTCCACCTCCACCACGCTCCCCCCGTCGACGACCTCGCCCGCGCACTCGTCGAGCAGGAACGAGAGGCAGAAGTCGCCGGCGCCGTCGGGGCAGGCGAAGCACTCGGCGCCGAGGTTGCGCGCGGCCGCGCAGAGGTCGCCCTCCTCGCCGCCCACGAACTGGTCGAACGGGCGCGTGTCCATGACGTAGCTGACCTCGCCGCCGCCGAGGCCGAGGCCGTCGGCGGTGAAGGTGCCGTGGAACTGCACCTCCTGCAGCCGGACGACCTCGCCCTGAAGCACGATGATCATGCAGTCCGCGGACGCCTCGAAGTACGGCGACTCGGAGAAGTCGGCGCCGTCGAACGCCGTCGTCGGGATGCAGTGGTCCTGGGTGGTGGAGGTGCCGGACGCGAGCGCGTTCGTCATCTCGATCGTGCCGTCGCCCACGGCGTCCACCTGCAACAGGTCCACCTGCGTGAGGTAGTCGTAGAGCTGCGACGCCAGCTCGCTCGGCTCGGCGATGCGGCACTCGCCGAAGGGGATGGAGAACACGCGGCCGGCGAGCGCGTCGGGGTCCGCGAGCGGCGTACCGAGGTCGGAGGTCGAGAACGTGATCGTCTTCGAGCCGCCGCACCAGGAGCACGTCGCCGTGTAGGTGGTGTTCGGGTCGAGCGGCGCGTGCGGGTCGAACCAGAGGGTGTCGCCCTCCGCCGAGACGTCGCCGGTGACGCCGTCGATCTCGAGGTTCGCCCCGAAGGGATCGGGGTCGGTGAGCTCGCAGGAGAGGCGGGTGCGGTAATAGACGTCGACCGCGCCGTCCTCGGGGTAGCTCTCCTCGAACTCGACCGTGCAGGTCGATCCGGTGTCGTCCTTCGTGTCGTTGCCGCCGCCGCCGTTGCCGTCGCAAGCGGTCGCCGCCAGCAGCGCGACCCATGGGCTCGTCATCGGTCTCCTCCAAAACAGAAGAGCCGGGGGTGCCCCGGCTCTCCGCACTCTACGCGGGCCTGCGCCCGTCGGCTATTCGCCCGTGTCCTCGACCGGGCACTCCTGCGCCTCGACGGCGGGCACGGTGTCCTGCGTCCAGGTCTCGCAGCCGGTGCAGTCGTTGCCGCCGACCTCCATGATCGTGAGGCCGGAGACCTCGTCGGCGTTGATCTGGTCGGCGACGAGCGTGAGGCAGTAAGGCTCGCCGTCGGAGCAGTCGACGCAGGAGGCGCCGAAGCTGGTGGCGAGGTCGCAGATCGTGTTCGGGTCGGGGTTGGTGGAGTCGTCCACCAGCCCGACGAGCGGCCGCGTGTCGATGGTGCCGGAGAGCGTGCCGCCGCCGAAGTAGGAGCCGTCGGACGCGAAGGTGCCGGTGATCTCGAGGTCCTGGATCTCGATCTCGAAGCCGGCGACCGAGAGCGTGGTCGTCTGGGGGCCGATCTGGAAGTACGGCGACGCGGAGAAGTCGGCGACCGGGAAGGCGATCGTCGGGTCGCAGTAGTCCTGCGCGGGGGGATCCGCGCCCTCGACGCCGATGGCGCCGTTCATCTGGATGTCCGACCCCTCGATCGACGCGACGCCGACGAGGATGTCCTGCGTGAGGTAGCTGGTGAGGACCGAGCCGATGCCCTCGGGGACCACGATGCGCGCGTTCTGCAGGTCGAGCGCGTAGGTCCGGTCGACGAGGATCTGCGGGTCCGACAGCGGCGTCCCGAGCGCCGAGGTGGAGAAGCAGATCTCGGCGTCGCCGCCGCAGTACTCGAGCGTGGCGCAGTAGGAGGTGCTGGGCTCGAGCGGGGCGTCGAGCACCCAGTAGATGATCTCGCCGTCCTCGCTCTCCATCTGCGTGCCGGGGATGTCGGTCACGATGGTGGCGCCGGTCGGGTCGGGATCGGAGAGGTGGAACTCGAGGTCCGCCATGTAGTAGTGGCTGGTCGAGCCCTGCGCCGGGATGGTCTCGTCGATGATGACCTCTTCCTCGCCGCAGGCGTTCGTGTCCTGGTCTTCGCCGGTGTCGTCGGCCTTCTCGTTGGGGCCGGGACAGCCGATCAGGAGGGCGGGGAGAAGCAGGAGGAAGGAGCGGTCCATCTCGTAGACTCCGGGCAGGTCGGGAAAGCGCCGGGCACCTTACATCCACGGCTGCTCGCCTGTCAACTGCCCGGGCGGGCGATCACACCGTCGCGCGCAGCGCCTCCGAGTACTTCTGCTGGAGCTCGTCGCGGACGGCGTGGAGCAGCTTCTGCTCCTCGGCGTCGAGGTTGTTGCGCGTCTTCTCCTCCAGCACGCCGAGCAGCTCGAGCGTCTGGCGGGCGAGGTGCAGATCCTGCGCGTCCCGCTCGTTCTGTCCGAGGTGCTGCAGCCCGGAGGACGCGAGCGAGATGAGGAACGTCGAGAACGTGACCGGGGGCTGCTGCGTGGCAGGCGGCATGGGGGGGCTCCGGGGGTTGTCGCCGTATCACGGGTGCCGCGATAGCGGGTCGCCGTGCTCCGACGGGTGATCATCCTGACGATATGCGCGCTGACGCTGGGGTCGAGCCCCGCGTTCGCCGAACGCGAGCGCATGAGCGCGGAGGACGCCTACGCGCTCGGCCTGCGCTACCTCAAGCGCGGCTACTACGTGAAGGCGCTCGAGCAGTTCAACCGCGTGCGGACCTACTACCGCGACGACCCCTACGCGCTGAAGGCCGAGCTCGCGATCGCCGACGTGCACTTCAAGAAGAACGAGTGGGACGCCGCCCGGCTCGCGTACGAGGACTTCACCCGCGCGCACCCGCGCTACCGGGACCTCGACTACGTGGTGTACCGGCTCGGGCTCACGCTCTACAAGAAGGCGCCGCAGATCGCCGCGCGCGACCAGACGTGGACGCGCCAGGCGGTCAACACGTGGATGGGCTTCACCGCTCGCTTCCCCGACAGCTCCCACCGCGCCGAGGTCGAGGACATGCTGGGCAAGGCCCGCGCCCGGCTCGCCCGCAAGGAGCTGATCATCGCGCGCTTCTACGAGCGTCGCGAGGCGTGGCAGAGCGTCGTCGGCCGCCTCGGCCCCATGCTGCAGCAGTACCCGGACTCGCCGGACCGCCCGGAGGCGCTCGCGCTCTTCGGCGAGGCGTGGCAGGGCCTCGGCCGCGAGGACCTCGCGAACGAGGCGCTGCAGAAGCTGAAGAGCGAGGCGCCGGAGTCGCGCGAGGCCAAGCGGCTCGAGCGCGCGCTCGACTGATTGACCCTCGGGGGCGAGGCCGGTAGCATCGCGAGCGCACCGGAGCTCGCATGTTGTGGTTGTTCTCCCTCGCCTGCGTCCCTCGCCTCGTCGAGGGGGACTACGAGTTCAAGTTCGACGACGTCGAGGACGGGTGTGGCTTCGGCCTCAGCGAGGACGACGCGACGACGATCACCATCGAGGTCAGCTGGGACGGCAGGGTGCTCGTGCTCGAGCCCGAGGACGGGGACGAGATGGAGCTCGAGCCGGACTCGCCGGGCACGTACACCTGGGAGGACGACGAGTCGGCGCCGGTCGACGACGCCTGCGACCTGATCGGCGAGAACGAGGCGGAGGCGACCGTCGACTCCAGCACGGAGTTCACGCTGGAGCAGTCCTCGCACATCTCGCTGGAGGGCGCCTGCGACGCCTACGAGGACGAAATCGACGCGCCGTGCACGCTCACGCTCACGGGTTCGGGCGAGCTGGACGAGTGAGCGCCGTCGCGCCCTGAAGTGCCAGTGGCCGGAACGTGGCGCGATCCCGGCGGGCTCATCCGAGCCCCTCGACTTCGCGCCCTCCAGGTGGCGTGATCTCGGCGGGCTCGCCCGAGCCCCTCGACTTCGCGCCCTCCAGGTGGCGTGATCTCGCCGGGCTCGCCCGAGCCCTTCGACTTCGCGCCGAGGCCCGGCGGTGTGCGCTCCCGGCGTGCTTTTGTCCCGGAGGCGTCGCCGCGCGCGAGGCGAAGCGGCTCGAGCGCGCGCTCGACTGATTGCCCCTCGGCCGGCAGGTCGGTAGCTTCGCCGGCGCCCCGGAGCTCGCGTGTTGTGGTTGCTGGCCTGCGTCCCCCGCCTCGTCGAAGGGGACTACGAGTACAGGGTCGACGACGTCGAGGATGGTTGTGGCCTCGGTTTCAGCGAGGACGACGCGACGGCGATCACCATCGAGGTCAGCTGGGACGGGAACACGCTCGTGCTCGAGCCCGAGGGCGGCGACGAGATGGAGCTCGAGCCCGACGAGCCGGGCTCGTACACGTGGGTGGACACCGAGTCGGCGGCCCTCGACGCGGGCTGCGACGCGCTCGGCGTGAACGTGGCGGACCTGAACGTCGACTCGAGCACGGCGTTCACGCTGGCGCAGGCCACGCGCGTGTCCCTCGAGGGCGCCTGCGACGCCTACGAGAGCCAGATCGACGCGCCGTGCACGGTGTCCTACTCGGGTTCGGGCGAGCTCGACGAGTGACGGCTGTCACGCCCTGAGCGCCGCCCCCTCCCGGCCCTTCAGGCCACCCTCCCCCGCTTCGCGGGAGAGGGGACGCGGGGAGAGGGGCCTTCTTTCAGAGGACGAGGCCGCCGTCCACGTCGATGGTGCGCCCGGTGAAGTAGTCGCACTCGAAGATGAACTTCACGGCCATGTACATCTCGGAGGGCTCGCCGATGCGCTTGAGCGGCACCGGGGCGGAGACCTTCTCGAGCGCCTCGGGCGGCATGCCCTCGAGGATCGGCGTGCGCGTGAACCCGGGGGCGATGGCGCCCGTGCGGATGCCGTAGCGGGCGAGCTCCTGGCCCCAGAGCTTCGTGTCGGCCACGATGGCGGCCTTCGCCGCGGAGTAGTTGCTCTGGCCCTGGTTGCCGTGGCGGGAGATCGAGCTGATGCTCACGACGACCGCGGGCTTCGTCTTCGTCTCGATGCAGCTCGCGGCGAACTCGCGGGTGCAGAGGAAGACGCCGGTGAGGTTCACGTCGAGGACCTGCTGCCACTTCGCGAGCGAGAGCTTCTCGACGGCGCCGGTCTCCTTGTTGACCTTCACGAGGAGCCCGTCGCGGATGATGCCCGCGTTGTTGACGAGGCCGTTGAGCCCGCCCAGCGCGGCGCGCGCGTCCTTCACGAGCTGGACGACGTCGTCCTCCTTCGCGACGTTGGCGCGGAAGCCGACGACCTTGCCGGCGAGGCCCTTCGCCTCGTCGACGACGCCGGCGATCGCCTCGTCGTTCAGGTCGCAGAAGGCGACGTTGGCGCCCTCGCGCGCGAGCGAGAGGACGAAGCCGCGGCCCATGCCGCTGGCGCCGCCGGTGACGAGGACGTTCATACCGCTGATGTTCATGGGGGGCTCCCGGTTGAGGGCGCCGGACTAACATGCGGCCCCATGCCTCGCCGTCCGCCGCCGACGCCGAAACAGCCTACGCCTGCAGCACCTTCGGCACCGCCGCCAGCATCTCGGCCACCTTCGCCGGCTCCTTCCCCCCCGCCTGCGCGAGGTCCGGACGTCCTCCGCCCTTCCCGCCGACCATGGAAGCGAGGGCGCCGATGATCTTGCCGGCGTCGTAGCGCTTGCCGGCGAGGTCCTTGCTGACCGCGACGAGCAGGCGCACGGCGTCCTGGTCCTTCGCGGCGAGCACGACGACGGCGCTCCCGAGCTTGTCGCGGAGGCGGTCGGCCTCGTCGCGCATCGTCTTGGGGTCGACGTTGAGCTCGGCGGCGAGGAGCTTGATGCCGTCGAGCGCGACGGCCTGATCGGCGAGGTCGCCTCCGCCCTTCGCGGCCTCCCGGCGCGCGGCCTCCAGCTCCTTCTGCAGGCGTGCCTTCTCCTCGAGGAGGCGCTTCACGCTGTCGAGCAGCTTGTCCGGCGAGGTCCGGAGCTCGCCCGCCGCCGCGCGCGTGACGGACTCGAGCTCGCGCACCCACGCGAACGCGCCGGGGCCCGTCTGGGCCTCGATGCGGCGCACGCCGGCGGCGATGCCCGCTTCGCTCGTGACCTTGAAGAGCCCGATGTCGCCGCTGCGGCGGGCGTGGGTGCCGCCGCAGAGCTCCATGCTGAAGCCCTCGACGGAGACCACGCGCACGCGGTCGCCGTACTTCTCGCCGAACAGCGCCTGCGCGCCCCCCTTGCGGGCCGCCTCGAGGTCCTCCACCTTCGTGGCGACCTCGCGGTTGGCGAGGATCTGCGCGTTCACGAGGTCCTCGACGCGCCGCAGCTCGTCGAGCGTCATCGGCTTGTGGTGCGAAAAGTCGAAGCGCAGGCGATCCGGCCCCACGAGCGAGCCCTTCTGCATGACGTGGGGCCCGAGCACCTGCTTGAGCGCGGCGTGCAACAGGTGCGTGGCCGTGTGGTTGAGGCGGGTGCGGTCGCGGAGGCTCGCGTCCACCTTCAGCTTCACGCGGTCGCCGACGCGCAGCGTGCCGGAGACGACCTGCGTCTCGTGCACGTGGAGGTCGCCCGCGGGCTTCTTCGTGTCGTTCACCTCGGCGGCGCCGCCGGCCCACTCGAGGTTGCCGGTGTCGCCGACCTGCCCGCCGCTCTCCGCGTAAAACGGCGTGCGGTCGGTGACGACCTGCCCGACGTGCCCCTCGACGAGCGCGCTGACGGGCGCGCCCTCCGACAGGATCGCCACGACGGTCGCCTCGTCCTCGTCGCGCTCGTAGCCGGTGAAGACGACCGCGTGCTGGTCGGCGAGGGCGTGCCACTGCGCGTCGACCATCTGCTCGCCCGAGCCCTTCCACGCGGCGCGGCCCTTCTTGCGCTGCTCCTCGCGGAGGTGCTCGAAGCCGGCGACGTCGACGGAGAGGCCGCGCTCGGCGGCGATGAGCTGCGTGAGATCGAGCGGGAAGCCGAAGGTGTCGGCGAGGACGAAGGCCGTCTCGCCCGGGATCATCGCCGGTTTCTCGGCGAAGACCTTTTCGAGCAGCGCCATGCCGCGATCCAGCGTGGCGGCGAACCGCTCCTCCTCGACGCGCACGACGTCGCGGATGAAGCGCGCGCGCTCGGTGAGCTCCGGGTAGGCCTCGCCCACGTGCTCGATCACGGTGCCGACGGTGTCGGCGAGGAACGGGGGCTTCAGCCCGAGCTTCACGCCGTAGCGGATGCCGCGGCGCATGATGCGGCGGAGCACGTAGCCGCGCTCCTCGTTGCTGGGCGTGACCCCGTCGGCCACGAGGAACGCGGCGGCGCGGCTGTGGTCGGCGATGACGCGGAGCGCGATGTCGGTCTCCGCGTCCTTGCCGTACGTGACGCCGGCGAGCCGCGCGGCGTGGTCCATGATCGGCTTGAAGAGGTCGGTGTCGTAGTTCCAGTACACGCCCTGGCACACGGCGCTGACGCGCTCGAGCCCGGCGCCGGTGTCGATCGAGGGGCGCGGGAGCGGCGTCATCGTGCCGTCCTCGGCGCGGTCGAACTGCATGAACACGAGGTTCCAGATCTCGACGTAGCGGTCGTCGCCGCCGGCCGGGCCGCGCGTGTCCGCGCTGATCTTCGGGCCGTGATCGTAGTGGATCTCGGTGCACGGCCCGCACGGGCCGGTGGGTCCCATCGACCAGAAGTTGTCCTTCTCGCCGAGCTTCTGGATGCGCTCGGCGGGCACGCCCACGACGTCGCGCCAGATGGCGAGGGCCTCGTCGTCGTTCTCGAAGACGGTGACCCAGAGCCGCTGCGGGTCGATGCCGAGGTCGACCGTGAGGAACTGCCAGGCGAACTGGATGGCCTCGGTCTTGAAGTAGTCGCCGAAGCTGAAGTTCCCGAGCATCTCGAAGAACGTGTGGTGGCGCGCGGTGTGGCCGACGTTCTCGAGGTCGTTGTGCTTGCCGCTGACGCGCAGGCACTTCTGCGAGCTGGCGGCGCGCGAGTAGGGGCGCTTGTCGCGGCCGGTGAACACGTCCTTGAACTGCACCATGCCGGCGTTGGTGAAGAACAACGTCGGGTCGTTCTGGGGGACGAGCGGGCTCGAGCGCACCACGGTGTGCCCGTGGCGCGCGAAGAAATCGAGGAAACGGCGACGGACTTCGGCGGACTTCATGGCGGGACCGGGGAAGCCGGCCTCCTAACCCGTCCGTCAGGGTCCGTAGAGGCTCTCCCGCCGGTCGACGCCGCCCACAATCGCGTTGCCGAGGGTCACCTGCCAGACGAGCTCGCCGTCGGCGCTGACGACCCCGACGTCGCCGATGCCGCCCCACCCCACGACGGTGCTGCCGTCGGGGAGGGGGACGGTCGCGCCGAGCAGCGGCGTCGACGCCTGCTCGGGGTGCTGGACCGACCAGCGCACGTCCGCGGTCATGGCGTCGGTGTCGAGGTCGAGCGCGAGCGCGCGCGTCTCGTCGCCGCCGAAGCGGTGGTTGTCGAGCAGCACGACCCCGTCGGGCGTGCAGGCGGGGCCGTGCTGGGGTCCGAAGACCGCGTCCTCGCCGAGGGTGAAGTCGCCGCCGTCGTCGCCGTCGAGCTCCCAGACCTCTTCGCACCCGCCGCGGCGCAGCCTGCGGACCTCGTTGAGCCAGTAGAACGACACGAGCCAGGAGTCGTCCTCCTCGCACCAGGTGAGCCCGTTCGCGTGGGTCCAGTCGCGCCCCTCGACGGGCGCGGTGTCGGCGTCCCAGGCCCCGTGGTGCTCCGGCGTGCCCATGCAGTCGAACGCGTTCCACACGACGCGCTGGGTCCCGTCGGCGGCGACCTCCACGATCTGATCGCCGGCGACGAGCTCGCCGTCGGCCTCCTGCGACACGGCCTGCAGGACGGCGAAGTCGATGTCGGGCGCCTGCCCGAGCTCGTGGTGCGCGTACGGGACGACCGTCTCCGACACGGTCTCGCCCGTCATCGCGATCCGGTAGATCGTGGTGGTCTCCGGCGACGAGAAGTCGTCGCCGCGGGCGAGCAGCTCGTTGGAGTCGGCGTCCCACGTCACGTTCGGCGAGACGGCCCCCGCGCGCATGTCCCAGTACCAGACGACGACGCCCTCGCGGTCGAGGATGAGGGCGCCGGTGTTGCCGGGGTCCTCGTTGTCGATCCAGCTCACGAGCGTCCAGTTGCCCCAGGCCTCGCCCGGGACGACCACGACGGGCTCCGCGAGCGAAGCCGGCAGGCTGCCCGTCGTGACCGCGATCTCCTCGGTCTGGCACGCCCCCGGCGCGACGGCCTCGACGCGCGCGGTGTACGTCGTGTCCGGCCGCATCCCGTAGAGCGGCAGCGAGGCGTCGCCGTCGAGGTCGGTCCACGTGGTCGTCTCGACCGTGGGCGCGCCGTCCGCCTCGAGCGTGACCGTCACGTCGGCCGGGCCGTCCACGGCGAGGTCGAGCGTCGCCACGGTGGGGAGCGACTCGGACACGGTGACGGAGAGGGCGTCGACCAGCGCGGCGCCGCCGCAGTCGCCGGGCTCTTCGGCCCCGTGGCACGCGGCGAGCAGCGCGAGGAGGCTACTCGCAGACAGCGTCGTCGGGCGGCGGGGCGGTCTCACAGCCGGCGCAGTCTACGCCCGGGACGTCGGCGAGCGCGAGCCCTTCGATCGCGGCGCCCTCCAGCTGGTCGAGGCGGAAGCGCAGGCACCAGGGCTCGCCCGTGTCCGGGCAGGGCTCGCACTCCTCCGCGAACTCGACCGCGGCTTTGCACACGGAGCCCGGGTCGTCGGCGTCGACGAGCGGCGCGAGCGGGCGCGTGTCCATCACGTAGGCGAGCGCCCCGCCGGCGATCCCGCCGCCGTCGGGCGAGAACGCGCCGGTCACCTCGACCTCGAGCAGCTCGACCACGTAGCCGGCGAGCACGACGGTCACGGCGTCGGCGGCGAGCGAGAAGAACGGCGCGTCGCCGAAGTCGGCCTCGGCGAAGCGGGTGGTCGGCACGCACCAGTCCTGCGCGGGCGGCGAGGCGCCCTCGATCGCGAGGGCGTTCGTCACCGACAGGGTGTCGCCGACGGCGTCGACCCGGAGGAGGTCGGTCTGCGTGAGGTACTGCCCGAGCACCCCGGCGGCGCCGTCCGGCTCCACCACGCGCCCGCTCTCGAACGGGATGGCGAACACGACGCCCTCGAGGGCGGCGGGGTCTGCGAGGGGGAGGCCCGCCTCCGACGTGGTGAACGCGATCGTGGAGGTGCCGCCGCACCAGGTGAGCGTGGCCTCGTGGGAGGTGAGCGGCTCGAGCGGGGCGTCGGGCGTGAACACGACGATCTGGCCCGCGGTGCCGCGCACCGAGGTGGTCCCCGCCACGCCGGGGACCTCGATCGACGCGGTCAGATCGGGGTCCGTGAGCTTGAACTCCACGGGCCCGCGCACGTACGCGTCGGTGGCGCCGTCCTCGGGGAACGTCTCCTCGAGCCGGATCCCGCACCCGGGCGCGCCGCCGGTGTCGTCCGCCTTGCCGGGGCCGCCCCCGTCGCAGGCCGCGAGGAGCACGAGCATCAGTCCGAGTCGTCCCCGAGCCCCGCGAGCTTGAGCGCGACCTCGTCCGGGTTGTTCGCGTACTTCAGGCCCGCGTCCTGCTGGACCTTGCCGGAGTTGATCAGGTCGTAGAGCGCCTGGTCGAACGTCTGCATGCCGTAGGTGGCGCGGCCCTTCCGGATGTGATCGCGGATCTCGCGGGTGCGGTTCGCGTCGACGATGCACTCGTACACGGTGCCGGTGTTGAGCATGATCTCCAGCGCGGCGACGCGGCCGCCGACCGAGGCGGGGACGAGGCGCTGGGAGACGACCGCGCGGAGGACGGAGCCGAGCTGGAGCCGGATCTGGTGCTGCTGGTGAGGCTCGAAGAAGCCGACGATGCGGTTGATGGTCTCGTGGGCGTCGATCGTGTGGAGCGTGCCGAGCACGAGGTGGCCGGTCTCGGCGGCGTGCAGCGCGATCTCGACCGTCTCGAGGTCGCGGAGCTCGCCGATGAGGATGACGTCGGGGTCCTGGCGCAGCGCCGCGCGCAGCGCGTTGTGGAAGTTCTTCGCGTCGATCCCCACCTCGCGCTGGTTGATGATGCACATCTTGTCCTGGAAGACGAACTCGACCGGGTCCTCGATGGTGAGGATGTGGTGGGGGAGCGTCCGGTTGATCTCCTCGATGATGGCGGCCAGCGTCGTGCTCTTGCCCGAGCCCGTCGCGCCGGTGACGAGCACCATGCCGCGCGGCTCCTGTGCGACCTTCTTCAGCACGTCGGGCAGGTTCATCTCGTCGATGGTCCGGACCACCGACGGGATGGCGCGCAGGACCGCGCCGATCTTCTGCTGCTGGCGGAACACGTTGCAGCGGAAGCGGGCGACGCCCGGGACGGAGTGCGCGAGGTCGCACTCGTTCGTGGACTTGAAGCGCTCGCGCTGGTCGGGCGACATGATGTCCCACAGCGCCTTGCCGAGCTCGTCGTTGGTCAGCTGGGCCATGTCGGGGACCGGCCGGAGCTGCCCGTGGATGCGGAACACCGGCGGGTTGCCGCACTTGAGGTGGATGTCGCTGGCGCCGACACGCATCGCGAGCTTGCAGAGGGTGGTCAGGTCCATGCCCGTGAGCGTGCCGACTCGCGGCCCGCTCCGTCAAGCGAGGGGCCCGCCGGCGACGGCGGCCCGCGCGATAGGCTGCCGCTCCCGCCCATGCCGCGCAAGCCCTCGTCGCCGACCGTCGCCGCCTCCCGGAAGTACGCGGTCCTCGACGTGGAAGGCGCGAAGCGGATCGCGAGCGCCCCGCTCGCCGACTGGGGGCTCGCCGATCGCCTCTCGTTCGGCCTCCCCGAGGTGGACGACCGCTACCACGTGTGGCGGGTGCCGCTCTTGCCGCGGGAGGGGGGCGACAAGGCCGGCGAGATCGTGATCGACGCGTACACGGGGCAGGTCGACCGGCGGCGCACCTCCCGGCGCGAGGTGGTGCTCCGGCGCCTCGCCGAGGACGAGCCCCCCGCGGCCGGCGATGCGGACGAGGCAGGCGAGAGCCCGACCATCCAGCCTCACCTGCGCAACGCGATCCTCCGGGGCGACTCCACGAAGACGCTCGTGGACGTGCCCGCCGGCAGCGTGGGCCTCGCCTTCACGTCGCCGCCCTACTTCAACGCGCGCCCCGACTACAGCGACTACGTCACCTACGAGGAGTACCTGCTGACGATCCGGAAGGTGATCCGGCAGGTCCACCGTGTCTTGTCCGAAGGCCGCTTCTTCGTGATGAACACGGCGCCCGTGCTGCTCCGCCGCGCCAGCCGCTCCGAGGCGTCGCGTCGGATCGCCGTGCCGTTCGACCTCCATCGGATCTTCGTGGAGGAGGGGTTCGACTTCGTCGACGACATCATCTGGGAGAAGCCGGAGGGCGCGGGCTGGGCGACCGGGCGCGGGCGACGCTTCGCCGCCGACCGCAACCCGCTCCAGTACAAGGCCGTGCCCGTCACCGAGTACGTGCTGGTCTACCGCAAGCACACCGACCGGCTCATCGACTGGAACATCCGCGCGCACCCCGATCCGGCCGCCGTCGCCGCCTCGCGGATCGGCGACGACTACCTCCGCACCAACGTCTGGCGGATCCCTCCCACCAGCCGGAAGGAGCACCCCGCCGTGTTCCCCGTCGCGCTCGCCCAGCGCGTGATCGAGTACTACTCGTTCAAGGGGGACGTGGTGCTCGACCCGTTCGCCGGGATCGGCACCACCGGCGAGGCCGCCGCGAGCCTCGGGCGGCGTTTCCTGCTCTGCGAGATCGACCCGCAGTACGTGGACGTCATCCGCCGCGACGCGCCGAAGTGGCTCGGCGACGCCGCGCCGGACGTGACGTGCGTGAACTGCCCGCCGATCACTCGGTGAGTCCCGCTACGCCTCCGCCTGCGAGGACTGCAGCAGCGTCACCGCCTGGTCGCTCTTGCCCATGATGTCGTTGCGCAGGCGCTCGCGGACCTCGGGGTGCTCCTGGATGTAGGTGATCGCCTTCTCCCGGCCCTGGCCGATGCGCTCCTCGCCGTAGGCGAACCACGAGCCGGACTTGCGCACGACGCCGAGCTCCACGCCGAGGTCGACGAGCTCGCCCTCCTGGTTGACGCCCTTGCCGTAGATGATGTCGAACTCGACCTGCCGGAAGGGCGGCGCGAGCTTGTTCTTCACGACCTTCACGCGCGTGCGGTTGCCGACCGTCTCCTCGCCGACCTTGATGGAGCCGATGCGACGGATGTCCATGCGCACGGACGCGTAGAACTTGAGCGCGTTGCCGCCCGTGGTCGTCTCCGGGCTGCCGAACATCACGCCGATCTTCATGCGGACCTGGTTGATGAAGACCATCGAGGTGTTGGACTTGTGGATGTTCGCCGTGAGCTTGCGCAGCGCCTGGCTCATGAGGCGCGCCTGCAGGCCCGGCTGCATGTCGCCCATCTCGCCCTCGAGCTCCGCCTTCGGCACGAGCGCCGCGACCGAGTCGATGATCACCACGTCGATCGCGCCGCTGCGGACGAGCGTGTCGGCGATCTCGAGCGCCTGCTCGCCCGTGTCGGGCTGGGAGATGAGCAGCTCGTCGACGTTGACGCCCAGCGAGCGCGCGTAGTTGACGTCGAGCGCGTGCTCGGCGTCGATGAAGGCGGCGACGCCGCCCTTCTTCTGCGTCTCCGCGATGAGGTGGAGCGTGAGGGTGGTCTTTCCGCTGGACTCCGGCCCGTAGATCTCGATCACGCGGCCGCGGGGGATGCCGCCGATGCCCAGCGCGAGGTCGAGCCCGATGCTGCCGGTGGAGATGGTGCTGACCTGCACGTGCTCGTGCGCGCCCATGCGCATGATCGAGCCCTTGCCGTACTGGCGCTCGATGGAGGTGACCGCGGCTTCGAGGGCCTTGGCGCGTTCGGGGTCGATGGGCATGGGAGGCTCCTGTGGGGGCGAAGGGGGGAGGGGAAGAGGCGACGTCCGATGGTGGAGCAAGCCTACCACGAGGCTGCACGGGTGCAAGGGGGGATTGGCCAAAAAATGTCCGGCACCGGAAACGGCGTTCAGGTGTCGAGGCCCTCGACCGCGCGCCGGAGGAGGTCGAGCGCGGCGGCGGCGCTGAAGGTCAGCACCCGGTCGCGATCGTAGGGGAACCGCAGCCGGCGGTGGATCGTCCCGCCGGGGCCGGCGACCGCGAGGTGGACGGTGCCCACGGGCTTCTCCGGCGTGCCGCCCGTGGGGCCGGCGATCCCGGTCACGCCGATGCCCCAGGTCGTCCCGACGTGCGCGCGGACGCCCTCCGCGAGCTGGCGGGCGACGGGCTCGCTGACGGCGCCGTGCTCGACCAGCGTCTCGCGCCGGACGCCGCACTGGCGCACCTTCTCGTCGTTGCTGTACACGAGCGCGCCCCCGTGGAACCACCCGGACGCGCCGGGGACCGCCGTGATCGCGGCGGCCACGCGCCCGCCGGTGCAGCTCTCCGCGACGGCGACCGTCTCCTGTCGGGCGAGCAGGGATTCCCCGACGACCGCGGCGAGCGGCCCGCTGTCGACGCCGAACACGACGTCCCCCAGCCGGGCGAGCGCCTCCGCGACGAGCGGCGCGGCGTCGACGTGGGGGTCGAGGTGCAGCTTCACCTGCACCTCCGGCATGCTGGCGCGGTAGCCCACCACGACGCCCGGGCGCTCGAACCCCGCCATCTTCTCGCCGGCGACGGACTCGGCGACGCCGAAGCAACGGAGGATCACCGTGCGACGGGGCGGGAGCTGGAAGCGCGCGCGCACCCGCGGCACGACGTGCTCGGCGAGCATCGCCTCCATCTCGAAGGGCACGCCGGGGAGGAAGAAGAGCAGCGTGCCCCCGTGCTCGACGAGGAAGCCCGGCGCCGTGCCGAGGTGGTTCTCGAGGACCTCGGCGCCTTCGGGCATCCGCGCCTGCTTGCGGTTCGAGACCGGCATGGGCCGCTTGCGCGCGGCGTAGCGCGTCTCGATCTGCCGCAGCGCGTCGGCGTCCTCGTACAGGGCTCGCCCGAACGCCGTCCCGCACGCCTCGGCGGTGAGGTCGTCGGTGGTGGGCCCGAGGCCGCCCGTGCACACGACCACCTTCGACCGCGCGGCGGCCTCGGCGAGCACGTCGCGGATGGCGTCCCGCTCGTCGCCGACCACGGTGACGCGCCCGCAGACGAGCCCGGCTGCGCCGAGGGCCTGGCAGATCTTCGCGGCGTTCGTGTCGGTGGTGGCGCCCGAGACCAGCTCCTCGCCCTGGGAGACCACGTCGAAGCGCAGCATGCCGCCGATTAACCGGGCGACGTGGGACCCGTCCTCGCGCTCGACGTCGGCACGCAGGTCATCGGTGTCGCGGTGAGCGACCCGGGCCGGCGCTTCGTGTTCCCGGTGCACACGCTCGCGCGCAGGTCCGTCGCGAAGGACACCGACGCGCTCGCGCGGCTCTGCCGCGAGAAGGGCGTCACCCAGCTCGTCGTGGGGCTCGCCCTCGACGAGGCGGGGCACGAGGGGCGCGTGGCGAAGCTGGCGCGGCAGGTGGGCGACGCGCTCGCGGCGAAGACCGGCCTGCCCCTCGCGTACGTCGACGAGCGCTACACCACGGCGGAGGCGCGGCAGCGGCTCGACGAGGGCGGCGTGCCCCGCGGGCTGCAGCGCGCGGTGGTGGATCAGCAGGCGGCGATGGTCATGTTGGAGGAATGGCTCGCGCGCAGCGGATAGCTTCCCGCGATGGCCACCCACCCGCACACCCACCTCGCCGGCAGCCGCGCCGTCCGGGTCCACGTCGTCACGGTCTCCACCTCCCGCACCGCCGGCACCGACGTGTCCGGGCCGCTGATCCGCGAGCTCGTCGCGCACGCGGGGCACGTCGTGGACGCCCACACCCTCGTCCCCGACGATCCGGGCGCCATCGCGCAGGCGATCGAGACGCTGCTCGGGCGCGTCGAGGTCGAGGCCATCGTGCTCACCGGGGGGACGGGCATCTCCGCGCGCGACTGCACGCCCGCGGTGCTGCGCGGCCTGCTCGACCGCGAGCTCCCCGGCTTCGGTGAGCTCTTCCGCATGTTGTCGTGGCAGCAGGTGGGCTCGGCGGCGATGCTCTCGTCGGCGATCGGGGGCGTCGCGCGCGGGCGGCCGGTGTTCGCGCTGCCGGGCTCGCCCGAGGCCTGCCGGCTCGCGATGGAGAAGCTGATCCTGCCCGAGCTCGGGCACCTCGTCGCCGAGGTCGCGAAGGAGACGCCGCTGGCGACGTCTCGGCAGGCGCCGGTCGCGCCGGTTCAGAAGGTCGACCACCAGGGGGAGGCCCCGCCCGCGCCGGTGCCGGAGGGGGTCTCCATCACGGCGACGGGCGCGGGCGCCCGCCCCGAGGAGCAGGAGATCGCCTCGGGCTGGAAGGCCGGCCTCCGCGGGCTGCAGGGCGAGATCAAGCGCAACACGATGGGCGAGATCCCCGAGACCCTCGAGCGCTACGCCGCCGTGATGGACGTGCTCAACGCCGCCGGCGAGCGCGCGGTCGTCGCGTTGCCGGGCGGGGTTGAGTACGCGGCGTTCGGCTACCCCGACCTGCAGCGCAACGCGTCGAAGGTGCTGCTCGTCCGCGAGGCCGAGCCCTGGGGCGAGATCGTGGCGCTGCACCGCTGGCCGCGGCGCGTGGGGCTCTGCGCGGCGGTCGAGGACGGGGTCCTCCCGTCGGCCGACCTCGACCCGGGTCCCGTCGCGGCGCTGCGGACGGGGGTGCCCTACCAGGGGTCCGGCCAGCTCTTCGCGGTCGAGAACGCCTCGGTCTACGTCACGGACGGCAAGCGCGTCTCGCAGTGGGACGGCCGCAACCTGGCGGGCGCGGAACCCGTCGGGACGGTATTGGCGTCGCTGCTTCTGCACTGGAGCCAGCGTTAAGGGCGCGGCCATGGACCCCCGAACCCTGCTGGAGCCCGCCGCGACGAAGGTCCGCGACCCGCTCTCCGGTCGCTCCGTCTGGCTCGCCGGCCTCGTCCAGGACGCGAAGATCGACGACGGCACGCTCCGTTTCACGCTCGTGTGCAAGCCGGGCCACTCCGCCGACGACCGGCTGCGCATGCGCGAGGCGCTCCTGCGCAACGTGGCGGAGCGCTGGGAGGGCGAGGTCGCCTGCACGCTGCGCGTCGAGGGCGTCACCCCGATGGCGCACGACCACGGCCACGGGCACGGCCACGCCCACGACGCCGGCGAGCGCAAGCCCGACCCGGTGCGCGGCATGTCCGGCCCCGGCGTCCAGCCGCACGGCGGGCCGATCACGAAGCAGAAGCCCGAGGGGGTGAAGCACATCGTGGCCGTCGCGTCGGGGAAGGGCGGCGTCGGCAAGAGCACCGTCGCCACCAACCTCGCCGTCGCGCTCGCCCGGATGGGCCACGGCGTCGGCCTGCTCGACGCCGACATCTACGGGCCGTCCCTGCCGCTCATGATGCACGTCAACGGCAAGCCGCTGGCGGACTCGAACCGGCGCATCGTCCCGCTCGTGGCTCACGGCGTGAAGTGCATGTCCATCGGCTTCCTCGTCGACGAGAAGGAGCCGATCATCTGGCGCGGCCCGATGGTCATGGGCGTGGTGAACCAGTTCCTCAAGGACGTCGACTGGTCCGGCACCGACTACCTCGTCGTCGACCTGCCGCCGGGCACGGGCGACGCCCAGCTCACGATGGTGCAGGCGGTGCCGATCTCCGGCGGCGTCATCGTCACCACGCCGCAGCCCGTCGCGCTGCTCGACGCGGTGCGCGGCGTCGAGATGTTCAAGAAGCTCGACGTGCCCGTGCTCGGCGTGGTCGAGAACATGAGCTGGTACGAGCTGGGCGGCTCGCGGACCTACCCGTTCGGCCGCGGCGGCGGCGAGAAGCTCGCGAAGGACTACGCGGTCGACCTGCTCGGGCAGGTCCCGCTGAAGGACACCATCCGCATGGCCGGCGACGAGGGCCGCCCCGCCGCGCTCGACAACGAAGCGGTGTTCCTCCAGATCGCGCGCGAAGTGGCGCGCCGGCTGCCGGTGTGACGGCTCGCCCGACCGCGCGGGGCCTGCTCGACCGCTTCGGCCGGCAGCACACCTACGTGCGGATCAGCGTGACCGACCGCTGCAACTACCGCTGCGTCTACTGCCTGCCCGCCGAGGGCATGAGCTGGATGCCGCGCGCCGAGCTCCTCCGCTACGAGGAGATCGCCCGCGTCGTCGCCGTGATGGCCCGCATGGGCGTGCGCCGCGTGCGCCTGACGGGCGGCGAGCCGACCGTTCGCCGGGACATCGTCGAGCTGGTGGGCGAGCTCGCGGCGATCCCCGGGATCGAGGACGTCTCGCTCACGACGAACGGGCACACGCTGGCGAAGACCGCCGCCGTCCTGAAGGCGCGCGGGCTTTCGCGCGTGAACGTGTCGCTCGACTCGCTCGATCCGAAGCGCTTCGGCGAGATCACGCGCGGCGGCAAGCTCGACGCCGTGCTCGCCGGGCTCGACGCCGCGCGGGCGGCGGGGCTCCTGCCGCTGAAGATCAACATGGTCGTGATGAAGGGCGTGAACGACGACGAGGTCGTCCCGATGGCCCGCCACTTTCAGCGGCACGCCGGCGACACCGTGCTCCGCTACATCGAGTACATGCCGTTCGACGGCCGCTGGCACGACAACGTGAGCGCCGCCGACATGCGCGATCGCCTCGCGGAGATCGGCCCCGTCGAGCCCCACGGCGAGCGGCTGGGCGCCGGCCCCGCGAAGTACTGGACCGTCGGGGGGCTGCGCGTCGGCTTCATCGCCCCGCTCTCCGAGCACTTCTGCGCGACCTGCAACCGGCTCCGGATGCTCGCCGACGGGCACTTGCGCACCTGCCTCGCCCACGAGGACACGCCGAGCCTGCGCGACCTCGTCCGCCGCGGCGCCACCGACGGCGAGCTCGAGGCCGCCATCCGCGCGATCGTCCTCGGCAAGCCCGCCGGCCACGAGGCCCAGCTCGAGGGCGGCCGGCACTTCGAGGGCGTGATGACCGGCATCGGCGGGTAGTCAGAGCGCGGCGGCGAGCCCCACGGCGAGCGCCTCCGCGAACGCCTCGCGGGTGGCCGGCGAGCGCCAGCGCGTCGCCTCGGCGACGTCCCAGGCCTGGTGGGTCTCGACGATGACCGAGGGCATGGGCGGGCGTCGCAACATACGGATCCGCTTCCGGGGCTCGTGCCGGTCCACGAAGGCGCCCGCGGCGGTGGGATCGTAGAGCCCGACGTACGCGGCGCCGTCGTACGGCGCGAACCCGCCGGCGATCATCGCGTCCGCGACGGAGGCGGCGAGGCGCCCGCGCGCGTCGGCGAGCCCGCCCTCGTCCGACCACAACACCGCGAACCCCGTCGCGCCGGTGCTCCGCGAGCAGCCCTCGGGCGAGCGCGTGTAGGTGTCCGGCGCGCGCACGTCCGAGTGCAGGCTCACGAGCGCGTCGGCGCCCCACGCCTCCGCGTCGGCGATGCGCTCGACGTAGGCCGGGAGGGCCTCGCCGGTCCGTCCGATCCGTACGCGGAAGCGCCCGGTGGCCTCCAGCCGCCGCGCCACGTCCGTCGCGAGCGACAGCGTGTAGTCCTGCTCCGCGACGCAGAAGCAGTCGCGGTTGCCACTGTTCCGCGGCTCGCCGTGGCCCGGATCCACGTACACGTGGTGGACCTCGTCCCCGGGGAGCCGGAGCGGCGGGGTCCAGCCGTCGGGGAGGGCGTCCAGCAGCATGGGCGTGTCGACACCGGCCTATCGGCGGAAGTTCCGCTTCGCCCCCCTCGACCACCGAAGCCTCCCGCCCGCGTCCAGCCGCACCGCCTTCGCGCCGAAGCGCTCGGCCAGGCGGGCGTCGCAGGCGGCGAACACGGCGGTGGCGAGCGCGTCGGCGTGGGCGCCGTCGGCGGCGACGACGCTCGCCGCGCGCGAGCAGGTCACCGGCTCGCCGGTGCGGGGGTCGCGGACGTGGCCCGGCTGCTGGTCGTCGCCGGAGGAGGAGAGCGCGGCGTCCACGAGGCGGACGCGGAGCCCGAGCGCGGGCAGGTCCACGTCCCAGGCCCCGCGCGCGACGAGGTCGCCCGCGGCGTCGATCAGGAACTCGCGGCGCCCCCGGCTCGTCAGCACCTCCGCCGCCCGGTCCGCGAGGAAGCCCTTCAACACGCCGCCGAGCCCGACCTCGCCCGTCGCGCGGACCGTGTCGCCGTCGATCGTCACGGCGCCGCCCCGCCACGTGAGCGAGAACGCGCCGCCCGAGGCCTCCGCGACCTCGAGCCCCACGCGGAACACGCGGACGTCCGGGAACGTGGCGACCCCCTCGGCGTTCAGCCGCGACGTGAGGCTGTCGGGCCGCCACTCGGACAGGAGCGCCTCCCACCGCTCGATCTCGGCGTAGGCGGCCTCGACGTCGGCGGCGACGTCGCCGGCGTCGTCGCGCACGGTGACGCCGACGATCGTGCCCATCGCGAGGCGGCTCTCGCGCGTCTCGGCGAGGGCGAGGCCTACGGCGAGGAGGGCCACCACATCTCGACGAGCGCGGCCCCGCTCATGTAGAGCAGCGAAACGGTCAGGAGCACGTGCGCGGGCACGAAGGCCACGGCGAAGGCGGCGCCGCCGTACGTGATCGCCCACGGCAGCGCGATCTGCGCGACCATCGCGAGCAGCGCGCTCGCCACGGCCACCACCTTCCGGCGCGGGGCGTCGCCCGAGAGGTTGTAGAGGTGGGCGAGGACGAGGAACGTCACCGGCTCGGTGAACAGGTGGAAGTGCGTGAGCTCGAGCAGCTGGCGGTAGGACTTCGGGTAGGCCATCTCCGTGTCGTCGCCGCGCCAGTAGGTCGCGGCGTCGTCGAGGCCCATGCCGTCGCCGTGCAGGAGCGCCGCGGTGAGGAGCCCGAGCACGGTGAGCACGACGAACGAGCTGTAGACGAGCTTCGTGCCCGTCTCCATGCGCGCGAGCATGCCGGCGCGCCCGTTGAAGTCGCGCACCCCTACGCCCTCGCGCCGAGCCAGGCCTCGAGGAGCGCGCAGGCGCGGCGCGTGCCCGTGGCGATCGCCCGCGAGGAGATGGTGGCGCCGCTGACGATGCGGATCTCCTTGCCCACGCGCATCGTCGCGTCGGCGCCGAGCCCGGTGAACTGATCGCGGAACGAGGCCGCGCGCACGCCGTCGCCGTAGGCCTCGCGGTAGACCATCACCTCGATCCGGCGGACGCGCGCCTGCGCGTCGAGCAACACGGCGAAGGTGATCGGCTCGTGCTGGCCCACCTGCTCGTCGACGATCGCGTAGCCGGTGACGGCCCCGCCGCGGCGCCCCACGAGGATCTCGTAGGTGGGCTTCGGCAGGTTGTAGCCGAGGCGCTCCTTCAGGGCGGCGCGCTGCGCGGCGTCGGGCGTGAAGGACACCGACTCCACCGTGTCCACGTCCGGGAAGTAGGCGGCGACGAGCTGATCGCGGGTGAAGTAGACGTAGGCGTGCGCCGGCGACGCCCACAGAGTGGTGCACAGCAGGGCGGCGGCGAGCAGCCAGCGCATGGCCGGACGGTATCCTCTTGAAAGTGAAAGTCAATGTCAGGAAGGCGGCCGCACGACGGATGGCTCGACTTCGGGCACCCGCTTTTGCTACGCTGCGGCGCGATGCTGCTGCTCCTCGCCACCCCCGCGTTCGCCGTCTGGCCGGAGGACGTCTCGCTCGTCGCGATGGACGACTACGCCGGCGTGTCCACCCTCCCTCCCGGGGCGGGCGACGACTACGTCGTCGTCGGCTACGAGACCCTCGTGAAGGAGCTCGGCGTCGCCATCGCCAACAAGCCGATGGCCCCCGCCGAGACGCTGGGCGTCTACGGCTTCCACGTCGGGCTCGCCAACACCTTCGCGTTCATCCGCACGGGCTCCACCGACGGCACCAACCCCACGGGCTGGGACCTCGCCGACCCCGACGAGGACCCGCAGACCTACCTCTTCATCCCCCAGTTCCAGGTGCGGAAGGGCCTGCCGCTGTCGCTCGAGCTCGGCGCCAACTTCGGCTGGATCGGGATGACGCGCACGGGCGTGTTCGGCGGCTACGGGCGCTGGGCGCCGGTCGAGGGCTACAAGCGCATCCCCGACCTCGCGTTGCAGATCGGCTACGCCGGCTACCTCGGCAACGACGAGCTGGAGGTGGGCGTGCTCGACATGTCCGCCACCCTCGGGTACTCGCTGCCCTTCGGCGTCACCGAGGGCATCAACCAGGCGGTCTTCAGCCCCTACCTCGGCATCGGCGTCAACCGCATCCACGCCGCGCCTCGCGCCGACCTCTCCCGCACCAACCTCGAGGGCCGCCTCGGCGAGGTCACCGGCAGCAAGTCGCAGGCGAAGTCCGACATCGAGGACACGGCAGAGGACGAGACCGTCGCGTTCGACAAGAGCTACGCCCCGCTCACGCTCGCGGGCGGCTTCCGGATCCTCAACGGCGACTTTTCGGCGACGCTCTCGGCGGGTTACTCCCCGGGGCTGATCCCCACGTTGAACCTCGGATTCGGCTTCGTTTACTGAGCTCGTCGCCTCCGCTCTCGCGCTGACCATCCGCATCGACGCCCGCGTCGACCCGGACCTCCGCGACGTGCGCGGCACGATCGCCGCCGACGAGCCGGTCGTGTTCGAGGACCCGCTCTCGCGCCTGCCGCTCCCCGCCGACGACCGCGGGCGCGTGCGCACCTTCCCCGGGCGCCCCGACGCCGGCGAGATGCGCTGGGAGCCGCTCGCCGGGCTGCCCGGCACGACGCGCTTCACGACGCGCCTGCCCGCGCGCTACGGCGACGTCGGGTGGATCGCGGCGCGCGGGCTCTACGCCGACGCCGGCTGGTACCCGCAGCCCGTGGGCCCCGACGGCCTGCCGCTCGTCGCGCGCTGGGAGGTGCGCGTCGTGTTGCCCGAGGGCGCGACGGGGGTGCTCAACGGGCGCGTCGGCGAGGGCGTCGTCGCCTGGCAGGGCGAGTCCGACCGCGCCGCGCTCGCGGTGTTGCGCGACGCCGTCGTGACGACCGTGCCCGCGGCCGGCGGCGAGCTCCGCCTCGTGGAGCACCGCCGCCACGAGCGCCACACCGCGCGGGTGCTGAGCCACCTCCTCGAGGCGGGCTGGCCGCTGCTCGAGCCGCCCCGGGTCACGATCGTCGAGACGCTCGACCACCACCGGCTCGTGCGCCCGGCGCCCGGGATGTTGTACCTCTCCGAGCGCGCGCTCCGGCTCATGCCGGGCTTCGAGGGCTACCACTTCGGGGCCCTACGCCGCGGGTTGTTCGCCGCCGCCGCGCCGCTGGCCGAGGGGAGGTCCCGCGACTTCGTCGCCGCCGCGCTCGCCGCGGACCTGCCCGCGCCCTCCGCGGAGAAGCTGCTCCGCTGGTTCGCGTGGAACCCGCTGATCGACGCGCTGCTCCACGACGGGACCTTGCCTTACTACTCGGACATCTTCGGCGAGCCCTTCGCGGAGGCGACGGGCCTCTGGGACGCGCTCGACCCGCGGATCCCCGGGCCGGCGCTCGCCGCGCAGCTCGACGATCTGCGCGGGGAGGGGACCGCGGCGTCGCTCGCGCGGCTCCTGCTCGCCGGCGCCGACCTCGGCGACGCCGCCGCCGCGATGGCCGTGCCGCCCGCGCTCGTGGAGGGGTGGGGGAAGCCGTACCCGGGCGGGCAGGACTACCGGGCGAAGCGCGGCGCCGTCACCCGCGAGGCCGTCGCCGACGCGCCCGCCGAGGTGGTGATCGTGGAGGCGGACGGCGAGCGCCTGTCCCCCTGGGTCGCCGGCCCCGGGCCCGCGTCGCTCGCGGTCGAGGGGCGCACACTGAACGTCGACCCGGACGGCCACGTGCGACAGATCGAGGGCGCGAACGACAGCTGGCCGAGCCGCTGGGGCGTCGTCGTCAACGCGGGCCTGTACGCCGTCAGCCCGTCGCAGGGCAGCTTCACGTTCCAGGGCGACCTCGTCTTCCGGCGTCGCGCCGACACGCGCAACGTGTACTTCCTGTCCGCGACCCACGACGCGCAGGACCTCGTCGGGGCGGGGTTCGGCTACGTCCGTTACCTCGGGCCGCTCATCGACCGTCGCAACCGGCCGCACCGCCTGTACGCGTGGGGAGGGCCCGCGCTGCTCGACCCCGCGTTCCGCCCCACCGACGCGGGCGCGGTCGCGGTGGGGGGCGGTGTCCAATACACGTGGGACACGCGGACCGACCTCGACTTCGCGACGGAGGGCCACCGCCTGCAGGTCGGCGTCGGGGGCGGCTTCGTCCCCGGCAGCGACGAGGCGTGGGCGAGCGCGTCGGCGACGGCGACGCGGCTCTTCCCGCTGCACCCGCGCCACGTGATCGCGGCGCGGGCGAAGGGGTCGTGGGCGTCGGGCGACGTGGAGCACCGGCTCCTGCCGCTCGGCGGCGCGGGGAACGTCCGGGCCGTCGCCGTGGCGGAGATCGTCGGCAACGAACGCGCGGTCGCCAGCGTGGAGTACCGCTGGGTGCCCCTGCGAAACGTCTCCGTGCCGATGGGGGGCAACTGGCTCTCCGAGGTGCACCTGACCCCGGGCCTCGACACGGGCGTGCTGCGCCGGGGCGACACCGTCGCGGCGGCGGTCGGGGCGACCCTCGGCGTGCACGTCGCCGTCGACGTCCTCGGCGCGCGCCCCACCCTCGGCGGCGCCACCTTCGCGCTCCCCGTCTGGACGCGGGACGTCGGCAGCGCGGGCATGCAGTGGTACCTGGAGTTCAACCACGCGTTCTGACATCGACTAAGCTGGCGTCCGGAGGCCCCCATGCTGTTCCTGCTGCTCGGTTGCGATCTCGAGAAGCTCGGCGCGTACGACTGCTCCCAGTACTGCGACCAGGTCATCGCCAAGACGGAGGAGTGCGCGTCGGAGTACGCGACGGCGCAGTGCGAGGCGGAGGGCGTCCCCGCCGAGCAGTGCGATCCCGACGCGTGGGGCGAGGTGCAGGAGTACGCGGGCCAGGCGCGCGACGACTGGGAGGGCGCGGACCGGGAAGAGATGGTCGCCTCCTGCCAGGAGGACATCGAGGAGAGCGGCAAGGCGGACACGACGTGCCAGGCCGAGACCGCCACGATCAACAACCTCACCTGCGACCAGATCCTCGACCTCCTGGGCGAGCTCGCCGGCTAGGCTTCTCTTGTCGCGTCAAGAGGGGTAGGATGCTCGCATGAGCCTGCTCCTCTGGATGGCGTGCGCGCCCGCGTACCGATTCCCCGGTCCGCTGGGCTCGCTCGGGTCGGAGGACGTCCCGGACGCGCCGGCGCCGTCGGTGCCGGTCGCGCGGCCGAGCGGCGGCGGCGCGGAGATCGCCGAGATCGCCGCCGGGTTCGTGGGCGCCTCGGCCATCGTGCTCGACGGCACCCGCTACCGCTGGGACTGCAGCGGGCTCGTGGAGGCCGCGCTCGCCGGCGCGGGCTGCGCCTACAGGGGCAGCTCCGCGATGTTGTTCGAGGCCGCGCGCGACGCGGGCGTGCTCCATCGCCGGCGACGGCCCCAGCCCGGCGACGTCGCCTTCTTCGACGACACCTACGACCGCGACGGCAACGGCCGGGTCGACGACCCGCTCTCGCACGTGGCCGTGGTCGAGGCGGTCGACGAGGACGGCACGATCGGCCTCGTGCACGTCGGGAGCAAGGGCGTCGTCCGCTTCGTGATGAACCTGCGCCACCCCGACGTGCGCGACGACGCCGACGGCAAGCGGCTCAACGACTACCTGCGCGCGAAGGGGTCCGACGACGGCCCGCGCACCCGCTACCTCGCGGGCGAGCTCTGGGTGGCGTTCGGATCCTTCTGGAAGGCCGAGCCCGCGGTCGCCGACCGGTCGACGAGGTAGGGGCCGAGCAGGAGCGCGTCCGCGTCGGACTCGCGCCACGCGCGGACGGCGTCGTTGGGCGTCGTGACCGGCGGCTGGCCGCCGAGCCGGAAGGTGAGGAGCCCCAGCGCGCCCTTGCCGGTGCGCGCCTCGTAGGCGGCGAGCACGCCGTGGAGGGGGTGACCCTCGCCCACCACGTGCGGCAACGCGGTGCCGTCGGCGCGCACGAGCGTCGGGTAGCGAGCGGCGAACGCGGGCGAGGCGCGCAGCGCGACGGTGCCGAAGCGCGCGGCGTCCGCGCAGCGGTCGAGGTCGGCGAAGTCGGCCTCGCCGGCGAGCACCGCGCACGCGACGGGGCCGGGCGGGCGCTTCATCGCGCCCCGAGCGTCGCCGGCGAAGAGCACCGCGCGCGTGGCGGCCGATCGCCCGATCTCCAGCGCGCCTGCGTAGCGGCACACCACCTGCCCGTCGGCGAGCCGGCGCGCGGCCTCGCCGTCGGGGTCCTCCACCTTCGTGCGCGGGAGCGACGCGACCGAGAGCTGCTTGTAGCAGGCGTCGTCGCTGTACTGGGGCCCGAGCCCGGCGTCGGCGAGCGGGCGCGGCGCCGCCCCGGCGACGGCGAGCGCGGCGCCGAGCGCGAGGTTGCCGTCGCCCGCGGCGGGCGGGACCCACAGCCGGTCGACCTTGCGCAGCACGGCGGCGGCCACGCGCGGGTCCTCGGCGAGCGCGCCGGCGAGCGCGACGGTGCGCACGCGCGTGCGGTCGGACCACCACGCGACGTAGGCGGCGGCGGCCTCGGCGACGACCTCCTCCACGGCGGCGGCGAGCTGCTCCGCGCCCCAGCCGCCCAGCACGGCGTCGAGCTCGCGCGAGAACACGAGGTCCTGCGAGAAGCCCGGCGGGTCGAACCGGACGAAGCGCCCGAGGTCCGCCACCAGCTCGGGCGGCGCCTCGATCGCCGCGAGCGAGCCCAGCCGGCTGGCCGGCACGCCGAGGTGCTGCGCCACGCGGTCGCGGGCGTTGCAGATCGACGCGAGCGCGGTCTGCGTGTGGAGGCGGTCGAGCTGGAGCGGTCGCCCGAGGCTGACCGTGCACGCGGCGCCGTCGCCCGGCGTGTCCAGCGTGACGACGAGCACGCGGGGCTCGCCCTGGGTGCGCCACGCGTAGCTGGCGTGGGCGTCGTCGTGCTCGACCAGCTCGACGCGCGCGCGCTCGAAACCCAGCTCGCGCAGCTTGCGCTCGAAGAACGCGCGCGAGGCGTCCTGCTCGAGCATGTAGAGGCCCGAGCGTCGCATCGCGCTCGAGTAGCCGCGCCACGCCTCCTTGAGCCACGGCGAGGCCTTCTCGATCAGCTCCGGCCGCGACCGCAGGAGCGCCGAGGGCGTGAACGAGGTGCCGATGGCGACGCGGTCGACGTCGCGGGCGCGCAGGCCGGCCACGTCGAGCGCGGCGTCGATGGCGCCGGAGGGGAACGCGCGCGACCGGCGGATGCGGTCGACGCTCGCCTGCGCCACGACGGAGACCGGACGCCCCTCCACCACGAGGGCGGCGCTGGCGTCCGGGCCGTCGGCGACGCCGAGGATGACCATGCGCGGCGGGCTAACCGATCAGGCGAAGGCGGCGAGCGCCTCCTCTCGGGAGATCGGCGTACGGACGGACAGCTTCGCGCCGGCGCGGGCGCCGCCGCCCACCTTGGCGACGGCCTCGCCCGAGACGCTGCCGCCAACGGCGACCTCGAGCTCCGCGAGGTGGACGGGGTCCTTCACCTCCGCGCAGGCGAGGGCGCCCTCGAGGTCGAGGTCGAGCCCGGTCTCGTACGTGTTCCCCTCCGCGTGGGCGATCACCGCGCGGGCGACGTCGAGCACGGCCTCCTGCTCGCCTTCCGTCGTGACGGGCAACGACTGCCCCCACAACGCCACCCGCACGACCTCGGTGTCGACGGCGAGCTCGGCCTCCACGGTGGAGGTGAGCGTGTCCTTCGTGAAGTCGGTGGTTTCGAGCAGCAAGCCGTTGGCGTGGAGGACCTCCAGCGCGGCCGGCGCGTCGTCGGAGGGCGCCGAGAGGTGGCGGCGGAGGGTCACCTCGGGGAGCTCCCCGGTGCTGAGGCAGTCCACGACCTCGCCGTCCCCGGCGAGGCAGTCGGCGAGCCAGCCGACCATCTCCGCGACGTCGGGGAACTCGGCGGTCTCGCCGTCGAGGACGGCTTCGGCCTTCTCGGCGCCCTCGACCTTGCCCTTCAGGAGCTCGTCGGGGTTCCCCCAGACGCGCACGGTGACGTCCACGCCGACGAGCGCCTCTGCGTCGAGGTCGAGGAGGCGGAGCACCGACGCGCCGATGGCGACGCTCGTTCCGCCGGTGAGGCCGAACTCCACGAACCAGCGGTCCTGCTCGTGGCCGACCGCCGCCTTCGCGACTATCTCCCGCTCCGAGCCCCCGTGAGCCTCGGGGAGCGCGGTGATGCCGGTCCCCGACGCCGCCTCGGCCGAAACTTCGCCGCTGACCGAGCCCTCCCACCGCTCTTCGTCCGCGACGAGGCCCCCGGCGGCCGCGCGGAGCGCCGCGCCCTGGAGGTAGCCCATGAGCTGCAGCGGCCCGCCCATCATCGCGCGCGTGAGCCCCCCGACGTCGACGGTGGCGAGGAGCGCGGCCGCGTCGGGCCAGCGCCACGTGCGCGTGACGCGGGCGGTCGCGCTCGCGCCGCCCGAGATCTCGGCCCCCGCCACGAGCTGGTCGTCGACGCCCCTCACGCCGGCGCCCACGCCGCCGCCGGCGCCGACGGTGCCCGCGCCGCTCACCGTGAGCGCGATCCCGTGCGTGCCCTCGTGCGCGATCCGCGCGGTCACCTCGCCGCCGAGGTCGAGCGTACACGCGACGTCGCCCTTCACCGCGACCTCCAGCGCGAGGCCGGACAGCGCCTCGCCCACGCGCTCGCCGACGAACTCGCCCGCGTCCGACACGAGCTCGGACGGCGAGATCGCGCCGATCCACTCGCGCGCGAACCCCTGCGCGCGCTGCTCCCACGCCATCGGCAGCGACAGGTCCAGCGGCAGGGCGTCCCACACGACCGTCTGCGTCGCCATCGGATCGGCCTCCGCGGCGATGCCCTCGGCCATCGCGGCGTTCGAGCGCGCGGGGGCCTGCGTCGTGGGGGCCGTGGTGGTGGGGGAGGGGGTGGTGCTCTGGGCGGCGGTCTTGCTCTGGGTGTACACGGGCGCTCCGGGGGGACGGCGCGCGTGGGTGCAAGGCGGGTGCGACGGGCAAAGGCCCGGAATCGCCGGGGTGACGGAGGTCGTGGCGGCGGGGGGTGACGGACGTCCGTCGGTTACGCTGGCGCGTGCTCGCGCTCCTGCTCGCCGCCTGCGCGCCCGACTCGCCGAAGGCCGAGGCCGAGTGCGAGCCCCGGACCTTCCGGCCCGACGCCGACGGCGACGGCTTCGGCGACCCCGCCGGCGCGTACGAGGTGTGCGGCGAGGCCGCCGCCGGCTGGGTCATCGACGGGACCGACTGCGACGACGGCGACGCCGCCGTCCATCCCGGCGCGGACG
>JBMOQZ010000328.1:0-7638 GCA_049322475.1 Myxococcota bacterium | reverse complement strand
GCTGGGCGACCCGCGGCGCGAGCGTGTCCTGCGCGAGCACGGCGGCGTCGGGCGGGATGCGCGCGATCGCCTCGTCCCGCGCGCGCTGCGCGGGGCCCCCGTACGCCGCGAGGAGCGTGGCGGTGGACGGCCCGTGGGCCCCGACGGCGGCGTGCGCGGCGACCGTCCCGACGGCGAGCAGCCCGGCGACGACCCGGGGCGGCACCCGCGCGGCGCCCCGCGCGGCGGCGACGGCGAGCACGGCGGACACCGGCGCGCCGTAGTGGAACGTGAGCGCGACGTGCATGACGTTCGCCGAGAACACGCGCTCGGCGAGGAACGGCGCGGTCGCCACCACGAGCGGGTCGAGCAGCGGGAGGAGCCCGAAGGCGCCGAACGTCGTCGCGAGGAGCCGCAGGTTCTCGGGCCGCTCGGCGAGCACGTGCGCGAGCACGCGCGGGTCCGCCCATGCGCCGGGCTGGCGCAAGGGCGGCACCGGCTCGAACATGTGCCAGGGCTGGCCGCGGAACGCGGGGATGACGTGCGCGATGCAGACGTAGGTGGCGGCGATCCCGACGAGCACGGTGGCGATCCCGACGGCGGGCCGGCGGAACGCGAGCCAGACGCCGATCGCCGCGAGGTAGAGGCCGACGTCCTCCTTGCAGGCGAGCGCGAGCGCGCAGAAGGCGGCGTAGCGGGCGAGCCGGCCCTCCTCGAACGCGTCGATGGCGAAGAGCAGGAGCGGCGCCACCCACGTCGAGGGGTGCACGGGGTACTGCAGCGCCCACCAGAGCCCCGGCGTCGCGAGCCACGCCCCCACGATCGCGACGGTGGCGAGCTCCGAACGCGTCGCCCGCCACGCGATGCGGGCCAGCGGGAACGCGCCGGCGGCCACGATCGTGGTCTCGGCGAGGACGAGCGCGTACGGGCTCGTCCAGCCGAGCGGGGCGAGGAGCCACAACACGGGCTGGAAGTGGTCGCCGAGCCAGTGGATGCCGTGCAGGAGCGAGATCCGGCCGGACTCCCCGTGCCCGAGCATCCACACCATCTGCG
Organism: Myxococcota bacterium; assembly: GCA_049322475.1. Lineage (GTDB taxonomy): Bacteria > Myxococcota_A > UBA796 > UBA796 > SXON01 > JBMOQZ01. The sequence continues at coordinate 6,606 of JBMOQZ010000328.1, read as the reverse complement.
TGAAGATGCCGAAGTCCCACGCGGGCAGCCGGCTGTCGCTCCAGAGCAGCCAGAGCCGCGTGTTGGCGACGAGCCAGAGGGCGACGGCGAGCGCCGCGACGGCGCGACGGAGGCGAGGCGTCAACGGCGCGCGCGGACCTGCGCGACGAGCTGGGGCAGGGCCCCCTCCGTCGCGAGCTCGACCACGGGGAGCTGCACGCCCACGTCGACCGCGACGTGCTCGCCGGCGAGGCGCGCGAGCGTGCGCGCGGACAACGGCGTCGGGTCGACGAGGAGCTCGCCCTCCACCACCAGCGAGACCGGGCCGGCGATCGGGCGGACGTGGGCGATCCCCACCTCGGCGGCCGGGAACGCGTTCGGCGCGAGCCAGGCGTCGTTGCCGTAGCCGAAGGCGAGGCGCGCGACCCACGTGCCGCCGAACCCGACCGACCACGTGCCCTGCAGGATGAAGCGCGGGACCGTCTCGCCGGCGACCGTGGCCCAGAACGGGAGGCGCACGCCCGCCTCCCGGCCCTGCGGCGCCCGCAGCTCGAGCGAGAGGCCGTGGCGGACGTCGTCGTCGCCGACGCGGGCGACCACGCCGACGTGGTAGTTGCCGAGCCCCGCGTGGCTCCACTCCAGCGGCGCGGACCATCCGACCGCGGCCGGGAGCTCGAAGAAGACCCCCACGCGCCGGTACCCCACGGCGACGTGGGAGGTCGCCTGCGCGACGGCGAACCCGTCGGCCTCGGCGAGGGCGGCCACGCGGACGACGGCCTCGGTGCGGGGCACGCGCTCCACCACGCGGAAGGCGTCAGGGGTCATCCGGAGTCGCCGGTGTCGGGGCCCGCGCAATTCCGCCCGTGCCACTCGCCCAGCGCCGCGCAGCCCCCCTCGTCCGCCGCGGGCTGAAGGACGCTGGTCGCGGCGGTGTGGAAGGACCAGGTGCCCTCGAGCTCGAACGCGGGCGGCGGGAGCTCGTTCGCGGGGGTGCCCTCCCAGGCCACGGTCCAGGTGTAGTCGGCGTCCGGGGCGAGCCCGCCGATCGGGCAGATCCAGACGGCGTCACCGTCGCCGGCGATCAGGACGGGGACCTCGTCGCCGTCGGCGTCGTGGACGTGGATCCCCGCGCGGAAGGTGGCGGTCTCGACCGGCGGGTCCATCATCCGGAGCAGCAGCGGCGCGTGGGGGTCCCAGGCGGGGGCGTCCTCGCAGGGGGCGCGGGTGTCGGGGGTCCAGGCCCAGTCGGTGGCCACGCTCGTGAGCGAGGCCAGGAGGATTGCCGACAGGCCCCTCACCCGGCCTTCGGCCACCCTCTCCCCCTCCGGGGGAGAGGGGCAGCTCTCCGATGCCCTCACTTCACCCACACGGCCATCAGCACGTCCGCCCGGAAGCTGCCGTCGGCGAACACGTACTCGCGCTCGCGGCGGCCCTCCTCCTCGAAGCCGAACTTGCGGTAGAGCGCGATGGCGCGGGTGTTGTGGGCGAAGACGTTGAGCGAGAGCTTGCGGACGACGCTGCTCTGGTGGGCCCACGCGACGACGGCGCGCATGAGCGCGGTGCCGACGCCGATGCCGCGATGGCGGTCGTCCACCATCATCTCGACGCGGGCGACGTGGCGGGTGCGGCGCCGGCCCCCGCCGACGGCGTGCACCCAGCCGACGAGGAGGTGCTGGCGGCGCGCGACGAAGAAGGCGCTGTGCTGGGTGCGCTGGGCGTCGCGGATGGCCGCCACCTTCGACTCGACGCCCTCGTGCAGCTCGTCGGGCTCGGTGATGAACCACTCGCCCTCCTCGAGCACGCGGCGGTGGAGCGCGAGGATGGCGGGCGCGTCGGCTGGGACCGCGCGCTCGATCGTGACGTCCTGGGTGGGGACGGCGCTCTCCATCGAGCGCCCCTAACCTACGCTTCTGCGCGCGGCGCCGCCGCCCCGGCGTCCGCCCCGGTCATGCCGGTCAGGCGGGCCTTGTAGATGCCGAGCGCCTTCGCGCGCTCCACCGCCGGGCTGCGCAGCGCCTGACGCAGGACGTGGATGGCGGTCTTCGCCACCTTGCCGGCGGGCGCCATGTAGTCGCTCGTCATGACGTCCACGACGCGGCGGTCGATCAGCACCTTGAGGAGCGGGTGCGGGAACTTGCCGGTGCGGGCGAGGAACAGGAGCGTGTTGGTGTAGCTGTCGTGCCGCTCGAAGAACATGCGGTCGTAGATCTCGGCCTTCTCGTCGTTCACGAGGCCGTCGCGCGTCGCGAGCGTGTGGAGCGAGGTGCCCGGGTAGTAGATGACCGAGAAGACCTGCAGCCGGTAGGGCTTCGGGAGCTGCGAGACGAGCCGCAGCGTGTCGAGCTTGTCCTCCACGGTCTCGTAGGCGAGGTCGTAGATGACGTCGTACTGGGGCGGCGCCGTCTTGTCGGTGTACTTCGTGATGATCTCGGCGCTCTTGAGGATCTTGTCGTTCCCCATCGTGGAGCGCTTGAACATCTTCTGGATGCGCTTGCTGCCGTGCTCGACGCCCATCTGGATACACATGAGCCCGGCGTCGACGAGCGCGGAGTACTTCTCCTCGGTGATCGTCCCGGGCGAGCCGAGCAGGTAGAAGGGGTCGCCGATCTTCGTCTTGTACTGCTGGCAGAAGTCGAGGAGGTCCGGGAGCGGGCGGCCGAAGAAGCTGTCGTCGCTGAACCAGACGAAGTCGATGAACGGGTACTCGCGCTTGACGGCCTCGAGCTCGCCGATGACGTGGGCGGTCGAGCGGAAGCGCACGTAGCGCTGGCGCTTGTAGAGGTCGCGGTAGAAGGAGTTGCCGCAGTAGGTGCAGGCGTGCGGGCAGCCGCGGCCGGTCATCGTCTGGTAGCCGGTGCGGCCGAACATGCGGCTGACCGTGCCGTTGTGCAGGTAGCGGCGGAGGAGATCCTTCGTGACGGGGCGCATCCCCCCCTCGAAGAGGATGTGGTGGTCCTCGCGGGAGAAGTCGGGCGCGGGGTAGCGGTCGAGCTCCTGCTCGAGCGAGCCCGGCGCGTTGCGGACGACGTCCGTGCCCTTGCGCCACACGAGCGAGCGGATGTCGCCGAGGCGCTGCGAGTCGCCGTTGCCGAGGCGCTCGCAGAGCTGGAGCATGAGGTCCTCGGCGTCGCCGATGGCCACGTACTCGGCGTGGCGCGCGGACTCGTCGGGGCGGACCGAGGGGTGGAAGCCGCCCCAGATCACCGGCTTGCCCAGCTTCTGCTGGATGGCCTTCGTGAGCTGCCGCGCCGAGTCGAAGTAGTGGGTCATCAGCGTGATGCCGACGAGGTCCGACTTCGAGCAGAGCTCGAGCATCTGGTCCATGACCTCGGGCGAGTAGCGCTCCTCGGACATGCGCACGTGCACGCTCTCGCCGTCGCCGGCGAAGTCGGGCATGCACAACACCTGGGTCTGGTGCCCGGCGGCGCGGAGGGTGGAGGAGATCGACCGCAGCCCGTAGTTCGTGATGTCCGGGTAGGGGCTGATCAGCGAGACCTTCATCGGCTCTCCGGAGCGAGCCCCACCATAGACCCGGCGCTTTGCCGTGTCCACGCGCCCACCGTAGCGGGCCTCACCGCCCTACTGGCCGGTCCAGCCGGGCTTCTCGACGATCTCCGTGACGACGTCGTTGTCGAGGATGACCTCGCGGCGGAATCGGTCGACCGCCTTGTACTCGGTCTTGCTGCCGGGCACCCACACGATCACGGTGCCGTCCTCGTGTTTCTCGAAGCGGTAGAGCAACAGCTCGCTCTTCGGCGCGGGGCGGCCGGCGAGCACGCGCTTGTCGTAGGGCGCGCCCCACGCCATGAGCACCATGTCCTTCGTCCAGCCCTGCTGGACGGCCCCGTTCACGATCGCCTTGCGGAGGTGCTCCTCGTACTTGTAGAAGCGGTCCCAGAGGCCCTTGTCCTGGAGCCACTTGTTCCGCTCCTCCTCGGTCTTGAGCTTCAGGTACTCCTTGCGCGCCTCGTCCGACATGAACGGCTTGAGCGCGTAGTAGTGGTCGAACTCGACGTCCGAGAGCTTGTTGACCCGGTGCTCCCAGCCGCAGGCGCCCAGCCCCAGCATCGCGACGATCAGCCACGTCCGCATGAAGACTCCTCGCCGGCGCTCATAACACCGGGCCCCTAGAAGACAGGGAACGGGCGGTCCGGGTCGGCGAGGCCGACGGCCTGGGCGGGCACCCAGCCCTTGCGACCGTCCGGCAGCTGGAGCAACACCTGCCCGCTCGTCTCTTCCGGCGCGAGCACCTCCGCGCCGGCGTGCAGCGTGAAGAGCGAGACGCCGCCGCCCAGATCGGAGGTGGCGGTCACCTCGTCGGCGAGCACGACGGCGACGGGCGGGAGCCCCTCCGCGGCGACACCCCCGGCCCACACCACGCCGCCGGCCACGGCGAGCGCTCCGCCGATCCCGACCAGCGGCACGTGCGGCAGGCGCCTGCGCGCGGCGAGCGCGAGGAGCCCGAGGCCGGCGAGCCCGGCGCCGAGCCAGGCGCCCTCCGCGGGGGTGAGCGCCACCTGCCAGGGCGCGAACCAGGGGTGGGGCGGGTCGACCTCGAGGGCGTCGCGCACGGAGCGGCGCGCGAAGTCGAGGTTCGCCTCGACGTCCGGGTCGCGCGGGAGGCGGGCGTCGGCGCGGCGCCACGCGAGGATCGCGCCGGCGAGCTCCTCGCGGCGCCACAACACGTTTCCGAGGTCGTAGTAGACGTCGCCGTCGGTGAGGCCGTCCTCGAGCAGCGCGCGGTAGCCGGCCTCGGCGCCGGCGAGGTCGCCCGCGGCGAGCTTCGCGTTGGCCTCGTCGAAGCGCGCGTCGGCGAAGGCGAGGGGCGCCCAGATCATCCGAGGGCCTCCAGCGCCGCGCGCAGCTCGTCCTCGGGGAGGCGCTCGCCGGCGCCGCCGTAGCGGAGGGCCTCGAGGCGCCGCCAGGCGACCTCGGCCTCGGCGGCGCCGCGGGACAGGCGCGCGAGGTCCTCGCGGCGCACCGCGTCGGGGGGCGCGCCGAGGCGCTCGGCGACGCGCTCGCGGAGGAGGCGCTCCATCCCGGCGAGCCGCGCCTCGCGGTCGGTCGGGAGGTCGGCGAGCTCCATGCGCTTCGCGACGGCGCGCTTCGGGCGCGCGCGCAACGCGCCCAGCCCCTGGCTCGCCAGCAGGGCCGCCCCCGGGACGAGCAGCGTCCACGCCCACGTCGAGCGGAGCGGGCGCGTGACCGCGACCTCGGTCCGCACGGGGAGGATGTCCTCGCCGAGCGCGTCCACGCCCTGCTTCGCGGGGCCGCCCCAGGTCTTCACCTCGGCGCCGGCGGCCTCGCCCTCGACCTCCAGCGCGATCGGCGGCGCGGTGACCGTCGTGTAGGCGCCGGCGGCCGGGTCGAAGACCGCCAGCGAGAGCTCGGGGACGACGAGCGAGCCCGGCCGCAACGGCACGATCGCGTGTTTCCAGGTGCCCGCGGCGACGTAGCGGCCGCCGTCGATCGCGGCGTGGACGACGGGCTGATCGGCGTAGACGCGGAAGGCGTCGCTCGCGATGGCGGGCAGCTCGAAGCCGGCGAGCGCGCCGTCGCCTTCGATCGTCGTCTCCAGCGTGACCGTGTCGCCCGTCGCCACACGCGTCGCCGAGGCCTTGCGCGTGACGGCGAAGCGGCCGACGAGGCCCGTGAAGTCGGCGGGGCGGCCCTCGGCGGGGAGGTCGCGGACGACGATCTCCACGGGGTTGGACGAGAACGTCTCGTTGCGGACCTCGGTGAGCGGCCCCGGGAAGAAGTCGCGCGGGCGGCGCCTTCCGGACTGCACCGCGAACTGCGCGAGGAGCGAGGTCGCGGGGACGCGCGCCTTGCCCGCGCGCGAGGCCCGCAGGGGGTAGAACAGCTCCCGCACCTGCAGCGACTGGCCGTCCTCTTGGACCTCGTAGTCGCCGGCCTCGGGCTCGGCGCTGGCCTCGGGGCGCAAGGCGTCGCTGTCAGGCGGGGCCCACTGGCCGTTCACGAGGCTCTTGTCCGTCGTGAAGCGCGCGTGGTAGACGAGCACCTGGCCGAGCCAGGCGACGTCGGCGCCGAGCTCGGCGACGAGCGCGTTCGCCTCCTCGGCGGAGCGCGGCACGACGTGGAGGCGCAGCGGCGAGGTCCGGAGCGCGGTCGCCCCGGCGCGGACCTCGAAGGGGCCGAGGGTGTAGTCGCCGGCGGCGAGCGCCGTGAGCGCGTAGCGGTAGGTCGTGACGAGGCTCGCCTGGAAGTTGATGATCGTCTGCGTCGTCTGCTTGCCGGAGAACGCGACCCGGAGGCCCTCGGGCACCTCGAGTCGCGGCACGTCGCGCGGCGAGGAGTCCTCGACCGTGAGCGTGAGCCCGACGGTCTGACCCTCGCGGACCTCGCTCGTGTCGAGCTCGATCGAGACCGAGGCGGCGAGCGCGGGGGCGACGATCGCGATCACCAGTCCTTCTCCGTGTCGCGACCGCCCACCACCACGCGCGGCTTGCCGTCCTGCACCGCGTCGACGAAGCGCTCGGCGTCCTCGCGGGTCATCTCGCCGGCGGGGCGGATCTCGCCCTCGGCGTCGCCCTCGCCCTCCTGCGTGGGCTCCGTCGCGAGCGCCTGGTCGCCCGAGGTGCCCTCCTGCTCGCTCGGCGCCTCGCC
>JBMOQZ010000327.1:0-7774 GCA_049322475.1 Myxococcota bacterium | reverse complement strand
CGTCGGGCTCGCGCCAGCCCGCGCGGAACGGGGGCGGCCCGCCCCGGCGAGGCCGCGGCGACCGCGCGGACGCGGGCAGGTCGGCGCCGTCGAGGCGGAGGGTGTCGCCGGCGGGCGCGGGCGCGGTGGCGGCGACGGGCTCGACCCAGTCGTCCTCGGGCAGCGCGCGCAGCGCCTCTGCGGCGTCCGCGGCGCGCAGGGCGCGGTCGCGCGGCTCCTTCTCGAGCAGCCAGGCGAGCCAGCCGGCGAACCCGGCGGGGACAGGCACGCGGTTGCGGAGGGGGGGCGGCTCGCGGACGACGTGGGCCTGGAGGATCTCGGTGGGCGAGTCGCCGTCGAAGGGAGGCGCGCCGCTCGCGAGCTCCCACGCGGTGCACGCGAGCGCGTAGAGGTCGGTCCAGGGGCCGGTGCGGTGGCGCTGTCCCCTCGCCTGCTCGGGCGCCATGTACGCGGGGGTGCCGACGATGGCGCCGTGGGCGGGGTCGCGCTCGCCCGTGCGGACGCGCCGCGCGATCCCGAAGTCGGCGAGCCGGAGGCCCGAGAGCGGGTCCTCCGCCGGCTCCCACTCGCCGCGCCGGCACCCGAGCAACACGTTCGCGGGCTTCAGATCGAGGTGGAACACGCCCCGCGCGTGGGCGTGGGCCAGCGCGGAGAGGAGGCGCTCCAGCACGTCGCGGAGGTCGGGCCACGGGAGCGGCGCGGCGTTCGCCAGGGTGCCGCGCGCGAGCTCCATCGCGAGCCAGGGCCGCCCGCTGCCGTCGGGCAGCACCCCGTGGTCGAACAGGAGCACGACGTTGGGGTGGTCGAGCCCGGCGACGGCGCGGACCTCGGCCTCCTGGGGCTCGGCCACGTCGAGGACCTTGATCGCGACGGGCAGCCCGGACCGCCGGTGCCGCCCGCGCCACACCGTCGCGGCGCCGCCGCGCCCGATCGGCTCCTCGACCGCGAAGGCCCCGAGGTCCCAGGTCACACCGCGTAGTCTACGACGCGCGCCTCGGCCGCGAGCGGACCGGATGACGCCGTTCGGCGGTCTCCTGCTCGCGGAGCCACCGGCCGACCTCGACGTCCCGGAGCCGCAGGGCGAGCTCCCGCGCCGTCGCCAGCACGTCCTCCGCGGAGGCGTAGGCGTGCTCCTGCAGCCGCCGGGCCGCCTCCTCCAGCGCGTCCGCGAGGTCGGAGGCCAGCGCGACGGGATGGTCGTGCGTGCGGTCCACGAAGAGGAAATGCGTGAGGACGGAAGGAGATTCCCCTTCAGCGGGGCGAGGTGTCCTTCCGCGGCGCGCGGCGGGGCTCGAGCGCCGCGTACGTGTCGGCGACCTGCTTCGCGACGACGCGGTAGTCGATCGCCTCGGCCGCCGTGACGTCGGGGGCCGCCGGCAAGGCGATCGCCTCGCCCTCGGGGCCCGCGCCGATGCAGAGCCACGTCTCGCGGGAGGGCGGGTCCGGCGCGTCGAAGGCCTTCGCCAGCGAGATCAACATCGCCGCCTGCGCGGCGCCGCCGACGTCCTCCGGCCACGGCGCCACGGCGACCCGCCGGGGACCGGGGCCGTTCTTCCGCCCGCAGACCCGGCCCTCGCCGCGCTCGACGCCGTCGATGCGCATCTGCTCCATGCGGTCGACGAAGGCCGCCGCCACGTCCGTCTTCGGATCGAGGAAGCGCACGGTGTCGCGTTGCAGGTCCTCGGCGGCGACCGCGCTCGGCCCCCCCTCCGGCAGCTCGATGCCCAACTGCGCGGCGGGGCAGGCGATTAGAGTGGGGAGCAGCAGCATGGGCCTCTGGTTCGTCAGCGTCGCCGCCGCCACCGAGGTGTGCGCCTCCTTCGGCGACGCGGGCGACTCGATCGTGGTCGAGGATATCCCCGCCGTGGAGTCGTCGGGCGTCGCGCACCGCGGCGACGGCGTGTACTTCACCCACGACGACGAAGAGGGCGACGCCGCCCTGCACGCCTTCACGCTCGACGGCGAGTACCTCGGCGCGCAGGCCGTCACGAACGCCTCCAACGTCGACTGGGAGGACCTCGCCGTGGGTCCCTGCCCCGCGACGGTCGACGCCGCGGACTGCGTGTGGATCGGCGACGTGGGCGACAACGACGAGGTCCGCGACGAGATCGTCGTGTACGTCGTGCCGCTGTCGAGCGAGGCCAGCGAGACGGCGGTCGCCTGCGCGCTGCGCTACCCCGAGGGGAAGCGCCACGACGCGGAGACCGTGCTGGTCGACCCCGACGGGGTGCTGCGCGTCGTCACGAAGGAGGGCGACGGCGAGGCCCACGTCTTCCGCGTCGACGCGCCGCGGTGCGACGGCGACGCCGACACGCTCGAGGAGGAAGCCGAGCTCGCGCTCGGCTCGCCCGTGACCGGCGGGGCGATGCGCGCGGACGGGCTCGCCGTCGTGCTCGTCAGCGAGAGCGAGGCGTGGTTGTGGACCGGCTGCGTGAACTGGGCCCGCGAGCCGGTCGAGATCGAGCTCGGGTCGCAGCAGCAGCGGGAGGCGGTCACGTTCGCGCCCGACGGCTCGCTCGTGATCACGTCGGAGGGCGACCCCTTCCGCGTGTGGTCGGCCCCGTGCGCCGACACGAAGGAGGCGAAGTGCCCCGCGTGCGGGTGCGGCGGAGGCGACGGCGCGTGGTTGCTGTTGCCGCTCGCGTGGCTGCGGAGGCGGCGTTAGCAAGCGGCGTGCTCCTCTTCCTCGCCGCCGGCTGCCTCTCCTCCGAGCCCACGTACGTCTCCACGCGCGACCTCGACAAGGCCCACGCGACGGGCGACACCGCCGCGCTCTGCGCGGGCCTCAAGATGAAGGACGAGAAGACGCGGAGCCTCGCGGCGGAGAAGCTCAAGGACTACACGCTCGACAACAGCTGCCTCTGCGAGCGGCTTAGCTACGGCGGCCGGTGGGACCCCGCGATCGTCGGCGGGCTGAAGGGCGGCAAGGAGCCCGCGCTCGCCTGCGTGGGCGCGCTCCTCGACGATCCGAAGCAGCCCGACCGCGCCGCGCTCGCGAAGGCGCTCGTGCAGATCCCGGCCGCGAAGGCGCGGGTGCGCGAGGCCGCCGCCGGCGACGCCGACGCCGAGGTGCGCGCGGCCGCGCTCGCCGTGTACGCCGGCACGAAGGACCCCGAGGAGATCGCGCTCCTCGTGAAGGGTCTCGGCGAGAACCCCGACGCCGCCTGGCGCGCCGGGGCCGCGGCCACGCTGCTCGGCCAGGCCGCGGCGAAGGACGCGCTGACGGCCGCGGCGCAGAAGGACGCGGACGCCGGCGTGCGCGCCGCCGCGCTCAACAGCCTCCACGCGCTGCACGCGGACGGCCTCGACGAGGTGCTCTGCGGCGCGCTCGCCGACGCTGACGCGGGCGTGCGCGCGAAGGCGGCCTCGCTGATGAAGGGCACGCGCGACGCGGAGCAGCTCGCGTGCCTCGGCGCGCGCGTGGTCGCCGAGGAGCCCGATCCCGGCGTGCGCGCCGCGGTGCTCGACGCCGTGAAGGCGAGCGGCTCGCCCGAGGCAGCGAAGGTGTTGTGCGACGGCATCGCGCCGTGGGTGAAGCTGAACGTGAAGGACGCGGTCCCCGGCGACGACGAGGGCATCCTCCGCGCCCAGAACGACCGCGACCCCGACCACAGCTACGACTGTGCCGCCGCCGCGATGAAGCGGACGGCCGGCTTCACCTGCCACGGCCGCCAGTACGTCGCCGCGTTCTACAAGGACGTCGGCGGCAAGGTCGGCGTCCCCGACTGCGACGGCAAGACCCGCCGCGTCGCCGCGTCCAACGAAGTCTCGTTCGAGTAGGAGCCCTCCATGCCGAGCCTCACCGAAGCCCTCTCCGACCCGACGAAGCGCCGCCGGGTCGTGGACGACGGCGTCGCCATGATCGACGCCGAGGTGGCCGACAAGGGCGGGCTGTCCGGCATGGCGATCAAGGGCGCGTTCGCGATGGTCCAGAAGGTGCGTCCGGGCTTCGTGGGGGGCGCGCTCAACCACCTGCTCGACGACTTCGCCAAGCAGGTCGACCCCTTCTGGGCCGAGTGCCAGGCGAAGAGGGAGGACCCGCGCGCCTTCTTCGTGCGGCGCGGCGGCGAGGTCGCCAACGCGCTCCTCGCCATCACCGACATGCGCGCGAAGGGCGCGACGGGGCCGGTGCGCTCGACCTACGACAAGCTCCGGCCGCAGGCGGTGGAGCACGTGAAGGCGGCGATGCCGCGGCTCGCGGACCTGTTGAAGAAGCACGCGTCCTAGAGCGACGGGAAGATCGCCCCGAAGAAGAACACCGTCGCGAACAGGGCGCCGACCGCGCCGAGGCAGCCGCACCCGACGGGCACGGCGAGCCGGGCGCCGGTGCCCTTCGCGACGAAGTGGGTGACGAACGCGGCGAGCGCCCCGGCCAGCGCGAAGCCGACGGGCCCGGCGAGCCAGGTCGACGCGGCGACGCCGGCGGACTCGGAGTCCTCGATCGCGACGGCGAGCACGGCGCCCCCCGCGCAGACGGCGAGGGCCGCGATCGCCGCCCAGGCGATCGGCATGAGGCAGCCGGGCTTCTCTTCGTCCATCCCCGGCAGCTAACCCTTCCACCGCCGCAGGCCGGACCACGGCATCGGGAGCGGCCACACCACGAGGCGATCGCCCTCGACCCTGCGCCAGCCGGGGCTCGCGACGTGGAAGCTCATCGCCGGCATGTAGCCCTGGCCGGCGAGCACCCAGGTGTCGCGACCGTCCGTCGCCACGTCGAGCAGCAGCACCGCGTGCCCCGGCGATCCCGGCGTGACGAGGAGGTCGCCGGGCGAGGGCTCGGTGTCGGCGACGGTGTCGAGCGGCAGGCTGCGCGTCCCCGCGTAGGTGAAGAGGTCGAGGAGCCAGCTCTCCCAGCTTCCTCCCCACGCGGACCAGCGCGAGAGCTGGCCGCTCGTGTAGTGGAAGGCCGGCGAACGGCCCTGCGCGCGCTCCCACTCCGCGCGCACGCGGAGGATCGAGTCGGCGCACTGCTGGAGGTCCACCTTCGGCAACGGCAGGTCCACGACGCGCGCGGCGTACATCTCGATCACGCGGCCGTCGTAGGCCCGGACCGGCGTGCCGGGCGGCAGGAGCGGCAGGTCGCGGACGTGCTCGCCGAAGGCGTCGGCGGCGACGCGGCGCGCGCCGGCGGGGGGCGGGAAGGCTTCTCGGACGGTCTCGGCGAAGGCGACGGCGGCGAGCCACATGCCCGCTCAGACCACGGGCGCCTCCGGAAGTTCCTGATCGGGTCCGCGACGCCACGCGTCCACGCCCTCCCTCACCGCCTCCGCGAGCTTCGCGATGGCTCCGGGGGAGCGCCACCGCGCGGCGCGAGACGCCGCGATCGCCCCGAACGTCGCGCCGAACAGCGGCATCGACGCGACGCCGCGGTGCTTCAGCATGAAGTACGTCGTGTTGCGGAAGCGCCAGTACTCGCCCCGGAGCGCGTCCTCGACGCGGACGCCGCCGGTCGGCGCGGAGAGGTGCACGAGCTCGCAGGCGGGGTCGTACAGGAGCTTCCAGCCCGCGGCGGCGACGCGGTAGCCGTAGTCGCTGTCCTCGAGCAGCGCGGTGCCGGTGTAGTTGCGGTCGAAGCCCCCGACCTGCCGCACGGCGTCGATGCGGTAGCTCATGTTCGCGCCCTTCAGCGACGCGATCTCGCGACGCTCGGTGCCCCACATGTTCGTGATGGTGCGGCCCCCCGGCGAGATGTGCGCGGCGGTGTCCTTCGCGTTCGGGCGCACGGTGCGCTCGACGATGCGGCCGGTCACGCCGCCGACCCGCGCGTCCTCCCCGTAGGGGCGGAGGTGGGCCTCGAGGAAGCCCGGGTCGAGCAGGATGACGTCGTCGTCGAGGAAGAGGACCACTCGGCCGGCGACGCGGGCGAGCCCCTCGTTGCGGGCGTTGGGGAGGCCCTTGCGGTCGAGGTGCAGGTAGCGGATCCGCGCGTCGCCGAGCCGGTCGAGGAACCCCTCGTTCGCCGCGCGCTGCTCCGGGTCGGACTGGTCCACCACCCAGAGCTCCCAGTCGCGCCACGCCTGTTCGCGCACCTGGCGCACCGTGTCGTGGAAGAGCTTCCCGCGGTTCAGCGTGGGGATGACGATCGACAGCTCAGGCACGCGTCGCCTCCTCGTAGAGCGCGACCAGCCGGTCCACGCTGCGGGCCCAGGTGAAGCGCTCCCGCACCATGCGGCGGCCGGCCGCGCGCATGGCCGTCGTGTCCTCGCCGGCGCCGCGCAGGACCGCGGCGCGCAGCGCCCCGACGTCCCCGGAGCGCACGAGGAGCCCGTTCTCGCCGTCCTTCAGGTAGTCCTCGCGCGCGGCCTCCACGGCGTCGCTCACGACGGCGAGCGCGCCGCAGTACATGCCCTCGAAGATAACGCCGCCGACGGTCTCGCCGCGCGACGGCAACACGACCACGTCCGCGGCGCGGAAGAGCCCGCACAGGACGTCGCGCGGCACGGGCCCGAACACGACGTCGTGGCCCTCGGCGAGCCGGCGCACCTCGGCGGCGAAGGCCTCGTCGTTCACGGCGCCGGGGATCACGAGGCGCCAGCCCGCGGGGAGGTGCCCGGCGAGCGCGCGGACGAGCAGGTCGGCGCCCTTCTGGGGGGCGAGGCGCGAGGGGGCGAGCACGATCCGCGCGTCGCCGAGGCCGAGGCGCGCGCGCGCGGCGGCGGGGTCGGCGCGGTCGAATTCGTCGGGGTCCACCGCCATGCCGACGTGTACCCGCACGTTGGCGAGCCCGAGCCGCTCCGCGAGCGCGCGGCCGGCCCCCGGCGAGTCGGCGATCACGAGATCCGCGGCGCGCAGCTGGCGACGTGTCCACCGGCGCCAGTAGGCGGCGCGGACCTTCTTGTTCGGCCCGCCCTCGCCGCGGAGGATCTCGTCGAGGAACTCGGCCGTGACGTAGTTCTGGACGACGAGCGGCCCCGGCGCGAGCGTCAGCGCGTCGAGGTGCAGCGAGGGGTAGCCCACACACACGCGCAGGTCCGCCGGGAGGAACGCATCGGCGGCGAAGGCGGGCGTGACCGCGTCCTGTTCGAGCGGGTTCCTGAACGGGAGCCGGAACGAGGCGCGACGGTGCACGTGGACGCCGCCCTCGACGGAGGAGCCGGCGGACACGCGCTCGCGGAGGTTGAGGTTCGCGTAGGTCGTCGTGTGGACGTGCACCTCGTGGCCCCGCCGCGCGAGCTCCTCCGCCTGGTGCTGCAGGATGACCTCCCCGCCCCCGACACACGGAGGGTAGAAGTAGCTGTAGAAGCGGATCCGCACGGCGACGGGGGCGTATCACAGAAGGCCGCGGGCCACAGCCGGGCGGGTCGTCCGGTGGGCGCCCGGGGGAATTTTCGGGGGCGGACAAATTCTGGCCCGGTGGCGGGTCATGCTGTGGGTGTCGAACCCGGAGCCCGCCATGACCTCGCCCGCCACCCTGCACGTCGCCCTCGCCGACCTCGATCCCGCCTCGCTCGATCCCGGACGCCCGCTCTCGCTCGACACGCAGCGGCGCCTGTTGCGCATGCTCGAGGAGGCGGCGTGCCTGATCGCCGCGCAGGAGGACGCGCTGGAAGAGGCCGGCGCGCGCATCGACGCGCTGCAGGGCCAGCTCGACGCGATCGCGCGGCTCCTGCCCCCGGGCGTCGACCGTCCCCTCCCCGACCGCGTCGCGGGCCTGCTCCGCGCGCTGGCCGACGCCGTCGAGCTCCTCGACGCCGAGACGGCGCGCGAGGTCCCGGCCGCCACGATCCGCCGCCGTCGCGTCCGCCTGCTGGGCCTCCTCCCCCGCCTCGGCGCG